>CAZFBU010000053.1:8406-13562 GCA_964517175.1 uncultured Saprospiraceae bacterium
TTGTTCACGGTTTTTGAAGCGGGGTTGCTGAAACTAAAATGCCACCTGATAGATGCCTTGCCGCAACCCGGCGGGCAATTGACCGAGATTTATCCGAAGAAGCCGATCTACGATATCCCCGGTTATCCGCACATTTTGGCGCAGGAACTGGTCGATAATTTAATGGAACAAATCGAGCCGTTCAAACCTGGCTTTACGCTGGGCGAACGGGCAGAAAAATTGGAGCGTCTGGAAGATAATTCCATCAAAATCACAACGAACCGAGGCACGGAGATCAATGCACCGGTGGTAGCCATTGCTGCCGGTCTGGGGAGCTTCGAGCCACGCAAACCGCCGATTGACAACATCACACAATTTGAAGATAAAGGGGTAGAGTACTTCATCAAAAATCCGGAAGTCTATCGCAACAAGCGCGTGGTGCTTGCGGGTGGCGGCGATAGCGCACTGGACTGGACGATTTACCTTGCGGATGTAGCACAGGAAGTCTATCTGGTACACCGCCGTCAGGGCTTCCGTGGAGCGCCAGACAGCGTGGAGAAGGTGCAGGAACTTAGCGAATCGGGCAAAATCAAGCTCATTACCGAGGCGCAGGTCGTAGGTTTAAATGGCAACGGCAAGTTGAACGAAGTGGTCATTCGTCACAATAAGGAAGGCGACCAGGTAGTGCCCACCGACCATTTTGTGCCATTATTTGGTATGGCGCCCAAGCTCGGGCCACTACAGGAATGGGGGCTGGAGCTTGAAAAAGATGGCATCGTCGTCAATACATTCGATTATAGCACGAATGTTCTTGGCGTGTATGCCATCGGCGACATTAATACTTATCCGGGCAAACTGAAGCTGATCCTTTGCGGATTTCACGAAGCTACCCTGATGTGTCAATCGGCGTTTAAATATATCTATCCGGAGAAAAAACTGAGCCTGAAATATACGACCGTGAATGGCGTTCAAGGTTTTTAGATTAGAAATTGTTAAATATATTACACGAAAAAATAAACCTGTCAGAGAGGCGTTTTGTTTCTGACAGGTTTTTTATTTACAAAATAAAATTCCGCTTAACCCCATCTACTGAATATTCCGTTTGTTAAAGTTTGGATATTTTTGGTAAATCATCTGAACTAAATTTTACCCCAGGTTGTATAAATATTTGTAAATTCGACTATACTACAATCCATTCCCTAACCAAACTTTTATGGGTATGAAGACAACATCCATTAAAAGAAGGCTCTTGCGTGCAAGGGTCACCCTTAATCAGACAATTCAAAAAATTTTAGAAATTAATCGAAAAAAGAAGACATTACCTTATCGTCCGAACGCCCGCCAGGAAGTGCGGGAAATCAACGAGGAGTTAAAAATCCTCAACCGGATAGCCGAACATCAGGCCAGACTTATCAGGCACTACGAAAGCACACACACGACACCGGATCGGCACTAAATTTCAGAAACACTACACTCACTCAAGGCTGGTATATTGCGTTCACGGTCGGGTTGTTTCCCGATGGTTGTAATTCGCTTTCTGTACAATGCAACGCGTCGTATTGCGACCGGGGAAAGCCGCTGGGCCGAACATTCGTCAACTGAATGCCTCCGGCGCGGGCATCAGGCGGAGAAGCTATCCACAATAGCTACGAAATCCTCTGCCTGGAGCGAAGCACCGCCCACCAGCCCGCCGTCCACATCAGGCTGGGAGAAGAGTTCTTTGGCGTTATCGGGTTTGACGCTGCCACCATAAAGGATGGTTGTTGCGTCGGCTACATCGGCATTGTATTGCTTTTCGACAAGATCGCGAATGTGCTTGTGCATTTCCTGCGCTTGCTTTGGTGTTGCCGTTTTGCCGGTGCCGATTGCCCAAACGGGTTCGTAGGCAATGACGACATCTCTGAACTGATCGGCGGGCAGGTGGAAAAGTCCATTTGTGAGTTGCTCCTCCACCAATTGCAGATGCTTAGCCGCTTCGCGCACGTCGAGTTTTTCGCCGCAGCAATAGATGGGGCGAAGCCCGCCTGCCAGTGTTGCATCGACTTTTTTTGCAAGCAGATCATCCGTTTCGTGGAAATATTCCCGACGCTCCGAGTGACCAATGATGACAAATTCCGCATGAACGGATTTGATCATATCAACCGAAATTTCACCAGTGTAAGCGCCGCTTTTTTCCTGATGACAGTTTTGCGCTGCCAGCCGCAGATTGGAAATGCCTTTAATGATGTTGCTGATGCTGTTGAGATGGATGTAAGGTGCTGCCAAAATGACCAGCACTTCGGAAGGTTGTAGCTTCTCCGTGATTTGTTTCGCCAGATCACGACCTTCTTCATAGTTTTTGTTCATTTTCCAATTACCTGCAACGATGAATTGTCTTTTTTTCATGGTTTCCGGTTTTCATTTTTTAGTTAAAAAATCCTTCAAACTTCCAATCCTCTGCCAAAGAGACGCCTTCAGCACAATTTTCCGACTTCCAACTTCCAAATTGGTATCACTCCTCCTTCAATGCCTTCCGCTTCGCTTTTCCCTGCCTGGTATATTGCACATTGGTTTCGATCTTATGCCCCGGTCGGCTCCACTTTTCCTTGCCATTCGATTCGTAATGTCCATTTTCTCTGACGGCTGGTTTTGCCTTATCGGCAAATGGTTTTTTAGGTTGCAATCCGAGTTGAGCGAACATTTCCAAATCTTCAAAAATATCCGGATTCGGGGTTGTGAGCAATTTGTCGCCGGCAAAAATAGAACCCGCGCCCGCCATAAAGCAAAGCGCCTGCCCTTCGCGGCTCATGCTGGTGCGCCCCGCCGAAAGTCGAACGACGGACTTTGGCATCACGATCCGCGCCGTTGCCACCATGCGCACCATATCCCAGATCGGTATTGGCTCCTGGTTTTCCATTGGCGTACCTTCCACTGCAACCAGCGCATTGATCGGCACGGACTCCGGCTGCGGCGTCAACTTTGACAAGGTGAGCAACATCTTGCAGCGATCTTCTACCGATTCGCCCATGCCGATGATGCCGCCGGAACAGACCGTCATGTCGGTTTTCCGAACGTTATCGAGCGTTTTCAGACGATCGTCGTAGCCCCGCGTTGAGATGATTTCCTGATAATATTCTTCGGACGTATCGAGGTTGTGATTGTAAGCATATACGCCCGCATCCGCCAGCCGTTGTGCCTGCGCGTCGGTGAGCATGCCCAGCGTGCAGCAGACTTCCATATCGAGGCTGTTCACGGTTTTCACCAATTCGATCACGTGGTCAAAATCGGCGTTATCATCCACATTGCGCCAGGCAGCGCCCATGCACAAACGCGATGAACCAAAGGCTTTGGCGCGCTTAGCTGCTTCGAATACGACCTCTTTCGACAGCAGGTCGTTATTGTCAATATCCGTAAAATACCTCGCCGCTTGCGGACAGTACGCACAGTCTTCCGGGCAGCCGCCGGTTTTGATGGATAATAGGGTGCTGATCTGCACTTCACTCGGGTTGTGATGCGCCCGATGTACCGTCGCTGCGCGATAAACCAGTTCCAAAAGCGGAGTATGATAAACTTCGAGAATCTCTTCTAATGTCCAGGATTTTTGCTCATTAACCATTGATAATTATTTTTTTACGCTTAAATATTTTTTAAAAATCAACCCTTCAACCTTTCAACCCTTCAACCTTTCAACCCTTCTTCCTCCGCTGTCGCCGATTGTAAATGTACTCCGTGCCAATACCGACCAGCAATGCTCCGCCCATGAATGCCAGGTACCAGAACCAGGCCAGCGGCGCCTGGTCCGTTTCGATATAAATGGCACGCGGGGCTACTTCGTAAATAGCAGGGAATTCATCGACTTTGTTTTTGGCTCGGGACATTTTGCGCACAACGCCTTTGATGGTGGTTTTGCCTGCTTTTACGCAATTGCTTTGCTCCAGACAGTTGGGATCGTATGCTTCCGTCCACGCGATCAGGGCGATGCGCGTCTCCAGATTGCTATCCAGGCGCTCATAGCGCTCCTGACTCACCACGGGGTATTGCAGGGCACCGGTGCGTTCGCCCTTGCGCGGCGGGGCGAAGCGGTATTCGCCGGTCGTCCAGGCATCCTTGATTTCGACATAGTCCGAATCGCCGATGCCATTCTGTTCCACATAGTCCATTGTGAAAGTCCGCAGCTTATGCGTTCCGGTTACCCCGGAAATCAGGCTGTTACAGCTGTTGATGAAAAGGACCACGCAAACGGTTACGATAATAAGACGATATAACATCTATGTAATTGTTCATTGATAATTGCTGATTGAAAATTCTGTAACGACTTCATAATCAACAATTTTTTGTAAAAACTATATCTAATTTGAGCATCGATCTATGTTTTTAATATTAGACTTTCGCCGCTCAGGGTTTTTGTAAAATAATACTGACGGCGTTTCCGCCAAAACCGGCTGCATTAACCATTACGGTTTGAATTTCTTCCGGGCTTTCGCCAATTGAAACCGCAAGATAGGGTATTTCTGGCACCTGATTGTACTGCAAAATCAATAAGGCTAATTCCAGGCTCAACCCGCCGGATGCCCCTAAAGTATGACCAATTTTCCACTTATTGGAAGTCAGGCGGGGAATATTTTTTCCGAATGTCCGCTCAACGGCTTCCAACTCCACGGCATCCCCCAGGCGCGTACCGGGTGCATGGCAAACGATGGCGTTCACGGTTTCGAGCTTTGCCTCCTGCAACGCCATGCGCATACATCGCTCAAATACACTACTTGACGTAGCTGTTGCCGTTTCGATGCGCTCATTCACAAAACCGACCCCGGAAATCCATGCCAGCGGTTGCTCGGGTTCTTTTTCCAATGCAAAACAGGCGGCGCCTTCGCCAAGTACCATGGTGTTGGACTTTTTACCCGGGTCGAGTGCCCGGCACGGAAATTTTGCTGCCGTTGTCGGTGCATAAATCCGCAATGCCCGCATCTGGGCAATGGTGAAAGGCGTCAGGGGCGCTTCGCTGCCTCCGGCCAAGAATTTTTTGCAGCGTCCGGATTCCAGCCAAACCATGCCATTCAGTATGGCGTGCAATGCCGTGCTGCACGTCACCGAATGACTCAGGGCAAAGCCTTCGGACTGCAGGTGATGCGCCACCCAGGTGGAAATATTGCCGAGCGTGGTGGTAGGGGAGGCGAGTGGCGAGATTTTACCGCTGC
>CAZFBU010000053.1:13662-25508 GCA_964517175.1 uncultured Saprospiraceae bacterium
GAAATATTGCCGAGCGTGGTGGTAGGGGAGGCGAGTGGCGAGATTTTACCGCTGCAATGCGCTGCAAAATGCTGCTCCCACAAGCCCGTCGCACCGCGCGATGAGCCGATATTGATGCCGAAGGTTTTATCGCGACGCCAATGGGAAGTGGCACGTTCCGCTGCCAGCATAGCGAGCAATACGCTTCGATCGAGCGGGGCATAATTTTTATTTTGCTGCCGCAAATTTGTAACCTGCGCTTCTTCATTTGATTGTAAAACACAAACCCAATCCTCCAAATGAGCTACTTTCCGGATGAGCGAATCCGGTGCCTTATAGCGCTGCCAGGTCGCCTCAGGTGCAGTGCCCAGGGCAGAAATGCTTCCCCAATTGGTGATGCCGATACGACCGGATTGCATGGGTGATTCTTTTTGAACGGCAAATATAAAAGAAGGAAAAGAACGCAGGGGCTATTTTCGTAAAAAAGCTTGATCGCATTAACCTTATCGCAGCCCCCGTTCGCGCAGATTGCGGACATAGCGCGCCACATTTTGGTTGTGCCCGGTAAGCGTTTCCGCGAAAGCGTGAAGGCCCGTGCCGTCTCCTTTGGCGCAGAAGAAAAGGTAATTGTGATTCTCCGCCTGGAGCACGGCGTCGATGCTGGCAATGCTGGCCATGGCGATAGGGCCGGGCGGCAAGCCGGCATATTTGTACGTATTGTAAGGGGAATCAAATTCCAGATGGCGGTTGAGTACGCGTTTGAGGTCGAATTCGCGCACCGCAAATACGACCGTGGGGTCTGCCTGCAGGCGCATGCCCAGCTTCAGGCGATTGAGATAAACACCGGCGATTCGGGGTTTCTCCACATGCTGGTTGGTTTCTTTTTCTACAATGGATGCGAGGGTATAGATTTCCTCCGGCGTCATATTCAGTTGGGTGGCTTTGGTAAGGCGGTTGTTTTTGTCCCAAAAGGCATCGTGTTCTTTCACCATGCGTTCTACGAATTGCCGGGCAGTACTGTTCCAGAAAAATTCGTACGTATTGGGAATAAACAGGCTCATCAGCGTTTCGGGTGTGTAGCCCAGGCTGCGGATGTAAGCCTCGTCGCGCAGGAGCATAAGCAGGTCGAGCGAATCGGGTTCGATGAAAGAAGCAGCTTTGCCGGCAACGTCCTCTATCAGTCGTTCGTTATTGAGCACCAGTTTGACCGGGGCCTGCGGGCCGTTTCGCAAGTGGCGGATCAGTTGTACGTTCGACCAGCCGGGCTTGATTTCATACCGACCGCTGCGCATCGGATCGCGCTTGTAGCTCATGCGTTCAGCCAATTCGCGAAAGACAGCCTCATTTTCAATAACTTCCTGCTCGTGCAAAATGCTGATGACTTCCTCAAAGGTGGAGCCGGTCGGAATTTCTACGTAGTAGCTCTCCAGGTCGGCAGGTATGCCACTGCCAAATATTTTCTGATACAGATAAATGGCGACGAAGAGGCAGAGCGCTGCGAAAATCGCCAGGATAATTTTAATCGTTGATTTCATCCGTAATTGCGTTCAACTGTTGGTTGTTGCTTGTCCGTTTATAAAATGCCGTTTGTTGCAAATATATTTTATCTGGAAAACTTATTTGCAAATTGATAATAATCAAGGTGTCTGCCAGTGCGGCTCGTTCGAATAATTGGGCCGTTATCCTGCTTTATCCATGCGATCCTTGCAGCTTAGCTGATGGTCAACAATTTAAGACTTGAGCCACCAGGCTAATATTGTTCCCGCTCGTTGGGAAAATCTCCGGTTTTCACGTCTTTCACATATTGTTCCACGGCATGTTGAATAGAATCAAAAAGATCGAGATATCGGCGCAGAAAGCGCGGCTGAAAATCCTTCGTGATGCCCAGCATATCGTGTGTGACCAGCACCTGCCCATCGGTATGCGGCCCGGCGCCAATGCCGATGGTGGGTATCCAGAGGCTCTCGGTTACTTCCTTTGCCAGGTGGGCGGGAATTTTTTCCAGCACAAGCCCGAAACAGCCTAATTCCTGCAGCAGCAGTGCATCTTCCTTGAGTTTGGCAGCTTCCGCTTCCTCTTTGGCGCGCACGGTGTAAGTGCCAAATTTGTAAATGGATTGCGGCGTCAGCCCCAGATGTCCCATCACTGGCACACCGGCGGAGAGAATGCGTTTAATTGATTCGGCTACTTCGGCACCGCCTTCCAGCTTTATAGCGTGCGCGCCGGATTCTTTCATAATGCGAATGGTGGATTCCAGCGCCACTTTGGAATTGCCTTGGTAGGAGCCGAATGGCAGATCGACAACGACCAGCGCCCGGGAAACTGCCCGCACCACCGATGCCGCGTGGTAAACCATCTGATCCAGCGTAATGGGCAAGGTGGTTTCGTGACCGGCCATGACATTGGAAGCAGAATCGCCGACGAGAATCACATCAATGCCCCCCGCATCGAGAATGCGCGCCATGGAGTAATCGTAGCCCGTGAGTACGGAAATCTTCTCGCCACTGGCTTTCATCGAATGGAGGACGTGTGTGGTTATTCGTTTTACTTCTTTATTGACAGACATGATTTTTCGGATTTTATGAATCGTGAAACATCAAAAAGTAACGCCGCAAGATATTAAATCTGTCAGAAATTCTCTCTTTTTACAGCTTGGTCGGCTGTTTGCCACCCTGTGTAATATCCCGCTGTACGAAAATTTTATACATTTGTCGCAAACTCATTTACATGAAAATCACTCGCTTTCTCTTCGCACTGTTTGCTCTGATCTGGCTGACCATAAGTTGTTCCAACGACTTTGAACTGGAAGCTGCCTGGCGCGATATTCCGGTCGTATATGGCTTTCTCTCGCAGCAGGATACGGCGCATTACATCCGCGTGGAAAAGGCTTTTCTGGAGCCGGGCGGCAATGCTGATAAAATTGCGCAGATCGCCGATTCGCTATATTACGACGAGCAGGTGGAGGTGCAACTGGAACGCCCGGCCAGTGGGCAAACCTTTTTGATGCAGCGGGTGAATGGCACAGCGGAAGGCTACCCCCGGGAAGCGGGTGTCTTTGCCACTCAGCCGAATATTTTGTATAAAATTCCGGCTACCACCATCAACCTGCGCGCCGGAGAAACCATCCGCCTCACAATCAATCGGGGAGAAGGAAAAACTCCGGTAACCGCTGAAACGACTGTGCTCGGCGACATCACGCTGCGGGAAACCAATCCCCTCACTCCGGTCAATTTTGCGTATGACCGCAAGGTCAATTTTGCCTGGAATACCGACGACTTTGCCCAAATCTTTGATTTGCGTTTGGTTATACATTATCTGGAATCCGAACCCGGCAACCCGAATGACCTGGTAGCCAAAGAACTGGTCTGGGTGCTGGCGGATGACTTGCTGCGCGACAACAACAGCGCCAGTCGCTTCTCTTTTGAAATCGAAGGGGTCGAATTGTATAAATTTCTGGCTGCCAATCTGGAACCGGTTTCTGATCGCATCCGTATTTTTCAAACTTTTGATATTCACGTCACCGGAGCAGGGGCGGAACTGGTGGAAGCACTGCGTGTACTTCGCATCAATGCCGGCATCACAAGTGCGCAGGCGATACCGACTTATACAAACCTTTCCGAAGGGCGCGGTATTTTTTCTTCGCGTACGACCGCCATTCGAACCGGACTGACGCTCAATTTTACGGCTCAGGATTCGCTTCGCAATGGGATGCTCACCCGGGATTTGAATTTCCGATGAACGAAATTTACGGATCGCCAACGTTCAGCAAATCGAAACCCCTGCCGCTTCCATTGCTTCCCAGGCGGCGGTTTCCTGTTCGGGATTCAACGGACGACATCCATCCCGGATTACCGAGGTTGCAAAGCCCAGCTTTATGGCATCCAGCGCGGTGTGCAGCACATCGTGTTCAGTAGCCATACCCATAATATGGACGGACTTCGCTTCGCGTACATTCAGGTAGTCTGCCAGTTGCGTACCCGCAAAAGCGCTGTATCCATCGGTTTGCTCGTCAGTACCTTTGTCGATTACCGCGTCCAGGCGTGCGGTCCATAAGCCCGGCGCCCACTCCGCTCCGAAGCTGCCCTGCACGCAGTGCATGTGCCATAGTAGTTGCGATCGCTCATCTACCTGCATGACCTGCCCCGGTCGTCGCCATAGGTGCGTGGATGCAAAACTCACGTGTTCCGCCGGATGCCAGTCGCGCACGCCCACTGCCCGGTCGTACTTCGGCATCCGTGCATTTGCCAATGGAATCAGCGAATCGCCACCCACTATATCCACCGCGCCTCCCGGACAAAAATCGACTTGCAAGTTGATCAGCAGTAAAACGTTCATATTTTGGCATTTTGGCACAATATAAGGTGACGGGCGGGATTTGCGAAATCTCAAAGCTTTCGTAAATCTCCGCCCTGGGCATTCTAACTCGCTTCCTCCAGCTCCATCTGCGCTGCCTCCCAGGCTTCCATCGCTTCGCCGAGGGCTTTTTTCTTTTGCCCGTGTTGTTCCATGAGTTTGGCGGCGTTCGGTTGTTCATAAAAAGCAGGGTCCACCATTTTGGCTTCCATTGCTGCGATCTCGGCTTCCAGTTTTTCGATGGCGCGCTCGGCGTTGGAGACGGCGCGCTGCAGGCGTTTGCGTTCTTCGAAGCTGAGTTCCGGCTTCTTGATTTCGGATTCGGGCTCAGATTTGCCAGGTTTGGTGCTCATTTCCACCTGCCGCATGTCGGTCATGGCACGCTTTTTGAGGAAGGTATTCACATCGCCAATGTGATCGTGCAACTGCCGGTCGCGGAATTCGATGGTGCGATTGGTCAAGCCACTGAGAAATTCCCGGTCGTGCGATACGATGATCATCGTGCCCTGATAATTTTGCAGCGCCTGTTTTAGAATATCCTTGGAAATAATGTCGAGGTGGTTGGTCGGTTCGTCCAGTACCAGCAGGTTGAACGGACGCAACAGCATACACGCCAGCGCCAGGCGGGCGCGCTCGCCTCCGGAGAGTACCATGACTTTTTTGTCCACATCTTCGCCACTGAAAAGAAATGCACCGAGAATGTTGCGCAGCTTGGTACGCATTTCGGGCGGAGAAGCAGCTTCCATCGTTTCGAGCAACGTCATTTTCGGATCGAGGGTATCCGCCTGATTTTGAGCGTAGTATCCGATCGAAACATTGTGCCCCAGCGTCAGTTCCCCGTCAGTAATCGGAATTTTATTCACGATCATCTTGGCAAGGGTCGTTTTGCCCTGCCCGTTCTGCCCCACAAACGCTACGCGATCACCGCGATCCACTTTTATATCTACACCGTTCAAAACGAGATTATCGTCGTACTTTTTCACCACGTTTTTGCCTTCCACCACCACTTGCCCGGAGCGGGGCGGCGGCAGAAAGCGGATGGTCATGCCTGCGGTATCTTCTTCGTCGATCTCGATGCGCTCGATCTTGTCCAACTGCTTTTTCATGGATTGCGCCATGCTCGTCTTGGTGGCTTTCGCCATAAAGCGGTTGATCGTGCGCTCTTTCTGGGCGATCATTTTCTGCTGATTGTCGTAGGCAGATTGCAGCTTTTCGCGGCGCTCTTCGCGCAATTCTACGTATTTGCTGTAAGGCGCTTTGTAATCGTATGCCTTGCCCAACTCAATTTCCACAGTGCGCTTGGTGATGTTATCCAGAAATTGTTTGTCGTGCGAAATGGTAATCACCGCGCCGGGATAATCCTGCAAAAAACTTTCCAGCCAAATGATGGATTCGATATCGAGGTGGTTGGTCGGTTCGTCCAGCAGCAGGTAATCAGGCTGTTGCAAAAGCATTTTCGCCAATTCGATTCGCATTTGCCAGCCACCACTGAATTCCGTCGTCTGCCGGTCGAAGTCGGTTTGCTTAAAGCCCAAGCCCTTCAGCACTTTTTCCGCCTGGCCTTCCATGTTTTCGCCACCCAGGAGGTGGAACCGGTCGTTCGCGGCTGCAAATTCTTCCAGAAATTTCGTGTAAGATGCGCTTTCGTAATCGGTGCGTATCTCCAGTTCGCGGTGCATTTCGGCGATGCGTTGTTCCAGTTTTTTGAGTTCGTCGAATGCCGTCAAGGTTTCTTCCATCACGGTCTTGCCCCTGGGAATGTTCATTTCCTGGTGCAGAAATCCGAGCGTCGAATTTGACGGACGCGTCACGGCGCCTTCGTCGGGCGTGAGTTCGTCGGCGATGATCTTCAGAAAGGTGGATTTGCCCGCGCCATTGCGCCCGACAAGCCCCACTTTATCGCGTTCGCTGATGACGACGTTGATGTTGTTGAACAAAATTCGGCCGCCGTATTGCAGGTATATATTGGATGCTGTAATCATATTTTTTAAAGTCGGATAGTCGATCGCTCTTGGTCGATTTTTCCTTTTTTCTATTTTGGGTGCAAAGATAATGGTTTGATTGAAGGGTGGAAAGGTTTAAGCGTTGAGAAATTTAAATATCCTGAATTCCGATCCTCCTCCGCCGGAGGCGGACAAGCATCCTCCTGTCTTCCCATCTTTTGCCGGAGGCACGCCTACGGCGCAATGCTCCCATCCTCCCTGTTAAAACAATTGTGGAATGCTGTGGATAAAAAAGCCTTGTGATCGGCGGAGATTTTGCTATTTTTGCAGGCTATGCGGTTAAAAAGTCTAGAGATAAAAGGGTTTAAGAGCTTCGCCCGGGAAACGGTGATCCACTTTGGCGAAGATGTGATCGGCATTGTCGGACCGAACGGTTCGGGCAAGTCGAATATCGTCGATGCGATCCGGTGGGTGCTGGGGGAGCAAAAGAGCCGGGAATTGCGCCTCGACCAGATGTCGAGTGTGATCTTCAATGGTACGAAAAAGCGCAAGCCGGGTGGGGTGGCTTCGGTCTCGCTGACGTTTGAAAATACCAAAAACCTCCTGCCAACCGAATATAATACGGTGACCATCACGCGCATGCTCTACCGCACGGGCGAGAGCGAATATCGCCTGAATGGAGTGCAGTGTCGCCTGAAAGATATCACCACGCTGATGATGGATACGGGCATCGGTTCGGATTCCTACGCCATCATTGCGCTGGGCATGGTGGATGATATTCTGGCGGATAAGGATAATTCGCGGCGGAAAATGTTTGAACAGGCGGCGGGTATTTCCAAGTACAAAGCCCGCAAAAAAGAGACACTTAGTAAACTCGACAGCACCACCGCCGACCTGGCGCGCATCGAGGATTTGCTGTTCGAGATCGAAGGCAACCTCAAATCGCTGGAAAAACAAGCCCGCCGCACCAAGCGCTACTTTGAGCTGCGCGATGAATATCGTCAACTCGGCACCGACCTGGCGTTGCTGCGCGTGGCGACCTTACGGCAAAATGAAACCGAACTAAAGGCGCAATTGTCGAAAGAAGAAGATGCTTACCGCCAATTGGAAATTGAATCCCGAAATGCGGAAGCAGCCGTGGAAAAGGAACGCAAGTCGAATCTGGATACCGAAAAAACGCTCTCCGAGCGGCAGCGCGAACTGAATACGCTGGTCGGACAAATCAAAACCACCGAGAGCGAGAAAAGAATGCTGGAGCAAAAACGGCAATTTGTCGAGCAAAATCGCTCCAAACTCAATGAGGAAATCAAGGGTGCGGAAGGCCGCATCGAGCAGTTACAAGCGGATATCCAACGCTATGCGGAGCAGGTCACTGCCGAGCAGAAGCAGGAAAAGGCTTTGAAAGCGGAACTCGACGTGGCGCAGCATAAACTCAATGAAATCAAGGAGGCGCACGGTTCGGTGAAGGAAGACCTGGACACAGTAATGAAGGATCAGCAGGCGATCGAGCGGGAGGTTTTTGAATCGGAAAAACAAAAGGCAGTCAATAGCAATCAGATACAAAGTGCACAGTTGGAACTGGAGCGCATGGAATTTGACACGCGGCAACGTAGGGTAGAAGTCATTCAGTTGCAAAATAGCATGGACGAGCTCGAGCGTGAAGAGCAGGAAAAGAAAGCCGTTTTGGATAAACTCGAACGCGCCGAAGAGGAACGCCAGGAAAAATTACAGCAAGCCGAAGTGGAGCACGAAGAATTGCAAAAGCAGATCAGCAAGATCAATCGCGAGCTGGACGCCCGGCGCAATGAACTAAAGCTGACCACCAGCATGATCGAAAACCTGGAGGGCTTTCCGGAATCGATTCGATTTTTGAGCAAAAATAAGGATTGGGAGGGCACGCCGCTCTTGTCGGATTTGATTTATGTGAAAGAAGAATACCGGGTAGCCATCGAAAATTACCTGGAGCCGTATTTGAATTACTACGTCGTCAAAACCTACGACGATGCGCACAAGGCAATCGAATTGCTGAGCAAAAGCCAGAAGGGCAAGGCGAATTTCTTTGTGCTGGAGGCTTTTGCCGATTATTCCGAAAAAATCACACTGCTACCGGATACCCATCAAGCGATCGACCTGGTCGAAACGGAACCGGTTTACCGCAGTTTGTTCAGCTTTTTGCTGAGCAATGTACTGATCACCGAGCGGGAGGATTTGGTGAAACAATCGACGGCTGATAATGTGGCGCTGCTCTCGAAGAGCGGGCGGTTCATCCAACGTAAATACAGTGTTTCCGGCGGTTCCATCGGTTTATTTGAAGGTAAAAAGATCGGGCGGAAGAAGAACCTGGAAGTGCTGGAACAGCAAATTGCCAAGTTGGAAAAGGATTCCAACAAGCTCTCGACGCAATTCTACAATGCAAAATCCAGAATCGAAGAACTGAAAAAACAGCGCGTACCGGCGGACATTCAGCAGGCTCGCAACGTGGTAAATCAGGTGGTGCAGAATAAAGTTTCGCTGATCACCCGGCTGGAAAACTTCGAATCTTTCCTGCGGGAAGCAGATGAGCGAAGTGAAGAATTGCAAAAGCGGATTGAAACATTAAAAGCTGATAATGAGCGAATTGAGTCGGAGTTGAATGCCAAGAAAGCGCAGATGGTGGCAGCGAAGGCTAAGATTTCCAGTACGGATGAATCCTTCCGGAAAATGGCGGAGGAATTGAGTGAGGCTTCTGGCATTTACAACGACAAGAATATCGAGCATATTCGCCAGCAGAATAAAGTTTCGTCGCTGGAGCAGGAGTTGAATTATCGCAAAAAGCAGTTGGACGAAGTGACCAATACGGTGTCCAACAATAAGCAGGCGCTGGAACAAAATGCCCGGGAATTCGACCAGATCGGCGAATCCATTGCGGACATGGAAATCCAGTTGCAGGAAGCTTACGGCGAACGCAAGGAAAAGGAAGCTTCGCTGAATGAAGTGGAGCAGACGTATTTCAAGGCTAGGGGAGAGATCAACGAGTTGGAAAATAAACTGCGCCAACTAACAAAATCGGTGCAAAATGCGCAGTCGCTTATCAACAACATGAAGGACAAGCTCACCGATGTGAAATTCAAGATCAATTCCATCGTGCAGCGCGTGCAGATTGAGTTTAACGTCGATTTAAACCAAACGATGCCTTCCGGCGAAGCCGAGGCTATCCCGGAACCGGAACTGGAAGCTAAAGTGGAGCGTTTGAAAAACCGCCTCGACAATTACGGCGAAATCAACCCGATGGCGGTGGAAGCCTACGATGAGATCAAGGAGCGCTACGACAGCATCACGCAACAGCGCGACGACGTCATTCAGGCGAAGGAGTCGCTCCTGCAAACGATCAAAGAGATCGAAGAGACAGCGACGGCCCAGTTTTTGGGCGCATTCGAACGGGCGCGGTTGAATTTTATCGAAGTGTTCCGCAGTTTGTTTACCGAAGATGATAATTGCGATCTTATTCTACTGGAACCGGAAAACCCGTTGGAATCCAAGATCGAGATCGTGGCTAAGCCAAAGGGTAAGCGCCCGCAGACGATAAATCAGCTTTCCGGAGGGGAGAAAACCCTCACGGCGACGGCGTTGCTGTTTGCGCTATACCTGCTGAAACCCGCGCCATTTTGCGTTTTCGATGAGGTGGATGCACCGTTGGATGATGCGAATATCAACAAATTTAATAAGATTATCAAGAAATTCTCGAAGGATTCTCAGTTTATTATCGTGACGCACAACAAACTCACTATGGCGGCTGTCGATACGATTTACGGGGTTTATATGGCGGAGCAGGGGATATCGGGCGTTGCACCGGTGGATTTCCGCGACTTTGAGCACGTGGGGGCATTTGAGATGCGGGAAAATTGACATGCATTGAATTTTTTAAAATTACTTGAAACCTACAACGGAATCGGCTATCTTTGCCGCTCATTAAAATAAGTCTCATGCCGACTTCTTCGCAGCGTGGCGCCACCGTGCCCGTTTCTCCTTTCCGAAAATTTGCCGTACTGGCAGAACGTGCCAAAGCACAGGGAAAGACGGTTTACCATCTGAATATCGGGCAGCCGGATATTGAAACGCCGGCGGCAGCGTTGCAGGCATTGCGCGATCACCGATTGAATGTCATCGAATATTCGCCGGCGGAAGGGTTGGCATCTTATCGCCGAAAACTTGTCGAATATTACAAGCGCTTCGAAGTCGCATTGTTGCCCGACGAAATCATTGTTACGACGGGAGCCTCTGAAGGTTTATACTTCATCATGCTGGCGTGTTTTGAGCCGGGAGAGGAAGTTATCATTCCTGAGCCATTTTATGCAAATTACAACGGCTTTGCACACATGGCGGGCGTACGCGTGAAGCCTATCACCTCTGATATTTCCACCGGATTTGCACTGCCTTCGCCAGCGCAGTTTGAGCAGACCATTACGCCGAATACCCGCGCCATTCTCCTTTGCAATCCAAATAATCCGACCGGTTGCCTCTATCCGCAGGAGTCGCTGGAAGCGCTGGCAAAATTGGCAAAAAAATACGACCTTTTTCTGATTGTGGATGAGGTGTATCGCGAGTTTTGTTTTGATAATCAGAAGTTTACCTCTGTTTTGAATATGCCGGATATCGAAGCGCATGCGATTGTCATTGATTCTGTATCGAAGCGTTACAGCGCTTGCGGCGCGCGTGTCGGCGCAGTGGCTACGCGCAATCAAAGTGTGCTGGATGCCATATCGCGCTATGCGAAACTGCGGCTGGGGGCACCCACCCTGGAGCAGATGCTTGCGGAAGTTATGCTGGAATGTGACACCGATTATTTGATTGATGTAAAGGCTGAATACGACCGTCGTCGTCGGGTTGCCTATGAGCGCCTGCGTAAAATGCCGGGTGTGACCTGCTACCTTCCGGGAGGGGCATTTTACAGTTTTGCAAAATTTCCAATTGATGATTCCGAACGCTTTTGCCAGTGGCTGCTGGAAGAATTTGACCATCGGGGAGCGACCGTAATGCTGGCGCCGGGCGCTGCTTTTTATGCGACACCGGGGCTGGGTACCGATGAAGTGCGCCTGGCGTATGTGCTGAATGCAGAAAAATTGAATGCGGCAATGGATTGTCTGGAAGTAGCATTGCAGCAGTATCCCGGCCGAACGATTCGGGAAGGCATCGGGCTAAACGCCGAACCGCTGGCAAAACACTAGTGCGGGAAGACCATCTGCCGTCCCAAAAACGATGGCATGCTGCCGGAACTGCTGCCCCAGGCTAATCGCTTCTTCTCGCGCGATCTCCAAAATCAGCAGGCTCTGCTCCGGTTGCCAGGTATCATCCGCACCAATGCCGTAACCCATAAAAAAAGGGAAACCTCTTTTTTCGACCATTTCCACCAACTTTTCGTGGCGGGCATCGTTTTCTTTTTGCGAAAGCAAAATGGATTTCGGATTCCAGGCAGTAATAAACGCCCAGGAAGTTGCTTCATATTTCTGAAGCAATGCTTGCAACGCCCGGCTCGACTCGCCAATATGTATTTGAATAGCTGGCTGTTCTACCTGGTAAGTTGTTTGTAGATAC
>CAZFBU010000054.1:0-3938 GCA_964517175.1 uncultured Saprospiraceae bacterium
GCAGGAGCAGTTTGCAGGAGCAGGAGGCAGGTGGGTTGGGCAGTTTTTGGGGTAATGATAAATAGTCAATGTTATTTGATGCTAATAAATTTCGAGTCGAACGGACTGAGTGCGGTGCCTTTCACTTTGGCGGTGGCTTCCAGCCGGTAGTAGGATTTCACGGCGTGCAGTGCTTTGGCGGCGCTGGCAATGCCTTTAAAGACAAAATTGCGGCTGCCAAATTCTTCCATATCGGATTTTACCAGCCTGAATGGCAATTCAAAATCCAGCTCAACGACTTCGCCCTGAGGCACTTCGAAGGCGTCCGGTATTTCGATCTCACCGAGCTTGTATTCGTCAATCAGCTTTTCCTTCCCACGCCCGCGGCTGTATTTTTCAAACAGGGTAATGCGGACATGGGTCACCGTCTGCGAGTGCATCGACTGGAAGCGCACGACGCCTTCGATAACGCCATCGCGCGCCCGAACACCTTCTTCCGGCAGTACCAATTCTACCTTCACGCCCTCGATACCGACAAATTGCTTGATCTTTTTAATCATCAATTATAATGCAAGTGAAAAAATTAAAACAAAATCCGGCTAATAAACATCATTTCAATGCATTCCGTTCCCGTTTTTCTATGAAATAACCTGATTTACAGACCAAACTTACCACTTCGTCATCGAATCAGATAATTCACCCAGAAGAAAATCACGAGGTAAACCCACAGGGCATCGAGAAAATGCCAGTAAATGGTGAGCAATCGCAATCGCAATCGCTTTTCGGGGTCCGAAAAATAAACCAGCACGGTGACCGGTTCTTTCATTTCCTTGCGTGCCCGCCACAGGAATATTCCCAGGAACGGCAAGCCGGCAATGACGTGCGCGAAATGCAAGGCAGAGATGACGTACAGATAGGATGCCGAATTGCTGGAATTGATGAAAATTTCCTGGCTGAAAAGCTGTTGCCAGCCGATGAATTGCACAATCATAAATACAACGGAGAGTAACATCGTTGCCACCAGTGCACGCTGGTAATTGAGCGTATGGTCGGCTTTGTAGGCGCGCTTCGCCCAAACCATGGCTGCGCTGCTGCCCAGCAAAATCAGGGTGTTGAAGATAAAAATACCCGGCAGCCTGATGGGTGGCTGTCCGTTTTGTACCCGCGAATACACGAACGCCATCGAAAGGCTCAAAAATAACCCGGACAAACTTATGAGCAGCAATGCCAAGAGAATATTCTTCGGATGAAATGTAAAATCCTGGTATTCGTCGTAGTGCTCTTGCGGTTCTGATCTGTCACTCATTCTGTTCACAATTAGAAGTGCTGATTACCGTCGGAAGTATCCTTCAAAAGCTACACTTCGGACAGAAACCTATAAAATTTTGATAATCAATTCTTTATTAAAAATTCCAAACCTTCATCGCTTCGCCTCTCTCCGGCAACGGTCGCTGCAATATTTCACTTCCGCCCACACCTTTTCCCATTTCTTGCGCCAGGTGAATGGCCGTCCGCATTGGACGCAAATTTTTTCGGGCAGATTACCCTTTTTTCGTTGCTTTGCCACGATTTTAAATTTTGTAAATAAACAGATTTTTGTAAAAATTGTTCCCTTGTTTTTTTAGTAATACACTGGAAAGAAATTATAAAAAACGAATAATCAAATTGTTCTTATTTTACTTAGAAAAATATAACAAACTGAAAAACAATACCTTGTATCTTCGCGTCTTTGCGCGGCATTAAAAACTGCACGAACTATCGTAAAGTAAAAACCGACATAAACACCCGAACCGGCTCACCTATTCGCCAAAAATATTATTTTCGCTCTGATGAAGAACTGTCACGTCTGCCATACCACGCTACCGGATAACGCCCGCTTTTGCTACAACTGCGGCGCGGCGCAGGTATTTACGCCAAAAACCTCGGCGAAGCGACTCGACCTGCGTGGCAACGTACCGCCGCAAATCGTCGAGCAGTTTTTTCTGGCTTTCCGCCAGCGCATAGAAGCGGAGCACAACCTCCATGATCTGGAAACTTACTCCCAAAGGCTCTACGAATCTGGTTTTCAGGAAGTGATAACCCGAAGAGCGGAACAGATTGCTGAGCAGATTGCCAATATGGAACCCGAAGAGCAGAGCGACGAACTCCTGGTGGGGTTGTTGCTGGAAAATGTATTTGAGGATTTGCTCGACTACTTCATCATTCATCATTGCCGGGACATCAACCAGGTGAATCTGCCGGAAGCCATTCTGAGCTACCAGGGGCTGCACTGGGAGGAAGTCAACCTCTTTCAAATGGTGATGCACTACCTCGATTTTGCCAATGAAGAAGAAACCGTTTTCACGGATTTTCTCGAAATGCCGATTGAAAAACTCAAAAATGCGAGCCAATCCTTCCTGTTTCCGGAGAAAAAAGAGCGTATTTTTTTTATCTGCGACCAGAGCATTCTCGGCTCGGTGCGCGAAGGGTTTGCCATGACCGAACGGGCCATCTACTGGAAAGCTCATCTGGAGCGGGCGCGGCAGGTGTCGTATAGCAATTTGCGGACAATTGAGCGAAAAAAGGACTGGATCACGATCAATGAGCACTTTTTTAACGTTAATCAATCGATCAACCTGAAGATGCTTAAGCTGCTCAAAAAAATACGGCGGCTGAAACTGGAACCGTAGGTTGTAGTCGGCGCTCGCTTCAGGCATTATCAATTCTTTCATTCCCGGGAACATGAAACGCATTTTTACACTCGTTTTTTTCTTTTATCTGCAAATTTCGGTCCTGCTTGCGCAACCTTTTGATCGCTTTCAAGCCGATTTTATCGTAAATGGCAAAACCCTCATCAATCCGCTGGCCGGAGGGCTGAACTGCCCACAATTCTCCGCCGTTGATCTCAACAATGACGACATTCCCGATTTGCACATTTTTGATCGGGTTGGCAATATTCAACTTACTTTTCTCTATGACGGCTCAACCTATCGCTTCGCACCTGAATATGTCCGGCATTTTCCTGCGGTGCAAAACTGGATGCTCCTGCGCGATTACAACGGCGATGGCATCATGGATATATTTGCCTATTCTGATGTACCGGGCGTGGATGGCATCATGGTATTTCGCGGAAAAACGGAAAACGGGCATCTTGCCTTCGAGCGGGTTGAATTTACAAACTGGATTTTTAATATCCTTTCCGTCCCAACTTCGGGTAGTCAGCGTACCCAGTTGTTTGTGAGTAAAATTGACTATCCGGCGATTGACGATATTGACTGCGACGGCGACCTGGATATTCTGACTTTCAACATCGGCGGCGGCTACGTAGAATTTTATGCCAATCAATCCATAGAACGCGGCTTCGGGCGCGACACGCTCATTTTTGAAAAAAAAGACGGTTGCTGGGGCGGTTTTTACGAAAGTGGTTTCACCGAGGAGGTCGATCTGGCTGCTGCTCCCGGCGAGTGCTTTCGCAATTTGCAGGGCGAAGAGGAGGTGCGCCCGCGCCATGCCGGCTCCACACTCCTGACCCTCGATGCAAACGATGACGGTGCCAAAGAACTCATCCTCGGAGATTTGTCATTCAACAACCTCAATTTTCTGCACAACGGCGGCACCTGCACCAACGCCTGGATGAATGCGCAGGATAACGCTTTCCCCAGCAACAGCCTACCGGCTGATATCCCCATTTTTCCGGCGACTTTTTATCTCGATCTCGATAACGATGGCGTGAAAGACTTGCTGGCAGCGCCCAATTCGCCTCAGCTCTCGGAAGACCTCGACGTGGCCTGGTTTTACAAAAATATCGGTAGCGATGCAAATCCGCAGTTTGAATTCCAACAGAAAAATTTCCTCGTAGATGAGATGCTCGACTTCGGCAGCGGCGCCGCACCCGCTTTTTTGGATTACAACGCCGATGGGTTGATGGATTTGGTCGTGGGTACCTACGGGCAGTTTCAGGAACTGGGCAACCGCACGGC
>CAZFBU010000054.1:4038-25473 GCA_964517175.1 uncultured Saprospiraceae bacterium
TGGATTTGGTCGTGGGTACCTACGGGCAGTTTCAGGAACTGGGCAACCGCACGGCACGCTTGATCCTGTTTGAAAATATCGGCACGGCTACAAAACCGGCGTTTGAACTGGTGGACGATGATTATCTTGGCATGCGCGTTTTTGGTCAAAATACCTACAACTTTACGCCCACCCTTGGCGATCTCGATGGCGATGGCGATCTGGATATATTGGTTGGCGAAGAACAAGGGCGACTGTTTTACGCAGAAAATATCGCCGGTGCCGGCGAACCGGTAGCTTTTGGCGCATGGCAGTATGGTTTCGCCGATATTAACGTAGGAGTCGCCAGCACGCCGCAAATTATTGATTTAAACCGGGATGGCTTGCCCGACCTGGTCATTGGCGAGCGCAACGGCAACTTAAACTATTTCCAGAATATCGGTACAGCAGATGCTCCGCAGTTTGTTGCCGATCCCGCCGCCGCCCCTAATACGGATCGACTTGGCAGCGTGGATGCCCGCACGCCGGGCTTGCTGGCTGGCTACAGCGCTCCGCTGATCGTGGATGCAGGTACGGATGTCGCACTGCTATTGGGTACGAATGTAGGGCAAATTAAAAAATATACAGCCCTGAAAGCCAATATATACGGTACTTTCGTCAACGAAACTCAAGCCTACGGCAATATCCGCGAGGGAGCAGAAGCCAGGCTCGCTGCCCATGATCTGGACGGCGATGGTTTTCTGGAAATGGTGGTTGGCAATTTGCGGGGCGGTTTGAGTATGTTTAAAACCGATATGCCCGCTCCGGTCGTTTCTTCCACCGATGCTCCGCAACCACCCGCTTCCATTCGCATCTTCCCCAATCCGGCAACCGATGCCTTTACGATCGCTACCGATGCAGGCAGCGCAGCTAAAAACCTGCAGCTTTTCAATGCCGCCGGGCAACTGGCGCTGCAACGTACCTGGCGGGGCTCGCAGATGGAGCTCGATGTGCGTCATTTGCCGGGAGGGGTATATTTTGCACAAGTGGAATGGGATGGAACATTCGTAAAGAAAAAAGTGGTGATTCTAAAGTAGTGGTCAGCAGATAAAAGCAGCATAAACCACGATGATGAACAAAGCAGTAAATGAATTAAAATCATAAACCGGGGCAGCATTTCCGGTAGGATAACGCCACCCCGGTGCTCCGGGTAGATGTCTCCGAAGCTATTTTTTAGCGGTTGAAATATATCTGCAGTGAAATTCCCAAACGAGTGTAGGCATTGCCATCAAGCAGATGAACCGTAAAAAGCGGTTCCAGTGCGACGTTGTCATTCAGGAATGCGGCATAACCCAATCCAAGAATAAGGTCCAGGTCATTTTTGTTTTCTGCCTGCTCCAGGTGTTCAAAGTTCAAACCGGCGTGCGCAAACAAGCCAAAATTCAGATAGTATCTTGCGAACGGGCCAATGCTGAACGCGTTGAGCTTGCTGATGGAAGAATACGAAAGTGAAATGCCCAGCATGGTTTGATCCACAAAAGAATATCCCAGCATAGGATTCAGGATAAAAATGTTGTCTTTGTTTTCAGAAGTAAACTCCAGGCTGCCACCCGCCATAATGGTACCTTCGTCGATCAGTTGTGCTCGGGAACTTGTGGCGATAGCTACCATCACCAATAGTGTAAATATTGCTTTTTTCATGTGAAAGGGTTTTATAGATTTTGATATACCCTTAAGACGCACATTCTTTTGTCCGGTCACATGAAAAAAGAAAAAATATTAAAATTTGATTTGGTTAAATTTGCTGGCTTCCGCTTTTTGCAAGCGCCAGGTGTTCTATACAGCTGAGACAAATTAAGATTTAATCTCCAGCGTTTTGACTTTCTTTCCACTCAAAAACCGCTGCACGATGCGTTTCGTCTCCGGATTTCCGCTGTAGTATTTGATATGCGTTTTCAGGCTTTCCAGATCGTGGATGCTCTCCGATTGATCCACATAACCAAAGCCGCAGTAATTGCCGCCTTCCACCAGAACAACGGCTTGCTCTTCGGGGGTTCTGCCTTCGTCAACGATGATAAAATCGCGGTCAAAAACAGTGGACAAACGGCCCAGCGCTTCGCGGGCGCGCTCGTTATAATCTTCCGGTGCCTCCTGCCCGGCACAGGCACCACGACATTGCTTGAGGTGAAAATGAAAACACGGACCCCGTCCAGCTTGCAGGGCAGTCAGGCGTTCGCAAAGCTCAAATTTTTCGACGATGGAAGCCAAATGCCCGCGAGCGTTGCCCACCTTCGGATACTCGGAAACGATATTGTATTGCCGGCGCGTTTTGGCGGTCACCCGCACCGGTTCGAAGCGGATGTAGCCATCCTCACCTGTCCAGGTGTGGATCGCCCAGGGAAACTGACGGGTGCGCTGTGCGCGATTCACGGGCGGCAGCAAGCGCTTAATTTCGTGCGATTCCAGAAGGAGGGCAACCAGTTCACTGCCGGTTATTTCGCAGGAAATATCGTGCACGTGCCGCTGCAGCGTTTTTGCTTTTTCAGTTTGATCGGCAAAATGCTCGGCGACGCGTTTGCGAATGTTAATACTTTTGCCAACATAAACTACGTTGCCATTTTCATCGTGAAAATAATAAACACCGCAGGCTTCCGGCAAGGCGTGAATTTTTTCCAGGTTCAAATTTTGCGGCAAGCGCGACTCCTTAATGCCAAGATTCACAAAGTGCTTGATTTGGTCAACGCCGCATTGCTTCGCCAATACCCGCTCCAGCAGTTCAGTCGTTGCCATCGCATCCGCCAGAGCACGGTGGCGCGAATTGGTCTGAATGCTAAAATGCCGGATCAAATTGCCCAGACTGTAAGACGGCAAGCCCGGAAATGCTTCCCGACTCAGGCGCACCGTGCAAAGTTGCTTGCGCGAAAAAGGATAGCCGAGGCGCAGGAACTCATGCTTGATAAAGCCGTAATCGAAGCGGACGTTGTGGGCAACAAACACAGCGCCTTCGGTTAGCTGCACGATATCTTTCGCCACTTCGTAAAATTTCGGCGCATCCTGCACCATCTCTTGCGTGATGCCGGTGAGTTGCGTAATGCCATAAGGAATGTAGCACTCGGGATTGATCAGCGTTTCGTACGTATCAATTATTTGCTGCCCATCGTGCAACACAATGCCAATTTCCGTAATTTTATCGCGAACAGCTTTGCCGCCGGTCGTTTCTATATCGATGATCGAATACAGCACAGGAAAACGATTTTGAACTTTTGGAGAACGTTGTCTTTTTACGCTTATAAAACAAATTGGTTGTGAAATTAAAAATTTTTGTTGTAATTCTGGCATTGTTTCAATTAAATTGTAGCGATACAACCACCACAAAAGCGGTGCAGCCGCCCCGGGAACAGGAAAACCTCCTGGATGGTGAACCGCCTTCGACCATTGCCGTTGGCGCATCGCGCATAAGTGCGTATTTACCAAAAATTCAGGTAAAAACCATTGCGCTGGTCGTCAATCAAACCTCAACGATTGATGAGGCGCATCTGGTCGATATTTTGCATGGCGTCGGGGTCAATATCAAAGCAATTTTTGCGCCGGAGCATGGTTTTCGGGGCACGGCCGACGCCGGTGAAAAAATTGAGGATAATAAAGACCCGCAAACCGGAATCCCGATCATCTCGCTTTACGGTAGCAAGCAAGCGCCGGCTGCTGAAGATTTGGCTGGTGTTGATTACGTTTTGTTTGATATTCAGGATGTTGGGGCACGTTTTTACACTTATATCTCCACCATGCACTACGTGATGGAAGCCTGCGCGAAAAACAAGGTCAAAATATTGGTGCTGGATCGACCGAATCCGAATGGGCATTATGTCGATGGTCCGGTGCTGGAGCCGGCGCAAAAATCTTTTGTCGGGATGCACCCCGGCGTACCGGTCGTGCACGGCATGACGATTGGCGAATATGCGCAGATGATCAATGGCGAAGGCTGGCTGGAAGGGGGCATCCAGTGCGACCTGGAGGTGATTCCCTGCAATTTTTACGATCACAACACGCCTTATATTCTACCCATTAAGCCGTCGCCGAATTTGCCAAATAACCGCTCGATCTATCTCTATCCATCTTTGTGTTTGTTCGAGGGAACGGTGGTCAGCATTGGTCGGGGCACGGATAAGCAGTTCCAGGTGTACGGGCATCCCGATTATCCGAAAGGAAATTTCACATTTACGCCGGAACCTATGCCAGGAGCCATGTCGCCAAAGTTGAGAGGAAAAAGCTGCCGCGGTTACGATTTATCAGAAGTTGATCCGGATGACATCCGAAAAGAGGAGCAATTCAACCTGAGCTATGTACTCAATTTTTACAAAGACTTTCCGAATAAAGATGCCTTCTTTTTGGAAAATAGATATTTTGACAAGCTAGCTGGCACGAGCAAGCTGCGCGAGCAGATCATTGCCGGAAAGACCGAAGCAGAAATCCGCGCGAGTTGGGAGGGCGGATTGGAACAATTCAAAAAAATGCGCAAGAAATATTTGATCTACGATCATTAAGTAGGTGGACAAATTTATGGCATTGCCATCTGCCGCGAGGCATTCCTACGGAGCCTTCGGAATTTTTTTATTTGACAGGATTAATGCCGTAGGCATGACTATGTCACAAGATTGACAAGATGCTGTAAATCTTCGATTTACAGCATCTAAAATCCTGAAAATCCCGTGAATCCTGTCTATTCATTGACAATTTAATACTGTCCATCTACTTAATCAAACCGAAGAAAACCCAGGCATCATATCTGCCGGTCAAAAGTCAACTTCTCCCCTTTTTTATCTTCGTAGAATTGTCCATTTTGATAAGCCAAATGCCCGCTTACGATGGTCGCTTCCACCCTACCCATGAATTCTTTACCCTCGAAGGGCGACCAGCCACATTTATAATAAATATTATTTTTATTTACCGACCATTTATAAGCAGGGTCAATAACAGCCACATCCGCCCAGTAGCCTTCATCGAGGAAGCCGCGCTTTTTAATCTGAAAGCACACTGCCGGGGCGTGGCACATCTTTTCTACGATTTTCTCCAGACTTATCCTACCTTCCTGATAAAAGCCTAGCATTACATTTAGTGCGTGCTGCACGAGCGGTCCGCCGGAAGGCGCATCAAAATATTTATTTTGCTTTTCATCCAGCGTGTGCGGCGCGTGATCGGTGGCGATGATATCCAGGCGATTGTCCAGCAATGCCGGTAGCAGCGCTTCCTGATGTTCTCTGCCTTTCACCGCCGGGTTCCATTTGATGCGCGTGCCCAGGCGTTCGTAGTCGTCTGCATTAAAATACAAATGATGCACGCAAACCTCAGAAGTGATGCGCTTTTGCGCCAATGGCACATCATTTCTAAATAAATTAAGCTCATCTTTCGTCGAAATATGCAAAATATGAAGCCGTGTATCATGCTGCATCGCCAGCTCCACCGCGAGGCGGGATGACTTCAGGCAGCCTTCCACCGACCGGATTTCCGGATGCATCCAGATGGGCACATCTTCACCATATTTTTCGCGGGCAGCGGCGGTATTTTTGGCGATGGTCGCTTCGTCCTCGCAATGTGTGGCGATTAAAACAGGCACTTTCGCAAACAATTGACTCAGAATATGTTCATCATCGACCAGCATATTGCCCGTACTGGAGCCCATGAAAATCTTCACCCCGCAGACGTTCTTCGGGTCAGTTTTTAAAACCTCCTCCAGGTTGTCATTCGACGTACCCATGAAAAAAGAATAATTAGCCAGCGATTTCCGGGCGGCAGCAGCATATTTTTGTTGCAAAAGTTCCTGCGTCAGCGCGGGCGGCTTGGTATTAGGCATTTCCATGTAAGACGTCACGCCCCCGGCGACGGCGGCGCGGGGCTCGGTGTGAAGGTCGGCTTTGTGCGTCAGGCCCGGCTCCCGGAAGTGCACCTGATCGTCGATAATGCCGGGAATGACGTATCTACCCGTAGCATCCAGCTCGATGTCTGCGTGCCTGTCAATTTGATTATCAATTTGTTCAATGACGCCATTTCGGATATAAATATCGCCGGTGCGAATCTTGCCCCGATTGACGATCTGCCCGTTTTTAATGAGGATGGTTTTCATATTATTGATTTTTAGCCAATTAAAATTGGCAGCTACTTACTACCTTTGCACCTCGGAAAAATAAGGTTAAAAATGCAACACACCAAAGATATTTTACAAACGCGCGTCGGAATTCTGGGCGGCGGACAATTGGGAAAGATGGTCGCTATTGCTGCCGCGAACTGGCACCTGCCGATTCACATTCTGGATGAATCCCGGAATTTTCCTGCCGGACCCTATGCGACGAGCTTCACGGAAGGCTCCTTCAAGGATTATGAAGCCGTGTATAATTTTGGTAAAACTGTCGATGTATTAACGATTGAAATAGAGCATGTTAACACGGAAGCCTTACATCAGTTGGAACGTGAGGGCATAAAAATCCACCCCAAACCCGCTGCGCTCGATACGATCAAAGATAAGGGATTGCAAAAGCAATTCTACGCCGATCACAACTTGCCAACGTCTCGTTTTAAACTGCACGGCGATGAAAATATCATTAAAAACGAGCTGCTCAATGGTTCGCTGACCTATCCTTTTGTGCAGAAATCGCGCACGGCTGGCTACGACGGGCGCGGCGTTGCCATTATCAAAAATGAAAAAGACCTGGAAGAAAAGTTGCTGCCCGGCGCAAGCGTCGTAGAAGATTTGGTTGATATTCAAAAAGAACTGGCGGTGATCGTAGCGCGCAACGAACGCGGCGAAGTACAGACCTTCCAAGCGGTGGAAATGGAATTTCATCCTACCGCAAATCTGGTTGAATTCCTCAGTTGTCCGGCGGACATTGCCCCGGAAATCGAGCGCAAAGCCGAGGTACTCGCCAGGCGCGTGATCGAGGCGTACGACATTTGCGGCTTGCTGGCGGTGGAGCTTTTCCTGACAAAAAGTGGCGAATTGCTCATTAACGAAGTAGCGCCGCGGCCGCACAATAGCGGTCACCACACCATTGAAAGTTGTTATACGTCTCAGTTTGAGCAACATCTGCGCTCGGTGCTCAATCTTCCGCTCGGCAGCACGGAGTTGAAATCCGCTGCCATCATGGTAAATCTGCTCGGCGCAGAGGGGCACACCGGACCGGCGTTTTATGATGGACTGGATAAATGCCTGGCGATCGAGGGTGCGCACCCGCACGTCTATGGAAAAAACATCACCAAGCCTTTCCGCAAGATGGGGCACGTCACCGTACTCGGCGATACCGTTGCCGCTGCCCGCGAGAAGGCGAAGCAGGTGGAGGAAGTGCTGCGGGTGATTAGTAAATAAGTTTGAATAGGACACTGATTTCGCGGATGCTACTGATTTCCACAGATAACAGATATTACAGGCTTGTCATCCGCGTTATCCATATGCCTTCATCTCCTATATAAAAGTCAGAAAGAGAAAAGAATTACTCCCCGCCACCTTCCCGCTTCTTGGCTTCAGCAGCCAGGCGTTTTAAGTTTTCTTCGGCTTCCTTAATTTTCTTTTGCAATTCTTCCAGTTTAGCGTTTTCTGCGGTTACTTTTTGCTGCAACTCCTCAAATTTCTTCATTTCGGCGGCGATCCTGGTCGCGGTTTCCTCTTTCACCTGATTGATCTGCTCGGCAGCCTGCTGTTTCGCCTGATAAACGGCGTCTGATGCATCTTTCTTGGCTTTCGCCACTTCCTCCAGGAGTGCCTGGCGCTGGGTTTCTGCATCGGCGGCGTATTGCGCTTTTTTGTCCGCAGACTCTTTTCTGGCTTTTTCGATTTCATTTTGAGCATTGCCACGTGCTTCCTGAACTTGGTTTGCAAGCTCCGCCTTCTTGGCATCGGCATCGGCTTGTGCCTTCTTCACCCCGTTTGTCGTTTTTTCTTTGGCTTCCAAAATTTCCCGCTGCGAATTTTCCCGCGCCGCCGCCACCTCTTCGGCGTATTGCTTGCGCACGGCATCGGCTTCCTGCCTGGCTTTTTCATTTTCAATGGCTATATTTTGCCTGAACTTAGCAATCTCTTCCGCTGCCCGCTGCCGCGCATTGGCAACTTCCACGGCCGCAGATTCTTTTTCCTTTGCCAGGCTTTCTCTCAGCGTAGCAACTTCTGATGTATTGTTCTCCTGAATATTCGCCTTTTCTTCGTTGGCTTTGCGACGGGCTTCAGCTACTTCCAGCGCGATCTTTTCTTTCTCCAGTACGGCATTCTCGCGCAGTTGGGCCATTTCTGATGCCAGTTTTTCCCTGGTAGCCAAAATTTCCTCCGAAGCCGATTTTCTGGAAGTCACGACCTCCTCCACCGTTTGCTCCTGCTCCTGCGAGGCTTTTTTTCTAGCATCGGTAATCAGCGCTGCGGTTTCTTCGCGAATGCGGGTAATTTCACGGGCAGAGTTTTCGCGGGCAGTAGCGATTTCATCAGCATATTCAAGCTTGACCTGCTCCAGCCGCTCCCGGATTTTTTTGAGTTCTTCTGTAGCTTTCTCTCTGGCGGCGGCTACCTCCCGCGCGGATTCCAACTTGGCATTTTCAATTTCTGATGCAGCCCGCTGCTTGGTCTCCATCACTTCCAGGTTGATGCGCTCAATCTCAGAATCGGCATTTTTCTTGGCAGTTTTGACCATTTCGGCAACCTGAGCCCTCGACTTCTCAATTTCCTCCTGCGATTTTTGCCGAGCTTCCAGCACCTCATTTGCGTAAGCCTGTTTTTGTGCGGCAGCTTGCTCGCGAGCCAGCGCTACCTCCTCCGCCAATTGGCGTTTGATCTCTTCGTTCTTTTTCTTTTCGGCAGCAATCTCGGCACGCAGTTTATCCTTCGTTTCCTGCAGTTGCTTCTGCAAATCCCGCAGTTCTTCATCATTGAGCAAACTCGAATCCGCCGTTTTTTTCGTTTTTTCCGAAGCCGTTACTTCATCCGTCTCCGCCCTGGGCCTGGGCGAAGGCAACAGGCTACCCGGGAGATCACGATCTACAACCTTTGTGGGGTCCAACCGCTCCAAAAAACAGCTTGCCAACAGCCGAAACTCCGTCTGCCGGTTTGGATTGATCGTAAATTTCCGCATTTCCTTGCTGACGTTGTTCTTGATGTAAATCGTTGTCATATCGATGCCGGCGAACCACTCAATGGCTTCCATATTCAATTGCAGCACATTTTTATAAACCGGCGTGTTGCCTTCTTTGGTCAGTTCGCCCATTTCAACAAAACGATAAGTACGGCGAACGCTGTTCACATCCATAAAAATGATCTCATCGTCCTGGTTAAATTCTACGCCACCCTTAGAAAAAACTTTGGCACCCAGCCCCTTATCATCGCTCATAAGCTCGAGGCTGTAACTATAATTGCCCCGCACTACAAGTACCTGCGACTGGGTTTGCAGCATGTGGCGGTTGCCTATTTTGGCATCATTGACAATGAGGCTATTGCAATCCTGCGCCAGCATAGCGGCAGAAAAAATACCGATCGTAAAAACAAGGATTAATAAGGAGCGTTTCATAATCTTCCGGTTTTGACTTGTAATTTAAACTTTTTGTTCTTTATTTAAAACCTTTTGCTTGCAGAAAATCAAAATCTTGTGCAAGGTTTTCCGGCAAAAAGCAAATGTTTTTGTAATTAGGGGCTGAATTTCTGACAAATATTTTAACTGGAAGTTACTTTTTCCATGAAAAAAATCATACTCAAAGCAAAAAAAGATGCCGCGGTGCGTCGGTTTCACCCCTGGATTTTCTCCGGGGCAGTTGCTAAACGCGATGCGGATATAACTGATGGTGAAGTTGTAGAAGTGCTCAGCCACGGAGGAACGTATCTGGCAACTGGTCATTTTCAGGATGGCAGCATTTGCGTGCGCATCTTCTCTTTTGAACGTACGGACGCCGAACAAAATTTTTGGAAGGATAAAATTTTTAACGCTTATCAATATCGTCGGCACTTAAACCTGATTGATAATGCCGGCACCAATTGCTTACGGCTCGTGCACGCCGAAGGCGACGGATTGCCGGGGCTTATTATTGATGTTTATGATAAAACTGCGGTCGTGCAATGCCATTCCATCGGCATGCACCTGGAGCGGGAAAAAATTGCGCAGGCTTTGCTTGCGGCTTTTGATGGAAAGCTGGAAGCGATTTTCGATAAAAGCGCGGATACGTTGCCCAAACAATACGCAAAAGGTATAAAAAACAGCTATTTGCACGGCGGCTCCAACCAGCAGCAAGTGCTGGAAAACGGGCATACTTTTTTGGTGGATTGGGAAAGCGGGCAGAAAACTGGATTTTTTCTCGATCAGCGCGACAATCGTGCCCTGCTCGCCAGATACGCCAAAGATCAACACGTGCTCAACACTTTCTGCTACACCGGTGGTTTTTCGATTTACGCGCTGCAAGCAGGTGCAAAGCAAGTCGATTCGGTCGATGTTTCGCAGCGGGCTATTGACCTGACCAATGAGAATGCCGCCCTGACGAAACACGCCGAACGCCATCGCGCCTACGCTGCCGACGTACTGAAGTTTTTGAAAGAAACCGAAGAAATATATGATGTGATGGTCGTTGATCCGCCGGCTTTCGCGAAAAATATGTCCAAGCGCCACAACGCCGTGCAGGGCTACAAACGCCTGAACGCACTGGCCCTGCAAAAAGTAAAACCCGGAGGTATCCTTTTCACCTTTTCCTGCTCACAAGTGGTTGATCGCCAATTGTTTTACGATACCATTGTTGCAGCGGCGATTGAGGCGCAGCGGCGCGTGCGCGTCATGCATCACCTCACCCAACCCGCTGACCATCCGGTGAGTTTGTTCCACCCGGAAGGTTCATATTTGAAGGGGCTGGTGCTTTTTGTAGAATAATACCGGGCACAACCCCCGGCGTACCGGTTATTTTCCGAACCCGATTGGGCTGAAAACCAGCCAGATGGTCAAAATAATGGCAATCAGCAATAGTGTCAGCCAGAAATCGCGATTTTGCGGAGAAAAAGCTCCCTTGCCAATTTCTGGTTTTTCGTACGTCACATTTTTCAGTTTTTCATCCGAATGCTGCGGTGCCGTCAGACTAACCAATACCATGATTGCTGCACAAATTATAAATAAAACGATAGCAAAATGCAGGAAGTTGATACTGGCAAAGCCATAGAAAAATGACCCCTCCGCAATAGAACCGGTATTTTTCATGTACTCCATTATCAGGCGACCAATGCCCAGAATGAAACCCGACCAGAGCGCCCAGATTGCGCCTTTGGCGTTGATTCTTTTCATGAACAAACCGAGCAGGAACGCTGCGGCAATGGGCGGCGAGATATAAGCTTGAATGCTTTGCAGATACTGGTAAAAGCTGCTGCCTTCCATCATGGCCCGCATGAAAGGAATCCAGCCTAAACTAAGTACAACAAGGATAACCGTTGCAATTTGCCCCACAAAAACCAGTTCGCGCTCGCTGGCACCGGCTTTCCATTTTTTATAAAAGTCAATGGTGAAAAGCGTGGAGCAAGAGTTAAAAACAGAGGAAAGCGAACTCATCAGCGCTGCCAGCAGCCCCGCCAGCACAAGCCCGCGAATGCCGCTTGGCAGAAAATCAGTAATGAGGGTTGGTAGCGCTTTGTCGGGATCCTCAAGTGTAATGACCTGCTGCTGTGCCAATGCAAATGCAATAACGCCGGGAATGACGAAGATGAACAGGGGCAGAATTTTTAAAAAACCGCCGAATAACGCACCTTTCCGGGCATTGTTTACATCCTTTGCGGAAAGCACCCGCTGTACGATAAACTGGTCGGTACACCAATACCAAACTCCCAGAATGGGCGCGCCAAACAAAATGCCCGTCCAGGGATAAGCATCATCGCTGGAAGGACGCCAGAGATTGAAAAATTTGTTCGCACTTAAATCCGGCGAGGTTTTACTGCCTTCTATGAGGGCGGCATTCACGCCTTCCCAGCCGCCGAGTTCCTGCAGACCGAGGTACATAATTGCCAGGGCGCCCCCAACGAAGACAAACATCTGCATCATATCCGTGAAAAGGACGGCCCGCAAACCGCCAAAAACGGTATAAACACCTGTAAAGATGACTACCAGCATCGCGCCGGTCCAAAACTCAACGCCCATCACCTCAAACACCAGCGCACCGGCAAAAACCGTCACAGAAATTTTGGTGAGAATATAAGCCAGGATGGATACGATGGAAAGATAGTTTCGGGCGCTGGAAGAATAGCGCCGCTCCAGAAATTCCGGCATGGTGTAAACGCCACTCCGCAAATAAAATGGCACAAAAACCCAGCCCAGCAAAATGAGAATGAGCGCTGCAAGTAGCTCAAACTGCGCCGCCGGCATATCGCCTTTTGCACCGGAGCCGGCAAGACCGACGAGGTGCTCCGAGCCAATATTGGAGGCAAACAAGGATGCTCCGATGACAAACCAGCCCAGGTTTTTTCCGCCCAGGAAGTAATCCTGCGAGCCGTATTGCTCGGCTTTTGCGCGCCTTTCCCGAATGGTGACCCAGGCCGCCAGTGCAAATACCGCCAGAAAGTACGCTGCAATAATTCCAATGTCCAGTGTGCTTAGCATGTGAATATTAGGTTTAGCTTCGTTTCAGATAGTTAGTGTAATTCATACAATAATAGCGCTGTTGTAAAAAAACGAATAAAATTAAAATTTTACGCATTCTGAATTAATTTTTTACCAAGTTAATTTTGAAAGCCCTGTAAATACAGCATTTATATTTTGAAAATCAGAGGCTATTTAAAAAGAAAAACGGCATATCGAATATCCGATACACCGTTTTTCTGCGTCTCTCACTTTCTATATGACATTACGAACGCGGCTTTTTCTTCACCATTACCGGATCAATCTGCTTCTCGCGAACGAGTTGATTGAACTTCGGTAATTCATTGGTAATAACCTTCGTGTAGGCTGCCAGTTCCTTATCGATGCGTGTTGTAATATCCTTCTGTACTTCAAACATTTGCTCCGTCGGGCGGTTATCTCCGCGGGAAGCCAGGCTGGCTACATGCGCCAGTTTGTTTGTCAGTTTGATCGGGAAATTCAACGGATCCTGACGGCTTTCGTTTTTCGTCTGGTACAGTTCTTCTTCCACAGCCGTTAGGGCTTTATTGATTTCTTCTGCTTTCTTGACGATATCTTTTGCATTGTCATTATCCTTGAGCAAAGAAGTATAAGCATTCAATTGCTCGCGAATTTCACGAATATCAATAATCGTTTGGTGAGCATCTGAAATTTTATTGTTAACTGCCGAGATGAAATTGAACTGAGCTTCCAGATCCTCCTGCGTTGCGCTGGAGCGCGGGTCCTTCATCAGGTCGAAGGGCGCTTCCACGTGCTCGTCACCAACGGTCAGCCTGACATTGTAAGAGCCTGGAACTGCCTTCGCACCGGCGAGGCTCGCCGACCAGAGAATCATCCCTTCAAAGCTCTTCGCATCCGGATAGCGCATATTCCAGACAAACATATTGCCACCTGCTTTCACTTCCAGCTTTTCGTCTCGGGCTTTTGCCTTGCTGGAATACTCTCTGATCAGGTCGCCGTCCGGTTCATAAAAACCAAGCTTTACCACTTTATCTTCCGGTACATCCTTCAGGTAGAAATTCACCAGTACGCCGCCCGGGTGGTTCTGACCGGCACTCTTTGGCACGCGACCAAAGCCAAAGCCACTACCCATGCGATAACTCGGTGCCGGCTGGTACAGGTGATAATCGCTGTTGGCTACCTTGTCATCAATTTGATGCAAAGGCGTAATGTCATCGATCAGCCAGAAGCTCCGACCCTGCGTAGCTGCAATCAGATTGTGATCTTTGATGGTCAAATCCGTGATCGGCACTTGTGGCAGGTTCAAATCGAAAGACTTCCAATTCGTACCATCATCAAAGGAGATGTACATGCCACCTTCCGTACCGCAGTACAGCAAGCCCGGGCGCACTTTATCGGCCCGCACCACGCGGGAGAAGTGCCCATCAGGAATACCGCCCCCCAGCGCTTTCCAGGTTTTACCGTAGTCGGTTGTTTTGTAAATGTATGACTTGTAGTCGCCAGATTTGTAGCGCGTTCCGGTGAGGTAAGCGCCGCCGTTATTGAACGGATCGGGATCCAGGCTATTCCACATCACGTGATCCGGCGCTTCTTTCGGCGTTACATTGGTCCAGTTTTTACCGCCATCTCTGGTCACATGCACCAATCCATCATCCGAACCTACCCACATCAGTCCTTCCACTGCCGGAGATTCAAAACCGGTAAACAATGTGCAGTAGTATTCCACCCCGGTGTTATCCTGTGTGATCGGACCGCCGGAAGTTTGCTGCTTGCTTACGTCGTTTGTCGTCAAATCCGGGCTGATGGTTTGCCAGGAGCGTCCGCCGTTGGTAGAAACGTGAACATGGTTGGAGAATGCGTACAATTTATCCGGGTTATGCGGAGAAAACATCACCGGAAAGTTCCACTGGAAGCGGTACTTCATATCTTCTGCGCCGTGTCCCATTGGGTTATCCGGATAAATGTTGATGACTTGTGTTTCATTCGTTCGGTGGTTTTGTCTTTCCAGCAAACCGCCATAGCTACCGCCATATACGATGTCGTTATCTTTCGGGTCAACTGCCAGCCAGGCAGATTCGCCACCGGCAGAAGACTCCCAGTCGCTTTCGGTGATAGCAAAGCCATCGGTACGGTGCTTAATTCTCACCGTAGAGTTATCCTGCTGCGCGCCGAGGATACGGTATGGGAAGTCGTTATCTGTCGTCACGCGATAGAATTGGGCCGTTGGTTGGTTCATGTAAGTGGACCAGTTTTCGCCGCCATCAAAAGTGACCTGTGCGCCCCCGTCATCGCCGATGATAGCCCGTTGGTTATCTTCCGGTGCAATCCAGAGATCGTGGTGGTCGCCGTGCGGTGCATTGGCCATTTTAAATGTGCGGCCGCCATCGCTTGATTTATGATAAGACACATTGAGAACCCACAGTCCGTTTTCATCCTGTGTATCGGCATAGATGCGCGTGTAGTACCAGGCACGCTGGCGCAAATTGCGATCGTTGTTTACCAAAGTCCAGGTTTCGCCGCCGTCATCTGAGCGATAAACCCCACCTTTTTCGTTTTCGACGATCGTCCAAATTCGATTGGAATTGACGTGTGAAACTGCCACGCCGGAAATACCCCAGACGCCACCTGGCAGACCTTTGTTGCCGGAAATATTCGTCCAGGTATCTCCACCGTCGGTGCTTTTCCAGAGGGCAGAGCCTTCGCCCCCGCTGGAGAGGCTGTAGGGCGTACGGCGGATGCGCCACGTGGAAGCGTACATGATGCGGGGATTGTTCGGGTCGAGCACGAGATCAACCGCACCGGCATCCGCATTGACAAAAAGTACTTTTTCCCAGGTTTTGCCGCCGTCTTTACTGCGATAAACGCCACGCTCCTGGCTGGATTTGAATAGATCGCCCATGACAGCCGCATAGACCATATCCGGATTTTTCGGATGGATGCGGAGGCGCGAGATGTGCTTTGCATTTTCAAACCCTTCTATTTCGTTCCAGGTTTTGCCGGCATCTACCGATTTCCACATGCCCCAACCATTGGAAACATTACCGCGGACGGTCTTTTCACCACCCCCTACGTAGAGGACGTTGTTGTCGTACTCGCTCACTGCCACTGCGCCGATAGAGCCGCCAAAGTAGCCGTCAGAGAGGTTCTCCCAGGTTTGTCCGCCGTCTTTCGTGCGCCAGACACCACCACCGGCAGGCCCCATGTAATACAGATTTGGCTTGCCGGGCACGCCGGTCACTGCCGCCGAACGACCGCCCCGATAAGGACCAATGGAACGCCACTGCATCGAGTTGTACAGTGATTCATCATAGTTGGCCGTGCTCTTCTTCTGGGCAGACATTTCCATTGGAAGCGCTACAAGCAAGGCTAATACAATGACGATCAACGATTTGAATTGATTAAAGTTTCTAACTTTCATAAAATTCGATTTTATTTTCATACTAAATTTGAGTATTAGGTAAAGAATATTGGTTATTGTGAAAATTTAATTTTTTGCCGTTATCATTGGAGATATTTTAGCCATTAGACTTCTTTGTTAAACTTTTTTACAGTTTTTACATAGATGCAGGATATTATATCTATTGGACAGCATGCAGGGAAAGATTTTTCCGAAAAGCTCTCTTTTTCAAAGATAATTTTTGGAAAACAAAAAAAGGCGCATCTCCTGCAAAGAGATGTCGCCCCGGGACGATACTGAGAAAAACTTCGTGCTTTCAGATCGGATAAATCCACCTTTCCCCCTTCAACCCTTCCGCCAGCGGCGGATCAATCAACCTTTATACCTAATATACCCTATCGCGTCTGCAAAAGAATTTTCTTTGATAACAGTTTGTTATTGTGGCGGATTTCCAGGTAGTAGTTACCGATGCCGTTTTGCGAAATATCAACCTGATCCCGAAAATCGCCCCGAAAGACGCCCAGATCATACTCGTATATTTGCCGTCCGGCAGCATTGTAAATACTAATTTTGGTTTCTCCTTCCTGTGGCAGGCTGAATTGCAGCTCATACCTGCCCGTCTGCGGGTCAGGAAAGAGATTCAGGTTATCAATCTGCAGGTCGTTTTTTGTGGACAAATCGATGCCAAAGCGGGCGCGCATTTCCTCGGTTTCCGCCTCGCTCAGGTCTCTTAGCTCAATCATGGCGCGGTTCACATCCACATCGCGAATGGGTTCATCAGCAATGCCAGGGGCGTTTTCCTCTTCATCGATTTCCACCGAAATGTTCGGGAGGTCAATATTGAAGTTTAAATTCATCCCTTCTTCCGGATAAGCATCGCAGTAAGATTTGATCGGGCTGCTCACGGTCATTATCTTACCTTTGCGCAAAAATTCTACCTGCACCGTTTCGCCTACCTGCATATTGTCGATAGCCGTGCTGATGTCGCTCCAGTCAATGATCGGATTGCCATTGATACGGACGATTACGTCTCCGCTTTCCATAGCCATGATCGCAGCGGTGGAGCGGCGTACGATTTGCACCATCACGCCCTTGCCAGAGTTTTTTCCAAATTCTCGCACGCCAAGCAGCGGCGTTTCACACGGTTCCGTATCGAAAGAGATACCTGAAATTTGGCGACTCCCCAGAGTAACCCGCGCATTTTGTGCCGTGCCGTTGCGGATGAAGTGCAGGGTGACCTCGTCGCCGGGCGTATATTTTTTCAAAATACCGGTCAGGTTCAAATCCTTCTGCGTGCGATATTCATCAACGCCATAAACGTAATCGAAAGGTTGCAGTCCGGCAGCAGCGGCGGCGGTGTTGTCAATGACTCGGGTTACGTAGCTACCGTATGGGTTATCAAAATTCAGCTTCTTTGCTTTTTGGCTGGAAACGGAGTTGGAATAAATACCCAAATGTGCATAATTCTTCGGTTTCCAGTCAGAGGCGATCACCCGCTGTTGTCGTTTGGCTTCGCCTTGCGATTTGATCGTACCTGCGGCTTGCATGGTCTGGTCGCCGCGCAAAAAATCAATCGTTACTTCCTCCCCCACTTCTATGCTGTTGGTCGCAATAGAAATATCCCGCCAATCGACAATAGTGTGACCATTGATGTGGGTGATAACGTCTCCGTCCTCCAGCCCCATTTCCATGGCGGTAGCGTTGCGTACAACATAGATTTTTACCCCAATCCGATCATTGTAGGCAGCGTTTTGAGCATGCAGCCCCACGCCGAGGAACGCTTTCTCTTTTCCGGCTACGAGTGTTTGCTGGTTGGCACGGGAACCAAATACGATCGGCAGTTGCATTTTTTCCCCCTTACGCACGATGTGTAAAACAGAACTTTCGCCGGCTTTGTGGTCTGCCAGCAGGTCGGTCATGCTACGGGTAAAGCTCGTCATTTCTTCACCGATTCCGTGGATGTAATCAAATGCCTGCAAACCCGCCCGCTGAGCAGGCGTACCCGCCACTACGCCGGTGACGTAGTTGCCGTAAGGGTTGTCAAAACCCAGGAGTTCTGCTTTCTTCCCGGATATTTTTTCGGAGTAAATGCCGAGGTAAGCTCTGGTGTCGTCGGCACAGCATTCTTTCTGCGCCATTGCGAAGCCTTCCGTGAGCAGCATTGTCAGGAATAACATCAAAAGAGTAGTCAGGCGTTTCATGATAGATGTTTAGTTTTTTCGTCTGCTTAAAGACGAGGTTCAAAAAAAATAGTTGCTTCAAAACGAGCAAATTTTGTTTCTTTTGACAAGTATTCGCAAAATTTATACCTGTGGTGGAAAAAAAACGACGTTCGGGTGTAAGTATAATCTGGTTAATGTTTTTATAATTGTAATTTTCCGACCGCGCGCTTTGTCTGTTGAGGGGCAGGTGTCTTGCGTTTCAATGATCACAAAATTCATCTATTCACAAGCCAATTGAAAAAATCCGGTATGGGAAAAAATTTGTTGTTTATTGCGAGTATGCTGTTTTTGCTTTCCTGCAAAACCTCACAACCAACGAAACCTATGGAAAGATACGATGCGTTCATCGAACAGGACCGGACATCGGTCATTAATATACCGGTTCGGATCAACCTGGCAGAACTGGAAAAATCACTCAACGAACAGCTTCAGGGAGTTTTATACGAAGATAACGACATCAATGATGGTGATAAAATGATGATGCGCGCCGAAAAGGTGGACGATGTAAAGCTCGAGATGACGGGTCAGGCGATCGCCTATGAAGTACCGGTCAAGGTTTGGGTGCGCTACAATGCCGGCATTGCCCGGGTAGAAGCCGATGGCGAAATTGCTATGAATTTTCGCACCGATTTTGCCATTGATCCGGCATGGAATATGACGACGATCACCCACCTGGAAACCTACGAGTGGCGAAAACAGCCGCGCCTGCGACTAGGGGGCGTCAATTTACCGATCGGTTTTATTGCGGATATTATCCTGAAGCGCAGCAAGACCGTCATTACCGAATCCATCGACCAGCAGGTTCAAAACAATTTTAACCTCCGGACGATGGTGGAGGATGTCTGGAAACAAATGTTCGATCCGGTGCTTGTTTCGCCGGAATACAACACCTGGCTGCTCGTCAATCCGCAAAATATTGGCATGACGCCCCTGGTCACCGATGATGGGTTTATTTCCAGCATTATTGTGGTTGAATCGCTGCCGCACGTGAGTTTGGGGGAGCGCCCGGCATCTATGGCGGTTGCAGAGTTGCCGCCTTTTATTTATCGGGACACAACACAGAATGATTTTGTCATCCGAATTCGCTCTGATGTGCCCTACGAAGAAGCGGAGCGACTGGCAAAGCAGGAACTGAAAGGCGAGACGTTCTCCGAAGGAAAGCGCTCGGTCACTATTGAAGATGTGGAGCTTTACGGGCAAGGCAACCGGTTGATTATCAATACCCGCCTTTCCGGTAGCTACAACGGCAGTATTTATCTTACCGGCCGCCCGTTTTACAATGCAAAAAAGAACACCATTGATGTGAAAGACCTGGATTTCACATTGGAAACCCGCAATTTTCTGCATAAATCAGCGGCGTGGTTGCTGAAAGGAACTTTGCGCAAGCGCATGGAAGAAAATATGAATTTTTTATTGCAATACAACCTGGATGAATTGAAAAGCCAGTTGCAGGATCAATTGAAAAGCTATCCTGTCACCCGGAGCGTAATACTGAACGGCGAGCTCGAAGATTTGAATATTCAGGACGCCTTTCTGGCTGCGGAGGCCATTCGCGTCGATGTGGTGCTGTTTGGCCGAATAAGTGTGCAGGTGAATGGATTGAATTAAGGTTTTTGCTGTTGGTTAATGTTGTTCGGTGTGGGATTACGTTGGCATTTATCACGTTCAAATTTCCCATCGTAAATAACAACAATCAGAAGCGACACCTAAAACGAAACAACGTATGAACAATGCGATAGCAGGCGGACATGAACGAACAGCGCAGGCAGCGCAGGAAATACTTCGGGCGGGCGGCAATGCAGTGGATGCGGCGATAGCTGCTTTTTTGATGACCTGGGTAGCGGAGCCTTGCATGTCATCCGCCGGAGGCGGGGCTTTTGCGATGGTTTGTCTGAATGGAAAACCACCGGTTTTGTACGACTTTTTCTGCCAGACGCCCCGGCATAAGCGGTCGCTCGCGGATATTGAGTTTTTTCCGGTTACCATTGACTTTGGCGATGAACAGGAAATTTTTCACGTTGGGAAAGGTGCCTCAGCTGTACCGGGAGCGGTGGCCGGTGTGTTTGCGCTTCATGCGCACTATGGCACGATACCGCTGCGGGAATTGGCACAACCAGCCATCGAAGCAGCGAAAGAGGGCGTAATTGTAAATGATTTTCAACACTTCGACTTTGACCTGGTAAGCCCGATCTTAAAGCTGGACAAGCGCGGTGAAGAAATATTTTTTCCGGGCGGCAAAGTACCGGCAGTTGGCGAACGTGTGCACCTGCCGCAAATGGCGGATTTTCTGGAGACATTGGCACTCGAAGGAGCAGATTTATTTTATAAGGGCGAAATTGCGCAGCAAATTGTACGCGATTATGAGTCGGGTGGCGGTTTTTTAACCATGGCAGATTTTGTAAATTATGAAGTTGCGCTCCGAAAACCATTACATTTTTCTTATCATGGCAAAATGGTTTATACCAATCCCGCACCCAGCATTGGCGGCACCATTATTGCACTGACGATGGCGCAGTTTGGCGAACAATTGACGGATAGCTATCATCTGAGTGCCGATTATGTTCAGCATTTACACGATGTATTTGATAAAGTGGATCGGCTGGGTAAAATACCGGAGAATCTCTTCGGGGCAGTGCGCAACTGGCAGCAAAAAACCTGGGGTAGTACAACGCACTTCAACGTAGCGGACAAACACGGCAATGCCGTCAGCCTCAGCGCTACCATTGGTGAGGGATGCGGTTACTTCGTGCCGGGCACGGACATCCTGATGAATAACACCCTCGGCGAAGCAGTACTGCTGCCGCATGGCTTTCACTCGTGGGGCGAAAATGTACGCTTGTCTTCTATGATGGCGCCAACTATTGTGCTAAATGAACAACATCACCCCGAAATTATTACCGGCACGGGAGGCGCCAGCCGGATTGCCTTCGCCATCAGCCAGGTGTTACATTTATTGATCGATCATCATTTACCGGTACATGATGCCGTAAATGCGCCCCGGGTACACCTGGAGCACGGCGTGCTGCACGCAGAGGCGGGTTTTGATGCCGTTCCGAATACCGGGCAGCTTCGGCACAAGCTAAAGCACTGGCTGCAACGTTCCCTGTTTTTTGGAGGCGTGCATACTTTGCAACGTACCGGCGACCACTGGACAGCAGCAGGCGACGACCGGCGGGACGGATTCGCCAGTGTTACTTAGAGAGTAAAAGATGTGACCGGAGTCGGTAACTTTCTTTTCCTGATTATCGCACCTTCACCAGTTTCATAATGCGCTCCTTGCCGGTTTCATGCATTTTGA
>CAZFBU010000055.1:0-1927 GCA_964517175.1 uncultured Saprospiraceae bacterium
TTGTAAAATCATTTGGACGGTTTTAAACTTATTGCCCTGGCGACGGGTTAACTTACATTGTACCCTGACCTTAGAAAGACAGAACGACAATCACACGTGAAGCAGTTAAGTTACCTCAATAAATACTTCCTCAAATATCGCTGGCATCTGCTGGGTGGTATTTTTTTTGTGTTCGTATCCAATTACTTTCGCGTATTGCAGCCGCAGATGATCCGGGAGGCGCTGGATCTGGTGGTGGAGAATATCAACCTATATCAGTTGTACAATGGCTTTGAATTGCAAGCGGAATTTTACGCGATCATCGGTAAGACGCTCTTGTTTTTCGGAGGGCTGGTGTTATTGCTTGCACTGCTGATGGGCGTGTTTATGTATTTCATGCGGCAGACGATCATCGTCATGTCTCGGCTGGTTGAGTACGATCTGCGAAAGGAAATTTTTGGGCATTACGAAAAGCTCGACCTCGCATTTTACAAAAGAAACAACACCGGCGACCTGATGTCGCGCATCACTGAGGACGTCTCGAAAGTGCGGATGTACATCGGTCCGGCGGTCCTGTACGGAATAAATCTGGTTTCGCTGTTCATTCTGGTCATCCAATCCATGCTGAACGTGAGCGTGGAACTGACGCTCTGGAGCTTGCTGCCGCTGCCTTTCCTTTCTGTTTCGATCTATTACGTCAGCAACTTGATCAACAAAAAAAGCGAGGTGATTCAGCAGCAACTGGCACGGCTCAATAGCGTTTCGCAGGAGGTTTACTCGGGCATTCGCGTCGTGAAATCTTACGTACAGGAGTTGCCGACGGTTAAATACTTCTCGGATGAGACGGAAGATTACAAAGAAAAATCACTTGGGCTGGTAAAGGTGAACGCCATGTTCTATCCGCTGATGCTTTTGCTGATCGGCGCGAGCACGATCATCACGGTATATGTGGGCGGTTTGCAGGTGGCGCAAGGGGCGGTTACGCCCGGCAATATTGCCGAGTTTGTCATCTATGTCAATATGCTCACCTGGCCAGTGACAGCCATCGGCTGGATAGCTTCCATCATACAGCAGGCGGCGGCTTCGCAGAAGCGGATCAATGAATTTTTGAAAACGGAACCGACGATTAAAAATCCGGTTCAAAAGCATAAGCCATACCCGCTGGCCGGGCGCGTGGAATTTGAAAAGGTGAAATTCATTTATCCGGATACCGGAATCAAGGCGCTGGAAAGCGTTTCCTTCAGCCTGGAACCCGGGCAGAAGATGGCAATCATCGGCAAAACCGGCTCCGGCAAGACGACGATTGCGGACTTGCTCGTGCGCATGTACGACGTGACCGAGGGGCAGGTGCGCATCGATGGCAAGGATGTGCGGGAGCATGACCTGGCGAATTTGCGCGAACGCATTGGCTATGTGCCACAAGATGTTTTCCTGTTCTCGAATACGATTTCCAATAATATCGCCTTTGGCACTTCTGATGCAGAACAGACTGATATTGAGGAGTTTGCAAAATACGCTGCTGTTTACGATGATATCAAAGACCTGCGTCAGGGCTTCGACACTATTCTGGGCGAGCGGGGCGTTACCCTCTCCGGCGGGCAAAAGCAGCGCGTTTCTATTGCGCGTGCGCTCATCAAAAAACCGGATATCGTCATTCTCGACGACTGTCTTTCGGCAGTCGACACCAATACCGAAAAGCAAATATTGAGCTACTTTGAAAAGGCTTTGTCCGATAAAACAGCCATCGTGATCACGCACCGTATTTATTCGCTCTTGCAATTCGACAAGATCATTGTGCTGGAAGACGGCAAAATCGCCGAAGCCGGTACGCACGAAGAACTCCTCGCCAATAAGAGCTACTACGCCGAACAGTACGAAAAGCAATCAATGGAAGAAAGGCCGGTGAAGTAGGTGATGGGTTATTAGGTGATGGGTGATAGGTGATAGG
>CAZFBU010000055.1:2027-3957 GCA_964517175.1 uncultured Saprospiraceae bacterium
GGGGGCTTAGCATTCTTAACATTGCCACATTTTCGGCTTGCGCCATTGATTTCTTTCTTTTTCCGAAAGTTTTTTTTGAATATTTCGACAAATATTTACTTTTGTACAGGGCAAAAGAGTCGCTTGGTTACTATTCTCTAAATTAAATGTATAAAAGTCGTGGATAACGAAAGAAACCAGAGAAGATTCGAGAGTGTGTATTCGAAAAAGGTTCGTGCAGGAAAAAGAAGAACTTACTTTTTTGATGTTCGCAGAACAAAAGGCGACGACTTCTATCTGACGTTGACGGAGAGCACCAGAAAGTTCAACGACGAAGGGTATGAGCGTCATAAGTTATTCCTTTACAAGGAGGATTTCAACCGTTTTCTGGAGGGACTGGAAGAGGTGATCAACCACGTGAAGACAGAGCTGATGCCGGATTATGACTATGATGAATACACGCGCCGTCACGAAGAATATGAGGCGAGCCTGAACAATGAGGAAGGGGATGATTATGAAGAGACAACCGAGGGTTCGAGCGTAGAATCAGAAGATGATATGGCATGGTAAACATCACTGCCGTTGAATGATATACGAAGCGAAATTCCCGTGTCTGGGAGTTTCGCTTTTTTCTTTTCCATTGGGTAGAAAATGAAACGCTGACGTATGCAACATCCCCAGCGCCCTGAGCGCATCACGATGAAAACCATCGGATACGGTTTATTGGACATATTTAACCTGGAACGCGGCTTGATACACACGATCATCGCCCTCACCATTCAGCCGGGTAAAGCGCTACGCACTTATCTTACCGAAAACCGGACTCGCCTGGTGCCGCCTTTCCGATTTCTCCTCTTTGCAGTGGCAGTGGCTGCATTTATCACGGTACAATACATGAAATCCAGCGAGTTTATGGCGGAAATGCGCGCTGGTTTTGAGTATGGTTATCGTGCCGGCAGTGAAAACGGGGAGATCGATACCGAAAAAATGGAGACCTTTCTTCTGTTCTTAAATGAAATATTTGCCAATTACTTCAATATTGCTTTGCTGGTCGGCGTACCCATTGTAGCGCTCTGCACCTTCTGGATGCTCAGGAAGGGGTATAATTATGCAGAACACCTGGTAATTAATTGCTACATCACAGGTTATCAGAATATTATGTATATAATAATGACACCACTCTTGTTTTTTATGAAATTTACAATGCTGAGTTATATATACATAGTTTTAATCCTCATATATAGCATTTATGCATACATTCGCATCTTCCAGGAGCAGTTGGTCAAGGGAATGCTAAAGGCTTTATTAGCTAATATACTGTATTTCGTATTATACTATATTTTGTTAATTGTCGTGATTTTCATCGCAGGCATATATATGTTGAAATGAAGTCGATTCTGGTTTTTTGCGGTTCGAATAAAGGCACCAATCCTGTTTTTGAGCAGGCAGCCTATGATCTGGGAAAAACGCTTGCCGATCGGAATATCCGCCTGGTGTACGGCGCCGGAAATGTCGGTCTCATGGGCGTCATCGCCGATGCTGCCTTAGCGCATGGCGGTGAAGTGCTGGGTATCATCCCCTATTTTCTGAAAGAAAAAGAGGTGTGCCACGATGGTTTGACAGAGCTGATCGTCGTCAATAGCATGGCGGAGCGCAAGCTGGAAATGGCGAAGCATTCGGATGGTGTCATTACGCTACCCGGCGGCTACGGCACGCTGGATGAGCTGTTTGAAATGCTGACGCTCGTGCAACTCAGCCAGGTGAGCCAGCCGATTGGCATTTTGAATGTAAAAGGCTTTTTTGATCCGCTCATTGCACAATTGGATTTGATGAATCGCGAGCGCTTCCTGAAGGATGCCCATCACAACCTGCTGATCGCGGCGGATGATACAGAAGCGCTGCTGCAGCGTATGCTGGAATATGAAGCCGTCGGAAATGTCGGAAAATGGGA
>CAZFBU010000055.1:4057-6240 GCA_964517175.1 uncultured Saprospiraceae bacterium
AGGCATTGGAATCTTACCAAAGTGCCAGTTACGAACTATAGTTGTTTGATTAACTTTTGACGAAACAAGTTTGGTTAAAGTTTTCATTACCAACTGCTTGCATTGCGAAAAGCTAAAAGCAAGTAGCGAAAAGCGCTATTAAATACAACCAAATATGAACCGAATTATAACCCTTGATGAATTTATCATCCACCGGCAGAAGGATTTTCCTTTTGCTTCCGGCGAATTGACGGGCTTGCTGCGCGACATTGGCGTGGCGGCGAAAATCGTAAACCGCGAAGTGAACAAAGCGGGTCTGGTCAACATACTTGGCTCGGCACAGGCGGAAAACACCACCGGCGACAATGTGCAAAAGCTCGACCTTTACGCCAATGAAAAACTCATCGAATGCCTCCGCAACAGCGGTGAGTGTTGTGGTGTAGCTTCCGAAGAACTGGAAGACATTGTGCCGATTCCACCGGTGGCATCCAAAGCTTCCAAGTACGTAGTGGTGTTCGATCCGCTCGACGGCTCCTCCAATATCGATGTGAACGTTTCGGTCGGTACCATCTTTGGTATTTACCGCCGCAAAAGTGAGCCGGAAGGGACCTGCGAACTGGAGGACTTTTTGCAAAAAGGCTCCGAGCTTGTGGCAGCGGGTTATGTGCTGTACGGCACTTCTACGTTGCTGGTGTATAGCACCGGGCGCGGCGTGAATGGCTTTACGCTCGATCCCTCCATCGGGGAGTTTTGCCTGTCGCATACCGATATTCAAATTCCAAAACGGGGCAATTATTACTCCGTCAATCAAGGATATTACCTCAAGTTTGATGTCGAAATGCGCCGCTACATCGACCACTGCTCGGATATGAACCTGCGTCTTCGCTACATCGGCTCTATGGTGAGTGATATTCACCGCATTCTGTTCCAGGGGGGTATTTTTCTGTATCCGCAAACGCGCAAATACCCACAAGGCAAGCTTCGCCTGGTGTATGAATGCAATCCATTAGCGTTTATTGTAGAGCAAGCCGGCGGCAAAGCCATTACTTGTCAGTTGGAACGCATTCTGGACCTGGAGGTCAAGCATCTGCACCAGCGGGCGACGATCGCCATCGGCTCGCCGGATATGGTGGACGAAATGAAGGAATTTGTAGAAAAGTACAGCGCCGTGCCGACTTTCAATTAACAACTCAGCCCTGCAACCATTGCAAACCACCACTGATGGACAGATAGATCAGGGCCGCAAGGAGGGGCGCCAGCGCGGAGGCCAGCATAAACATGTAATACCAGCGGGGCACTTTGGATTTTTCTATCCATTCTACAATGATGGAAATGAGAAACAGCAGCAGAAAAATACTGCCGAAGATCAGGCTAAGCAAAGAAGCCAGGTATTCATTCATCAGCCAGAGAATGATGTAGAAAGCAATTTCGATTAATAAAATCTCGATTGGGCGCAGGTTTGCCATGCGAAGTCGTCTTTGCTCCTAAAAATACGCTTTTCTACGGCAAATTTTTTGGAAATTGACCAACGCTACGCCTGGTTTCGACCAGCGCGAACTTTTCTACGATCAATGGCGTGTCATTGCGCTTGCATAGTATCCGACGGCTTTACCGAACTTTCGGTCATGATTTTCTTCAGATCGAAGCGAAACGCATAGCGAGCGCCATTGCCTGCAAGCAGCTCGGTCGTCAGAATCATATGATCGGAGGCGAGTTCCTCGATGTTGTATTCGGCGTCTAGTTGGGTATTGCGTTGCAGAATTTTATCACCGCGGACTTCGTACGTTCCTTCCTCGGGAAAACCGGCAACATTGGTCATCAGGCCGCCTTCGGAGGTAAATTCAAAGTATAGTTCCGCCAGCGATTCCGTAGGGCGACCATTGCGCGTGGCTTCTGTCACTTCCCAGCGCCCAATGAGCAAGGTTGCATCTTTTTCGCTTTCTTTTTCGCAGGCGCTGAAAAAGGAGGCAAATGAGAACAGCAATAGAATGCGTGAGTTTTTCATATGGTTTGCATTGATTTTTCTGTACAAAAATATCAATTTTTGCACAAAACCTTAACGCTCTAACAACGCGAGTGTTTAGCAAACAATTGTCTGAGGCCACCTTAAAAGTGATCTGACTGTCAATAAGTGGTGATATTCATTGAAAATCAATTGATTGCAAATAATCAAACGAAGCATATCCGATCGAAAATGATCGTAA
>CAZFBU010000055.1:6340-8744 GCA_964517175.1 uncultured Saprospiraceae bacterium
TAATGGTAATACTATTAATTTTACTTAAACCTGATTTCAGAGAACATTTGTTTGAGTTGAGAAAAATTAGCCATCGCTTGTTCTGGCTATTGCGATTGCTTGGTGTACAGTCGAAAAATTGCCGGTTTCGTTTACGTCAAATTACTTGAAAATACTAGCTTTGCAGCGCAAGGGCAAAAGTAGTCAGAGCGGTCGCAAGCTGTTTGAAAAATCGAGAAAACGGGCAACGAACTATTTATTGGAACAGTTGTTATCACAACGATGATAGCATTACTATAATTTTAATTCACCAACCAAATTATATCAATAGATGAATCAACCAAAAGCAAGCGCTGCCAAGCAGCCTCAGTCCTCAGAAACAAAGACAAAGGTAACCATTGCTTATGGCGACGGCATTGGTCGGGAGATTATGGAAGCCACGCTGGACATTATGGAAGCTGCCGGTGCCAGACTCGACTACGAAGAAATTACCATCGGTGAAGAAATTTTCAAGCAGGGTCACAAGTCTGGGATTCCGCCGGAAGCCTGGGATGTACTTCGCCAGAATAAGATTTTCCTGAAGGCCCCGATCACAACGCCGCAGGGCGGCGGCTACAAGAGCCTGAACGTAACCATTCGCAAGACGCTGGGCTTGTTTGCCAATGTGCGCCCGTGCGTTGCCTATACGCCTTTTGTGAAGAGCAATTTTCCGAAAATGGACCTCGTGGTCGTGCGGGAAAATGAGGAAGATTTGTATGCTGGTATTGAGCATCAGCAGACGCCGGAAGTCGTGCAGTGCCTGAAGTTGGTCTCGCGCCCCGGCTGCGAGAAAGTGATTCGCTATGCCTTTGAATATGCGCGGGCACATGGTCGTAAAAAGGTGACTTGCATGTCGAAAGACAACATCATGAAGCATACCGATGGCTTGTTCCATGATATATTTAATGAAGTGGCGAAGGAATATCCGGATATTGAAAACGATCACTTCATTATCGACATTGGGGCTGCGCGCCTGGCGGCCCGTCCGGAAAATTTCGACGTGATCGTAACGCTCAATCTGTATGGCGATATTATCTCTGACATCACTGCGGAAGTAGCCGGTTCGGTTGGGCTGGGTGGTTCCTCCAATATTGGCGACGGTTTTGCCATGTTTGAAGCCATTCACGGTTCTGCGCCGGATATTGCCGGCAGAGGCATCGCGAATCCTTCCGGCCTGCTGAATGCCGCCTGCATGATGCTGGTGCACGTTGGTCAGCCGAAAATTGCGGAGAAAATCCAGAATGCCCTGCTGCGAACGCTGGAAGACGGCATTCACACCGGCGATATTCAAAGTGAAACTTTCACCAAGCAAAAGGTGGGTACGAAAGCATTTGCAGCAGCGGTGATCGATCGCCTGGGACAGCGCCCGGCGAAACTCCGCGCCACGGAATATGCGGCTGACGCCAAGCCCATTGAGATCAAAATCAAGCCAACGCCGAAGGTGGAGAAGAAACTGGTTGGTTCGGATATTTTCATCGATTGGACGGGCGAAAACCGCGATCCGGATGTTTTGGGCAAGATGCTGGAAGAACTGGCAGGCGATAAGCTGATGCTGAAGATGATCACCAATCGCGGTGTGAAGGTTTACCCAAACGGCTTGCCGGAAACCTTCTGCACGGATCACTGGCGCTGCCGGTTTGTGTCGAGGAATTCTCACTTGAATCATCAACATACTCAAATGTCGAATTCGCAATTTGTTGATTATAAAGACATTACGGCTCTAATGAATCGTTTGAACGAATCGAAACTGGACTTCATCAAGATTGAAAATCTATACGAAATTAATGGAGAAAGAGCCTACTCATTGGGACAGGGTGAGTAATGAACGGAAGATAAAACTTGTTTTTCCTGTTCATATAATATTAGATTGATGCGAGAATGGTTCCTTCCCTATTTCGTTTTCGGGTAGGGAGGATACACCATTACAACAATGGGAATGGCGATTGTCAGGAGGAAAATCGGGATAAACCAGGCGCTGAAGCTGCTTGAATTACCAAGAGCGATAGCTATCATTTTCCAGGTGATGAACAGTGCCGTCAAACCAATAACCAAATTCATCAGCGCCAGTCCCAGACGAGTTTTCCGGTAGTAATAAGCCGCATTTTCTTCCGTAATTTTTACCGGATAGTTGAAGTTTTCCGGCGACATTTTGCTGGTCAGATGCAGCATTCCGACCGTTGCGCCCAGCATTATCGGCAAAAACCAGAGCATCGCCTTCTGACTCCAGCTATCCGGGTTGCCGGTGATGTCGAAATGGATGGGAATACGATCGGGCAGTTGTCCATAGTTAAGAATAATGAGCAGGACGCTGATTCCGATGGTGGCCATTGCCAACCGATGTAGCCAGATTTCTGTCTCGGAAACGGGAATATCGATCTTGGGTTTT
>CAZFBU010000055.1:8844-14021 GCA_964517175.1 uncultured Saprospiraceae bacterium
AACATTTTGATGAGAATAGCGCCCAGCGAGGACTGCGCCAGCGCTACATCTGAAAGTAAAAGCATAGCTTCTGCTGTTTAGTTTCGCGTATTCAACTGACGACGCAACTCCCTGATTTCCAGCGACTGGTTCTTCACCTGTTCTTCCAGTTCCAGCTTGTCGCGCTCCAGTTTTTCGATGCGGCTCATCATCTGCCGGAGTTGCGTATCCAGATCACCGGAAGTAGCCGGTAAAACTACCGTGTTATCATCAGCGGTTGTTGTCGGCGGCTGATTTTTGGCCGGACTGCGGTTGGTGTCAACCTGCGTGGTCTCTTCCAGTCCCAATAGTTTTTTTGCTTCCGCAATCGGGTCTTTCCCATTGTAAAGGGCAGCAGCGGCAAATGCCAGTGGGATCAGTATGACCATTACTAACATAAATCGCGTGAACCCCGTAACTCTCAATCTTCTTGCCATGATAGCTTTTTTTATATAATACAAATATAAGCCGCGTTGCGTTCGGAATCATCTAAATTCTACTGAAAGATCGAAAATTCGGATAAAGAACACTTTTTGTTAAAAGCAGGGGTGTCGGTTTTGTTTTGAAATGGCCATTATTTTATAAAATGGGCTGCTTCGCCAGATTTTCCAGCAACTGACCGTACAACTCAATACCCGACTCGATTTCCGACAGGCAAATGTATTCGTCCGCCGTATGGGAGCGCGCCGAATCGCCAGGACCAATTTTCAAGGTCGGAAAAGGCATGAGCGCCTGATCGGAAAGGGTCGGAGAGCCGTAGTAACTCAAATCCAGCGCCAGCCCGGCCTGCACGAGCGGATGCTCCAGCGGAATGCGCGAAGAATTCAGGCGAAAAGAGCGCGCCTTGATTTTTGATTGTAAATGTTGCTGCAAAATATCGAAGACCTCCTGGTTGCTGTACTTTTCGTTGGTTCGGATGTCAATCACGAAGCGGCAGGTATCCGGCACGACGTTGTGTTGGCTGCCCGCACTGATCTGCGTCACCGTCATTTTGGTGTTGCCAAGCAAGTCCGATTTTTTCTCAAATTCGTAATTGCGAATCCACGAAATATCCTTCAGGGCAATGTAAATGGCATTTTTGCCTTCTTCTCGCGCTGCGTGCCCGGAGATGCCCCGGGCTTCCACATCAACCACCATCAGCCCTTTTTCAGCAATGGCCATCTGCATCTGCGTCGGCTCACCGACGATGCCTGCCCAGATATTGCCCAGTTCCGGGAGTACCAGCGCAATGCCATTCGCGCCGGAAATTTCTTCTTCGGCAGTAGCCGCCAAAATGAGATTGAAAGGTAAGTCTGCCCGGTTATAAAAATGCAGGAACGTAGCAATCAGTGCCACAAGCGGTCCGCCCGCGTCATTGCTGCCTAAGCCGTAGAGTTTGTCCTCCTCGATCTTTGCCTGGAAAGGGTGGCGCGTCCAGCCTTCGACGGGTCTTACTGTATCGTGATGCGAATTGAGCAGGAGCGTTGGTTTTGCTTCGTCGAAGTGTTTGTTTCTGGTCCAAATATTATTCTTTTTATGCCAGAAAGGAATGGTGTTTTGCTTGAAAAAATCAGCCAAAATAGCGGCAGTATCGGCTTCTTCTTTGGAATAAGAAGGCGTTGCGATGAGTTTGCGCAGCAACTCGAAGGGGGCGGCAGTAATCTCTTGCATAGCGTGAAATTGTGATAAAAGTTTAAGAAACCGGTACGGCTTTTTGTTCCTCCTCTTTTTCAACAACCTTTTTCGGCTTGTGTTCGGGCTTGGTCTTAGTGCCAAAATACAGGATCAAAAAAGTGAGGACGGAGCAGCCCGCCATCACCGTGGTCATCGGTAGTGCGGTTTCATTGTGCAATGCACTGACCAGCGCCGCCGCCGCTCCCGAAATGATGAAATGCAGCGACCCCATGAGTGCAGAAGCCGCGCCCGCATTGCGCGTGAAGGGCGCGAGCGCGAGGGCGGTTTTATTGGGAAAAATGAACCCGATCAACGACATGTAAATGAACAAAATTCCCAGAAAAACCGGCAATCCGCCCCAGTTTGTCGAAGCATAGAAGACCAGTAGCAAACCAAAAATCACCTGAATGGCATTTACGATGCGAATGATCTGTGCGGTGGTATGAAAGCGCAGCCAGAAGCGATTGACCTGCCCGGCCATGATGAGTCCGAAAGCATTGGCCCCAAATATCCAGCCATATTGGGTTTCTGAAACGCCGTGCAGTTCCATGAAAACGAAAGGCGATCCGGCAATATAGGCAAACATGCCACCCGCCGAAATACCGCCTACCAGCACGTAAATGATGAATTGCCGATTTTTAAAAATTTGCCAGTATTCCCGCATGATCGGTTTTACATGAAGGGAGACAGAGGTGTCCGGTTTTTGCGTTTCCGGTAAAAGGAAGCGCATGCCGATCAGAGAGATGAAACTAATGATCGCCAGCGCCAGAAAAATGGACTCCCAGCCGGCATACGTCACCAGCATACCGCCCAGTGTTGGCGCAATGATCGGGGCGACGCCCATCACCAGCATGAGCCAGGAAAATACCCGCGCCATTTCTTCCGGCGGGAACAAGTCGCGCACCACCGCCCGGGAAACGACCATGCCCACGCTGGCGCCCAGCGCCTGCAGGAAACGCAGCACCACCAATGCCATTGCCGTCGGCGCCCAGATACAAGCGATCGAAACGGCGATAAAAATGCCCAAACCCACGTACAACGGTGGCTTGCGCCCAAAGCGATCCGTCAGCGGACCAGCGATGAGCTGACCAATCGCCAAACCAATGAAATAGCTGGCCAGCGATAATTGGATATCCGCAATGGAGGTATTTAATTCAGCGGCTATGGCGGGAAATCCGGGGAGGTACATATCGACCGAAAGCGGCCCGATCACCACCAACAACCCCAAAACCAAGACGATATAAGTGGTACTTTTCTGCTCACTCATGGATTCTTTTTTTTCCTACAAAGCAAAGAACAGCTCAATGTGCAGAATTGATTTGTAAAGCGGGCACTCTTACGTGCAAGTTTAGGAAATCATCTTTTTCTGACACAGCCCTGATAATAGACAGCATTACCGTTTGAAAATTTTCAAAAAAGACTTTGAAGCTTTTGATTAACCATAAATTTACTCCAAATAGATTAAAAAATCGTTAAACTGTTGCATTTGTAATCAGAACCTCCTACATTTGTTCCATCTATGGCAAACTTATTACCAAATATTATTTCCTGTCTGACCGGCAGGCAGGCATCACCTACTCGCCGACACTTCCCACGTCGCCCGTGAGGGCGTACAATTTCCATATTATCCATTTCGAGGTAGTTTTTTTTAAAATGCTATCCGCCAGTTCCAAAAAACGAGGATATCTTCTTTGTTGATAACCTCAATTTTGTGACTTTTCATTTGGATTATTGTCTCAATATTTTTTCAATTTTAGTACCAAAAGAAATGAAATTCAGCATCGAAATTGCAAACGAGTCGCACTTTGGCTACGCCGAAGAAATCTGCCGCGTCATCCACGAGTCCGCGAAGGCGCGTGGTACGGGCATTGCCGAGCGCAAGCCGGAGTACATCCGCCTGAAAATGCAAAACGGAAATGCCATCATCGCCTTGCAAGGTGAAGAATTTGCCGGTTTTTGCTACATCGAAGTGTGGGATCACGAAAAATATGTTGCCAATTCCGGCTTGATCGTCGCACCGCAATTTCGGCAATTCGGGTTGGCGAAAGCCATCAAAAAAACGGCATTTAACCTCTCCCGTGAAAAATATCCGAGCGCGAAGCTTTTTGGGATCACGACGAGTCTGGCGGTGATGCGCATTAATTCGGAATTGGGCTATAAACCCGTGACGTTCAGTGAGTTGACGCAGGACGAAGCCTTCTGGGAGGGCTGCAAAGGTTGCAAAAACCACGACATTCTGGAGCGCAACGAACGCAAAATGTGCCTCTGCACGGCCATGCTTGCTCCTTCTCAGGAGGAGGTCACGCAAATGAAATATGATTTGTCAAACTTAATTACAGCGACGACATGAGCAACCCCAAAGTAGTCCTCGCTTACAGCGGCGGACTGGATACTTCCTTCTGTATCAAATATTTAACCAACGAAAAAAGCTACGAAGTGCACGCCTTGACGGTGGATACCGGCGGCTTCACCGATGCCGAACTCGAGGCAATGGAAGCGCGCGCCTATGAGCTTGGGGCTACTTCGTACAAATCTATCGATGCGACCCAAAAGTTCTACGAGCAGTGCATTCGCTACCTCGTTTTTGGCAATGTATTGCGCAATAACACCTATCCGCTTTCGGTGAGCGCGGAGCGGATGTTTCAGGCACTGGAAACAGCAAATTACGCCAAACTCATTGACGCTAAGGCAGTTGCGCACGGCAGCACTGGCGCTGGCAATGACCAGGTTCGATTCGATATCGTATTCCAGATTTTAGGCGAAGACCTGGAAATTCTCACGCCGATCCGGGATTTACAGCTTTCGCGACAAGCGGAAATCGAGTATTTGCAAAAGCATGGCTTTGAAGCGAGCTGGGAAAAGGCAAAATATTCCATTAATCAGGGCATCTGGGGCACGTCGGTCGGCGGTGTAGAAACTTTGACTTCGCATCAGTCCTTACCGGAATCAGCTTATCCGACGCAGCTGAGCAAGGAAGAACCAGAGGAAGTGGCATTGCAATTTGAGCAGGGCGAACTAGTCGGCGTGAACGACCAGATATTTGCGCATCCGGTGGAGGCGATTCAGGCGTTGCAGGCGCTGGCAGGACCATTCGCCATTGGGCGCGATGTGCACGTGGGCGACACGATCATTGGCATCAAGGGGCGCGTCGGCTTTGAAGCGGCAGCGCCGATGATTATTCTCAAAGCCCACCATTTGCTGGAAAAGCATGTGCTCACAAAATGGCAACAATATTGGAAAGAGCAACTGGCGAATTGGTACGGCATGCTGCTGCACGAAGGGCAATTTCTTGACCCCGTAATGCGGAATATTGAGACATTTTTGGCGGATACCCAGGCAAACGTTACTGGTAAGGTGTTTGTAAAACTATATCCGTATCGGTTTGAATTACAAGGCATTGAGTCGGAGTTTGATCTAATGAATTCGACCTTTGGTGCTTACGGCGAAATGAATCGCGCTTGGACGGGCGAGGATGTGAAAGGCTTTACGAAGATTTTGTCAAATCA
>CAZFBU010000055.1:14121-25191 GCA_964517175.1 uncultured Saprospiraceae bacterium
ATCGCGCTTGGACGGGCGAGGATGTGAAAGGCTTTACGAAGATTTTGTCAAATCAATCGAAAATTCATCACTTGATGAATAATGATAAAGTCAAATAGTGCCAAGTTTGGACTGGGTTGTTTGGATAAAAAACAGTCGATTAACAGTCTAATTTTGTGTGAACTATTTTTTTAGTATTCAAATTATTGATTTTGATGAAGTTACGAATTGTACTTGTAATTTTTTTATTTATTGGTTTTGGGATTCATTCATTCGCACAAAAAGAAATCGCCACCCAAACGAACAGTTGGTACATGTATTTTGGCAACCATCGCTTGAGCGAAAAATGGGGAATCCATACGGAATACCAGTGGCGGCGGCACGAATTGATTCATGCGTGGCAGCAGTCGCTCCTGCGTTTGGGCGTGGATTATTACGTGACTGACAATAGCATGCTGACGGCGGGCTACGGCTGGATCGAGAGCTTTCCGTACGGCGAGCAACCGATCCCGGAGACATTCACCGAGCATCGCATCTGGCAGCAATGGATTGTAAATAATCGCGTAGGAATATTATACATCAATCACCGCTATCGCCTGGAGCAACGTTGGCTGGAGCAACCGGCAGATAGAGAGTATGTGTTCCGGCAGCGAGTGCGTTATCGACTGATGCTGACATTACCGCTGGGCAGTCGAAATCTGGAGGACCAATCTTTTTTTGCGGCAACCTACGCCGAGCCGTTCATTGGTTTTGGTGAAGGAATTGGCAAAAATATTTTAGATCAAAACCGCTTGTACCTGGCGCTGGGGTATCGATTCAATGCGGATGTGAATCTTCAACTCGGTTATTTGAATCAATATATTGTGAAGCCGGATGGCGTTCGGCACGAGCGAAATCATAATTTGCAAGTGGGCTTGACGTATAATTTGGATTTTAGACAGTAACGGCGGACTTCATCCGCCGAAATGAAAAAAAATAAATGTTCAAAGCAGCAATAATCGGTGGTGCGGGCTACACGGGCGGCGAGTTGACCCGCTTGCTCCTGCATCACCCGGACGTAGCCATTGCCTACGTGCACAGCAATAGCCAGGCGGGAAAGCCGGTGTATGATACGCATGATGATCTGGTTGGCGAGACGGATCTGGTTTTCACCAATGAATTGGATTTAAATGTAGATGTCGTTTTCCTCTGCATGGGGCACGGTAAAGCCAAAGCCTGGCTGGCGGAAAATTCCGTGCCCGAGGAAACATTATTGATCGACTTGAGTCACGATTTTCGTTTGGATAAAAGCTTTGTGTATGGTTTGCCAGAGCTAAATAAATCCCGAATTCAACAAAGCAAGCGCATCGCGAATCCGGGGTGCTTCGCTACGGCGATCCAGTTGGGTTTGCTGCCATTGGCGAAAGCCAATTTATTGCAGGACGAACTGCACATCCACGCCATCACCGGCTCGACGGGCGCGGGGCAGTCGCTGAGCGGAACGAGTCATTTTAGCTGGCGCAATAATAATATCTCGGTATATAAAGCCTTTAACCATCAGCATTTGGCGGAGATCGGGCAAAGTTTGCGGCAATTGCAGCCAAATCACGCTAAAGCTTTGAATTTTATTCCGGTGCGCGGAGATTTTACACGGGGCATTTTTGCGAGTATGTACGTTCATTGTGATTGGAGTGAAAAGCAACTAAATGAATTGTATCATAATTTTTATCGAGATGCGGCGTTTACGGTGGTCACCGAACAAAATCCGCATTTGAAGCAAGTCGTGAATACGAATAAGTGCATCGTTTATGTGGAAAAACACGGCGATAAAGCGTTCATTATCAGTGCGATTGACAACTTATTGAAAGGCGCTTCCGGGCAGGCGGTGGAGAATATGAACCTGGCGCTGGGCTTGGAGCAGCGGGCGGGGTTGAAGCTGAAAGCAGGAGCGTTTTGATGTGCTGATATGCCAATAGGTAAATAGTTTTTTATTCGGAGACGAGGTGTCGCGTGAGGGATAGCAGTGGACGCGCCGACGCAGGAGGGGCTGGAACGGATAGCCCGACCCGATCCGCCAGTTGGCGGAGGGGGCACGCCCCAAAATTATTCTTCGGGTAGTAGTTCTTTTACATTGAGGTGAATATCATCCAGGACATGAACGGCATTATGCCAATCCGTGGTAATCCAATTCTGGTTGGGTTCAGCGGTCATGATTTTTTTATCGGCGGTGAAAATCCAGATGACGCGCTCTACGCCAAAGTCAAAGAGCTGCTGCGTCTTGCGATAGAAATAGTGCATCGCGGGATGCTCGTCTTCTTCGATGTGCGCTTTGGTGTCAATTTCGATGACAACCTTGGGGGGTAGTTTGGAATAATGATTGGATAATTTGAAGTTTTCTTTGGTGAAAATGGAAATGTCGGAAGCGCGGTGGGTGTTTTTGCTGAGGAGTAAGCCTTGTTCACCGACAACGCAAACATATTTTGAATTATCTAAAAGCTTAGACAGAAAAATGGTGATTTGCGTTTTGAGCCAGGTTTGCAGCGTACTTTCGCCCATGATTTCTTCGAATTGTTTATGACCGAGCAGTACGTCGCGATAGCCCCGATAATAAATGGGCTTACCTTCATCCATTTCGTAGATGAGGTAGTCGGGAACTTCCAAAAACTTGGACTGCGAATGTGAGGTCATTGAAACTACGTTTTGTACAAAAATAAGGAAAATATTGTTAAAATGCCTGGAAGGTTTCCTTTCGGCAAAAACTTTGAAACAGTGAATCTATTCGACGTTTATCCATTGTATGATATTGAGCCGGTGCGGGGCGAGGGCTGCTACGTGTATGATGCGACGGGCAGAGCTTATCTCGACTTGTATGGCGGGCACGCGGTAATCTCGATTGGGCACGGGCATCCGCATTATGTGGCACGTGTGACGGAGCAATTGCGGGCGCTGCCGTTTTATTCCAATTCGGTGCAAAACCCGTTGCAGCGGGAGTTGGCGGAGAAGCTCGGCGCGCTTTCGGGCTGCGAGGAGTACACTTTGTTTTTGTGCAACTCCGGCGCAGAAGCCAATGAAAATGCCTTGAAATTAGCTTCGTTTTATAATAATCGCACGAAAATTATTACATTTAAAAAGGCCTTTCACGGTCGCACTTCGGCGGCGGTAAATATTACGGACAATGAAAAAATTAAAGCGCCCATCAACAAGCGTTACGAAGCGGAATTTCATCCTTGGAACGATCTAAATAGCGTTCGAACTTCTTTAGCAAAAGGCGATGTGAGCGCGGTCATCATCGAAGGAATTCAGGGCATCGGCGGCATTTATGTGCCGGAGCCGGCGTTTTTGGAAGAAGTACAGGCGCTGTGTCGTGCGCATAATACGGTGCTGATTTTGGATGAAATCCAGAGCGGATATGGGCGAAGCGGCCAATTTTTTGCATTTCAATATGCTGATATTCAACCAGATCTGATTACCGTAGCGAAAGGTATGGGCAATGGCTTCCCGATCGGCGGCGTGCTGATCCATCCGAAATTTGAGGCAACCTATGGTTTATTAGGCACGACTTTTGGCGGAAATCACCTGGCGTGTGCGGCGGGCTTGGCAGTATTAGAAGTACTGGAGAAGGAAAACCTGATTGAGCATGCTGCAAAAATTGGCGAAGCGTTGATGCAGGAACTGCGCGGCTTCGAAGCGGTGCGCGAGGTACGCGGGCGCGGACTGATGATCGGCGTGGAGTTTGATTTTCCGATCGCGGACTTGCGGAAGCATCTGCTATTCGAGGAACAAACATTTACCGGCTCGGCAGCGAATCCGAATGTGCTGCGCTTGTTGCCGCCCCTGAGCATGGGCGAAGCGGAAATGGCGCTGTTTTTAGAGCGATTCGAGAAAAGTATAAATACGTTTAGAATAGAAATATCATAGCAGTTAAATGAAAAAATTCACTTCCGTACACGACGTAACCGACCCGCAGGCGCTGGTGCAAGAGGCATTAGCATTGAAGCAAAACCCATTCGCGCACGATACCCTGGGTAAAAATAAAACCCTGGTCATGCTGTTTTTCAATCCGAGCTTGCGTACGCGCCTGAGCACGGAGCGAGCAGCATCGAATCTGGGGATGCAGGTCATCACCATGAACGCCGCGCAGGGCTGGAACATTGAATTCGACGATCAGGTGGTGATGAATACCGACCGCGCGGAGCACATTCGCGAGGCGGCGCGCGTCATCAGTCAGTATGCAGATGTTATTGGCATTCGCACTTTCCCGTCGCTCGACGATCACGAGCGTGACTACGCAGATTACGTGCTGAATCGCTTTATCGAATTCGCGGACAAACCGGTCATCAGTCTGGAATCGGCGATCCGGCATCCCCTGCAGTCGCTGGCGGATTGGGTGACGATTGAAGAGCACAAAACTAAAGCCAAGCCCAAAGTCGTGCTGACCTGGGCACCGCATCCACGTTCCTTGCCGCAGGCAGTAGCAAATTCCTTTGTCGAATGGATGAAGCTGGCGGACGTCGATCTGACCATCACGCACCCGCCGGGGTACGAGTTGTCGCCGCTATTTGCGGAAGGCGTGCGCATGGAGTACGATCAGCGCAAAGCATTTGAAGGCGCGGACTTCATTTATTGCAAAAACTGGTCGGCGTACGCGCCTTATGGGCAAATTTTAAACCAGGATACAGACTGGATGGTCACAGCCGATAAAATGGCGTTGACGGACAATGGCAAGTTCATGCACTGCCTGCCGATGCGTCGGAATGTGATCGCCGAGGATGCAGTGGTGGATAGCCCGAATTCAATCATCATTGAACAGGCGAATAATCGGACGTATGCGGCGCAAGCGGTTTTGATGAATATGTTGAAAGGTTGATTTATCCGCCTTCCGCCAAAGGCGGATAAACTGGCGGAAAGGTTGAAAGGTTGAGGGCACTCAATGCGCTAAACCCTACTAAACTTTTTCCAATGAAAAATTTATTCCTATTAAAAATCGGCGGGAAAGTCCTGGATGACGCGGCGAAGCTCAAGGAAGCCCTGGATGCATTTTTGGCGCAGGAAGGGCACAAAATCCTGGTGCACGGTGGCGGCAAAAAAGCAACCGAAGTGAGCCAACGGCTGGGCATTCCGGCACAAATGGTGAACGGGCGGCGCATCACGGACGCCGCGACGCTGGAGGTAGTAACGATGGTATATGCGGGTTTGTCGAATAAAGTCATCGTCAGTCTGTTGCAAAGCATGAACTGCAACGCCATTGGCATGAGCGGCGCGGATGCGAATGCGATTCTGGCGCACAAGCGCGTGGTGAAAGACATTGATTACGGCTTCGCCGGGGATATTGACGCGGTAAATGTGAGCGCCATTCAAACCCTGCTCGAAGGCAACTTAACGCCGGTTTTCTGCGCGATCACGCACGATGGCAAAGGACAACTTTTGAACACCAACGCCGACACCATTGCCACGCAACTGGCGATAGCCATGTCCGAAAAATATAAAGTAAGTCTGAATTTTTGTTTTGAAAAACCGGGCGTACTCACAGACCCAAGCGACGATAGCTCGGTGATTCTGCAGATCAATGCTGACTCCTACCAAAAATATAAATCCGAAGGAATTATTTCCGATGGTATGATTCCCAAGCTGGATAATGCGTTCGATGCGCTGGCGCGGGGCGTGCGCGAGGTGCGCATTGCAAATGTGGCGGGCATCCGGAAACGCCGGGGAACATTAATAACCTGAAACCTTCCTGGTGCGTGTGCGCATCATACGCTTGCTCTTTACGAAAGAAAATCAGCGACGAATGACTCGCTGATACCCCAGAGGCGTTGCGCCAATTCTTCATCCAGGGCGAGCTTGTTCGGAGTTTTTATTTGCTGATGCTCGTTGAAATATTGCCCGTTCGCTTTGAGCGCTTCCGGAGAAGAAGCCAGATAGACCGAAGTCTCAGCACCCTGTTCCTTTGAGATCATAAAAAGCTTACCGATCGTCCAGCCCAGCGAAATAAGCCAGTTGCCGCCTTTGCTGCCAATGTTTGTACGCACTACCCCCGGATGTAGCGCGTGGCTGGTAAGTTGCGGATAGCGCCGGATGAGTTCCTTGGTGAACAGGACGTTCGCGAGTTTGGACTGAGCGTAAGCCGCCAGCCCCTGATAAGCTTTGGCGCCTCGCTCGCCGCGAAGATTATCAAAGTCAATCGTTCCGCCGTAGTGTCCGGTGGAAGAAACGTTGAGTACCCGTGGTTCGTCGGACATTTGAAGCTGCGGCAGTAACAAATTGGTAAGCAGGAAGTGTCCCAGGTGATTGACGCCAAATTGCAGTTCAAAACCTTCTTCTGTAAATTCGAGATTACTCGTAAACAAACCGGCATTGTTGATGAGCACATCCAGCCGTCCGTATTTGGATCGGAACAGTTCCGCACTTTCCTGAACGGAAGCCAGGCTCGCGAGGTCGAGCGGCAGTGCCTCCACTCGCTCGTTTCCGCTTTCTGATCGGATGTGCCCGACGGCTTCCGTTGCTTTTTTCATATTTCGGCAGGCGATAACGATGTGTGCGCCTTGTTGTGCCAGCCGGATAGCCGTTTGTTTGCCGATGCCGTCGTTGCCGCCGGTGATGAGAACGGTTTTATTTTGCATACTTCAGATAAATAATTCGCAAGTGAAGACAAGCGGCGGTTGCAATTGTTCAGATAAGGAGCTTTTTTGCGATTGTTTCAATCACAAATTTACCGATGATAATCTGCATGGCAAGCTGGAATTCGCTAATTTCACCGGGAAATTTTCCAACTTATGAAATCACTGTTTCTGATACTGCTTTTTTTGTTCTGCTATGGTCAAATTAATGCCCAGTCATCCTACTGGCAGCAGGAAGTCAATTACAAAATTGCCGTCGCGCTCGATGATTCGAGTCATACGATTTCCGGAACCATTGAAATGGAATACATCAACCATTCCCCCGATGCGCTGGATTTCATTTACCTGCATCTGTGGGGCAATGCTTTCAAAAATCGCAGTACCGCATTTGTACAGCAGCAGCTTCGTACCGGCAATACGGCGTTCTATTTTGCAAACGAAGAGGATCTCGGCGGCTATGCCGGTTTGAATTTTACGGTAAACGGTCAGCAAGCCCGCCTGGAATACGATGCGCAAAATCCTGATATTGCCAAATTATATTTGCCGGAAACCCTGCCGAGCGGAGCCCGCATCTTCCTTGCTTCGCCCTTTACCCTGAAGATTCCGGCTTCCTTCTCGCGCCTGGGGCACGTGGGGCAGTCTTACCAGATGACGCAGTGGTATCCCAAGCCGGCGGTTTACGACCGCGAAGGCTGGCATCCCATGCCATACCTTGATCTTGGGGAGTTTTACTCGGAATTTGGCTCTTTTGAAGTGCGCATAACACTGCCGGAAAATTATGTGGTAGGCGCAACGGGTACGCTGCAAACCGAGAGCGAACGGGCGTTTCTGGCGCAAAAAGTAGCAGAGACGGACACCTATTTGAAAAATGCACCGCCGAAAAGCGCCGGGCAGGAAGCATTTCCGCCTTCGGCTTCCGCGATGAAAACCATCACCTATACCGCCGAGCGTGTGCACGATTTTGCCTGGTTTGCCGATAAGCGGTTCAAGGTACAAAAAAGCGCGGTGGAACGATCGTCGGGAAATACAGTGGATACCTGGGTGATGTTTACCGATTATGAAGCGCACCTCTGGAAAGATGCGATTCGTTATGTCGATCGTTCGGTAGAATTTTATTCTGACCTGGTGGGCGAGTATCCCTATCCGCAGGCAACGGCCGTACAAAGTGCGCTCAGCGCCGGGGGCGGCATGGAGTATCCGATGATTACCGTGATCGGACCCTCTTCCAATGCGCAAAATCTGGACATCGTCATTACCCACGAAGTCGGGCACAACTGGTTTTACGGCATACTTGCCAGCAATGAGCGTCGGCACGCCTGGATGGATGAGGGGTTGAATTCGTATTACGAACAACGCTACACCAACACCTACTATCCGGATTCAGAAAATCTCAATATCATCCCGGATTTTTTCGCCCGCGGCTCGAAAATGGATTTGAACGAAATTGCTTACCTCTGGCAGGCGCGCCGCAATCTCGACCAGGCGCCGGCTACCCCCTCGGATGATTTTACCGCTATCAATTACTTTCTGGGCGCTTACGAAAAACCGGCCGCTGCGCTGCATTATGCGGCAGCCTACACGGGCACGGAGCAATTTGACGCCGCCATGCAAGCTTATTACAATCAATGGAAATTCCGGCATCCGCAACCGACGGATTTTCGGGCGGTTTTGGAGTCGGAAACCGGAAAAGATATGAGTTGGCTGTTTGATGGACTGATTGGCTCTAATGCGCGGCAGGACTACGCCATTACAAACCTGGAAACAGAAGCGGATAGCGTGCTGGTAACCGTGAAAAACAAGGGTGGGATTGCCGGACCCTTCACCCTCGACGCCATGGTGGATGGCAATGTCGAATACAGCCAATGGTACGAGGGTTTTACGGGCGAGCGGGTGCTGTCCTTTGGCTTTGAAGGCTTCGAAGAAATTACCCTTGATGCCGGTCGCGTTACGCTCGATGTCCATCGCAAAAACAATCACATCACCGCTCGCGGCAGCAAGATCGAGCCATTGCAACTGCGCTTCCTGCCGGGGCTGGAAGACGACCGAAAAACCCAGGCTTTCTGGTCGCCCGCTTTTGCCTGGAACAACTACGACAAGCTCATGCTCGGGCTGACGTTGCAGAATACGGGCGTCCCATTCAAAAATTTCGACTTTACGCTGGTTCCGATGTATGCCTTCGCCTCAAAAGAACTGGCAGGGCTGGCGGATGTTCAATATCACTTTTATCCGGGCAATCGGATATTTCAGGAGATTACGCTCGGGCTGGGCGCGCGCACCTTTCATTACAATCGCCGTTTTGCGAATGATTACGACGTGAAATACGCCCGCCTCCTGCCGTTTGTTGATTTTCAATTGTACAAAAAGCCGACGAGTCGGTATTATCAAAACATCCAATGGCGCACGATCTGGCTGCACCAGGAGTTTCCGGAGTTTAGTCCTTCCTTTGGCAATTACATCGGCAACCGTTGGTCGGACACCTTCATTCACGAACTGAGCTATTCGGGCGAAAGCCGGCGGGCGCTGCATCCCTTCCGCGTTTTCCTGGCGCTGGAGCAGCAGTCTTACCGCGATATTACCGGCGATCAGCGCTACGTGAAGGCATCGTTGGAACTGAAGCAAAGCTTTACCTACGCGGAGAAGAAAAGCGTTGATTTTCGGATTTTTATCGGCGGGTTTCTCCAGAATTCCCGCAGAGATGCCGGCGCGATTTTTCCGGGCGCCTTCAACCTGACCTCGCAGGGCTTCAATGATTATCGCTACGACGATTTTTACTTCGGGCGCAGCGAAGCGGACGGTATCTGGTCGCAGCAGGTAACGATTCGCGATGGCGGCATGAAAAATGTGATTGGGCGAGGTTTCAGCCTCGGGCGCAGCAACAATTACATTTTTGCCTTGAATTTCAAAGCCGACCTGCCCCGGCAGTTTCCGTTGCATTTTCTCATCAAACCCTATTTCGACATTGGCTACTTCGATAACGCCATGCCGACCGGCATCAACGATACCTTTGAAGACCAACTGCTGTGGAGTGGGGGACTGGCGCTGGAACTGGTGGATGACGTCATGGCGGTGTATTTTCCGCTCATCAATTCTGAGAATATCGAAAACCGCCTGGCGGAGCGCGGCAGCTACTGGAGCCGCATTGCCTTTACGCTGGATTTGCAGCGGCTGAACCCCAAGCGATTGCTGCGGCGGGTGGAATTTTGAGCGTGTTTTCGGAGGGTTTGGGACATAGACGAATGGGAAAAACGCCAGTGCCCCTAAATGGTGGCTACTGCTCATTGGATTTATGGTAAAAAGTGGGTAACTTTGAACGACCGGGATAGGGAATATTAACGCAATAATCTTGTCCGCCTTCCGCCCGTTTATCTGCCTCGGGCAGAAGGCGGATGAAGTAGTGGATGGCGTATATACAGATGTTGGCGACAATTAAAAAACAGCTAAATGATAAATAGAATAAGAGAAAATTGGGCAATTTCTGTTGCATGGATTTTATCCGTAATAGGATTTGGATTAATGATTGGTTATGCAATGAATTCCCAATTTAATGACGGGAGCGGAATAATAAATACAACAATTGCTAACGATTATGGAAGTTTTATAGGTGGAGTTGCGGGACCAATATTTACACTTGCAGGAATGTTTTTGTTATATGAAACGATTATTGCTCAAAGAAAAACCTTCCATATCCAACAGTTTGAACAAAGATTTTTTGAGTTAGTAAGATACCATCGAGAGAATGTTGCCAACATGAAATATAGAATTCCTTCATCTGAAAATGGAGAAATATTTGAAGGGACTTCGGTGATTACAGAATTGAAAAAACAATTAATTGATTTGTACAGGTTTACTCAAAAATTCATAAAAGATAAAAACTTGTATGAAAGTGAAGACGATATTGAAAAAGAGGCTATAAATTGTTCCTTCCTGATATTATTTTTCGGAGTAGGAATTCACAACAAGCAGACGCTGAGTGATTATTTTGCAATTAGATATGACGAACCATTTTATAGTTCATTGATTAAGGAGTTGAGAAAAAAGAAAACTAAGTACGATTTAGGAATCGTGTATTACGGAGGACACCAATCAAAAATAGGATATTACATTAGACATATATTCCAAGCGATTTGGTATGTTGAGAATGAAAAGAGTCTTGATGAAGATAAGAAAAACCAAGTTCTCAAGTTATATCGTGCTCAACTATCTTCATCCGAACAAGCAATATTATTTTTCTTCGCTTTATCAGAATTAGGAGCAAGTGCAAAAGATACAAAAGTCATTTCCAAATACGGATTGATAAAAAATATTCAAAAAGGCTTTCTTTCAGATATAAATCCAAAAAAGTATTTTCCAGAAATACTTTTTGAATGGGAAGGAAAGCTGCCACCAACACAGCATAGCCGTCCATAACCAGCAAAAGCTGGCTACGGCGGCTATGCGAGACGTTCTCAGTCAGGCGAGCAGGAGGGCGTAGAATTTAATTTGCCGACGCGCGAAA
>CAZFBU010000056.1:0-22894 GCA_964517175.1 uncultured Saprospiraceae bacterium
CTAGTCAGAAACTATAATCGAAGCGTGGGAGGACGTTGCAATTGAAAGGGTGTAAAATTGCATTAATTGATCGAAGCGTTACAAGTAAGTGCCTGTTTTAAATTATGGATAGGTAAAATTTCGGAATTATTTTTTTCTCTCACGAGGCGAAAAGCGCAGTCATAGCCGAAGCTACGGCGAGTATTTTCAACAAAGTGAGTGAGAAAAAGAAACCGAAATTACTTATAGATAGTTTGGAACAGGCACTTAAGAACATTCAAATATAAGAAATCAGTAGAGAACGACCAAATATGGCCTGCCTGAAACGTAGCACTTTTCAATTTTTCAGAACCTGTAATTCCAAGTCGGGTTCATAGTATCTATTCTTATCAAACCTATCGCCCCACTACTTCCCGCGCGTAAGCCTGGCACTTTTCCCATTCCTCCGCAAAATAATCGCGCACTTTGTCCAGTTCTGCCTGCGGAATCAGTGGCTCCTGGCTCACCCAACTTGCCGGAATTAATTTCGACGGATACAAAATGAGATAGGACAGCAGCAACTGGGAGCGCCGCTGCAGCCAGCGCAGAAAGCGTACTTCTGACACAGTACGCTCTTGCGGGAATAAAAAGCTTAGCTTTTTGATGATCTTCAATTCTTTTTCCTGGTAGGAACGGTGCACGGCGTTCAGCGAAATGGCGTTGCGATCGTATGTTGCCCCCAGAAAGCCTGCCAGCTTGTCAAAAAAAGCATATGGATCTTTTCGCAAATCTTCGTGAAAAAGCACCAGGGGCGGCTGCCCGAACTTCGCTTCCACGTATCTGATCTTTCCCATAAAATCTACGTCCGAGCGCTTCCACAAGCCCCGATCATTTTCAACATCAAAATACTCGTGAAACGGTAAACTTCCGCCATTCTTCACGTAGCGCCGATATTGCGAAGCAATCCAGCCATCCTGCCGACGCAATACGATGATGATCCGCGCCTGCGGGTAAACCGCCGCGATTTTATCCACTTCCGCCTCCAACTGCTGGTCGAATTCGCGCGATACAAAATAACGCGACTGCCCGGTTTTTTCTATCACTTCCTGATATTTTCGGTACAGCGTTCGCTGGATGTAATAAATGCCTTTCAGCTTGGGGAAAAACTCGTATTGCAAATAAGTCGTCGCGGTTTTGCCCAAACCAATGTGGAAGTAAATTTCGATATTGCGATTTGTCTTTGACATGAGAAACGGGGTGGTTTGGTATCTGTTATTTGGTGGATTGGGCGAAGGTACGATTCTTTTGAAAATTTGCTCGAATTACCAGTTGATACGTTGCCCTTCCCATGCAATGTTGAAACCGGCTTCCCGAACTTCTTTTTGCGCGGCGCTTCTTTTTTGCAGCAGCGGATTGGTGTGATTGAGGTGAATAAAATGTACCCGGGCTTTTTCGTCTCTGGTCAGATCAGCAAATAATTGCATACTTTCTTCGACAAACGGGTGCGGAATCTCCCGCATATCCCGCCCGGGAATCTCGCCGTTTCGGTAAAACGTGCCATCCAGCAGGGCAATATGTACCGCTTTTATCTTTGGCACAATGCTTTCTTCCCAAATATCCCATTTGTTGATATCCGGGATGAAGATAGCGCTCTTACCCAATCCATCTATCTGATAACCCACCGTTTCCGAATACTCATCGCGGTGCGGCACGAGAAAAGGTTGGATGCTCAGGCTTTCGGTCAACTGCACGGGTTCATTCGCGGCAAGCGGTTGAATTACAATATTTTGCAAAGAAACCAACTGGCTCCAGGGACCGTTATTTTCCAGAAAATGCTTCATCTTTGGCATGGCGTACACCGGTATCTGCTCCGCGCCGATGACCTCGCGCCCCAGGTGCATCAGGCCCGTGTAGTGCCCGATGTGCGCGTGCGTGAGGAAAATACCCGTGAGCTTTGTACCGGTCTTTTTTTCCAGCATTTCCAGTTGCTCGGGAAAGTCGGGCGTCGCATCAATCATCCAGCTCTGCCCGGAAGCGGGATCAACAATCGCAATGCAGGACACAAGATGTCCTTTTTTACCTTTTTTGAAAAGCTTCTGGCAATCGGCGCGCTGACAACCCGCGTGCGGATATCCGCCATCCTGCGCAATGCCGAGTATGAATAGATAGGGTTCGGGGGCTTGAGACTCAAAGCTTACGGGCGTTGGTTCAAATTTTAAAATTGCAAAACAAAAAGCAAACAAAACAACCGGGCTAAGTAATAGCGTGCGGTTAAGTAACCGGACAAATTTATGACGTTGCCATCCCTTCGGGATTTTTTTATTTGACAGGATTTACGGTATCCTGAAAATCCCGCGGCGTAGCCATGCCTTCGGCATAAATCCTGTCTATTCATTTATGCCTTAAATTTAAAAACAATTACAGCCAGGCACTCATGTCCAGATGACCTGCGACTTGAAGCCCACCAGGCTGCCATCGTCTGCCACGCCAACTACATACGCCGGGTGCTGAGGCGGCACATCCGGGGCATAATCCTTGCCAAGTATGACGATCGTATGCTGCCGCAGATGTTCTTCCATCAATTGAACGATCTGGAAAGCCCGGTCATCCAGCCCGAAGTCGCGATGCTGCGGCACGAAGATCATAAAAAACGCCTTCGCCGAGACAAATCGCTCTACCACCTGCTTCGGGTCATCCGGGTTCAGGTTCAGGGCTTTTGAAAAAGATTCGGGCGTCAGGTTTTTCACATCTGCCGGTATGTGCACTGCTTCGATGGGCTCGCTCGCCTCCGACCCCAGGTAATCAAAAAACAACTGATCGGTATTTGCCGCAATTTGTTCAAAAACTTCCTTCGCCGCCAGGTACGCATCGCCCCGCGCCGCGCCTTTCAGGCTGGCACCCAAAGCCAATGCCTCTTCGCCGCCCTGCTCGATGAGCGCTCGCACTTCCATTTCCGACAAACCGCCCGGCATCACCTCAAAATGGGCAATGATCTTTTCTTTCACAAATGCAACGCCCGCTGCAATCGCCTTGCGGGTCACACGCTGGTAAGGCTCCTCCTCGTCGCGCAGGAAATGATAAAAAGCAGCCAGTAGTTCGCGCCGGATATCGCTGGTAGCATCTGTCAGCAATTTTTCTATATCATCCTTGCTGACCATGCCATCCGGTCCTGCTGCCGCCAGCAAATCCGATGCAGCCTCGTCGATGATTTGGTACAAATCCTGAATGGTGAGCCGTGTTGTCATGCGGTTGAGTTTGAGGACAAATATAGCCATCCCCTCCGGCTGACCGAATCCTTTGTGTTTTAATTTTTCAATAAAATATTCCCTCGATTGCGTTTTTTTCCTAAATTTAGTCCGCTCCAATCAACAGGCAATTAACATTTACAGACCATGCTTAATTTTCGACCATTCTTCAGTTTGCTTTTTCTTTTTGTCAGTTTGCAACTTGCAGCGCAACCCGCCGCTTTTCAGGAGCAGGCAGAAAAAATTGATCAACTCTTTGCCGAATGGAATACCGACACCCCCGGCGGAGCACTGCTGGTGACACGGGGAGATGCCGTCCTTTACAATAAAGCTTTTGGCATGGCTGATCTGGAGCATCACATTGCCAATACGCCCAAAACCATCTTCGAAGCCGGCTCGGTTTCCAAGCAATTTACATCCACCGCCATTTTTCTCCTGGCGATGGAAGGCAAGCTCTCACTGGATGACGACGTGCGCAAATACGTGCCCGAACTGCCGGATTATGGTGAGAAAATCACCATCCGCCACATGATTCATCACATTAGCGGCTTGCGCGACTGGGGTTCGGTAGCAAGTATCAGCGGTTGGTATCGCGGCGCAAGGGTGCACACGCACGCGCACGCCCTGGAGATTATGTCACGGCAAAAAGCGCTGAATTTTCCGCCCGGCGACCAGTACAGTTACTGCAATTCGGGGTATAATCTGCAAGCTATTATCGTTTCCCGGGTAAGCGGAATGTCGTTTGCGGAATTTTGCAAGCAGCGCATATTCGAGCCGATGGGCATGCACGATACGCAGTGGCGCGACAACTTCCGCCGCATTGTACCTGATCGGTCGGTAGCCTATGCTCCCCGCGACGGGGAGTATTTTCAGAATATGCCCTTTGAAGATGTGCATGGCAACGGAGGACTACTCACCACCACTGCCGACCTGGCGAAGTGGAATACGCATTACAAAAACCCGGTGATCGGCGGCAATGAAATGGTGAAATTGCAAAAAAAACAGGGCGTGCTGAATGACGGTACGACTATTGCCTATGCAGGCGGCATCGTCATTGGTGATTATAATGGCATGGAACAAATCAGCCACAGTGGCGCCACTGCCGGATATCGCGCCTGGCTGGCGTACTACCCGGAGCCGGATGTTTCCATCGCTTTTTTGAGTAATGACGGCAGTTCCAATCCTTCGCGGATCGGCATGCAAGTGGCGGAAATCGTCTTTGGCAAAAGCGAAAGCGATGAGCCGGTGCTCGGCACGATCGTTCCGGATGAAAAATCCCTGCAGGCAAAGGTCGGGCTGTACCGCAGTAAGCGAAGCGACGACATCATCGAGCTGGAAGTAAAAAACGGACTGCTGCAACAACGCAACGGACGCGTATGGCAAGCCACAAAGGAAAATACGTTCTTCCGCGGCGGCGACCGCATCGAATTCGCCGGAGATAAATTTACCCGCTACGAACCTAACGGCTACGCCGAAGTGTATATCAAACAAGCCACTTTCAAACCCAATAAAGAAGCCTTGCAAGCCTTTACCGGCACTTACGATAGCCACGAAGCCGATGTCATTTTTAAGCTCGACCTGAAGGATGGTAAACTCCGCGCCTTTCGCCAGCCGGATACTTACTTTTTCCTGACGCCTTTGTACAAGGATGTTTTCCGTACCAATAATGGCAATCTCGTCGAATTCAAGCGCGATAAAAACGGCAAAATTACCGGCTTTGGGTACAGCATTTCGCGCGCAAGCGGAGTGTGGTTTGCGCGGCAGTAGCGCTCAGGAAAGTGGAAACTTCCTTGCCAAACGACCTGCAACATCAAAAACTCAAACACCCGCACGCTGAAAATCCGCAATTTTCTGTGCCAGCGCCCGGGCGTGCCCCAGCTTCGACTCGAACGACCACCCGGCGATATGCGGCGATAGCACCACATTTTCTGCATTTTTCAAATACTGAAATGGAGCCGGCAGCGCCTCAAAATTCAGAAAATTGAACGAAGTTTCTTCGTATTCCAGCACGTCGAGTGCAGCGCCAGGCACGGTGCCCGCCCGCAAATGTTCGACCAGATCGGCGGTATTCAAAACCAGACCTCGTGCCGTATTCACCAGATAAACCGGTTTTTGAAATTGTTTTAAAAATGCATCATCAACAAAATGATGATTGCTTTCGGAATAGGGAATATGCAGACTTACGATGTCGCTTTCGCGAAAAATAGTTGCCATATCCACCGCTTCTGCGTTGCCGTCGGCGTAGTTGGTTTTGAATTTATCATAAGCAATCACCCGTGCCTCAAAGCCCCGGAGCCGTTGGGCAAAAGCACTGCCCATATTGCCATAGCCAATGATGCCGATGGTTTTTCCTTTAATCTCGGTGCCGCGATTGGGTTCGCGCAGCCACTGTCCGTTGCGTACCTGCCGGTCGGCGAGGGTGAGCCTGTTCATCAAGGCGAGCAACATGCCCAGGGCGTGTTCGGCAACCGTGTCGCGGCTGCCTTCGGGCGAAGTGAACACGCGGATGCCCTTTTCAGCCGCGTATGCAACATCGATATGCTCCACGCCCACCCCTTCGCGGGCAATAAACTGCAAGCTCCTGCCCCGATCCATGAATGCCCGGTCTGCACGCAGGCGGCTGCGCATCACAACGCCGATGCACGCCGGTAAGACTTCCCAGATTTCATCTTTGGAAGCTTTATACATGGGCAAAACTTCAAATTTCAACGCGGTGAGTCGCTCCTCCAGAAACGGATGCGGCTGATCGATCAAGAGAATTTTGTGATTAGACTTCATATTTGCAAAGATGAATTTTCCAGAAGAACATTTCAATCTTAATTTTGACCGAATGTCATTTCGTTTGTCGAAAAAAAACGTCTGTTTGTCGAAGTATCCAAAACTTTATGTCATTTTCAAACGATAACAAACGCCTTTTTTTATTCTGATTTATTCTGTTTCCTGTAAGGAATCCTTTCGATAAGCCCTCGAAACAAAATAATATGCTACGAAAAACTTGCTAAAAGAGCCTTTTTAAAAAAGTAACTGAAATTTTTCATAGAATTTTAAACACTTCGATTGGTTCGGCTGTTGCAGAACTATCCAAAACAAATTAAATTTGTAACCGAAATCAAAAACAAGCATGCAGCAGGAAGATTTTTCTTCACTTGAATTCAAGAAGAAGAAGGTAGAGGAGATTGGAGTAGTATTTGACAAAACGGGATTCCCGCCCGTGGTGGGTCGCGTTGTTGGTTTCCTGCTACTTGCCGATCCACCCCATCAAACATTTTACGCCATTCAGGAGTTTTTGGGTGCCAGCAAAAGTTCGATCAGTAATGCGCTTAACGTGCTAATGGAAAAGTGCATTGTGGACTATTTGACGTTTAGCGGTGACCGCAAGCGCTACTTCCGGCTGAACATTGAAAGCTGGCTGGAAAACACCAAAGAAAAGATGGAAAAGATGTCGCAGGTAGATGCGATTCTCTTTGATACTTTGAAATACCGCGACCCGGAGAAATACCCGGAATTTGTGGAAGGACTAAAAAAGATACTGAGTTTTCACATGTTCATTGCCGAGGAGATGCCCAAGCTGATTGCCAAGTGGGAACAAATGCAGGTAGAACAAACACCGGGTACAGCAAAGGATAATTAGAATTTGACGAACCAAAAAAAATTTCGGACAAAAAGTTCGAGATTTTCAGAACTAAAAAAAACAGTCAATCGTTTCACCAAATATTATTGAACAAGCGTTCACTGCTAAAATGAAAACAATCAATCTTCTAAAAACACCATCTAATATGAAAGATTCCCGACTTTTATTCTGTATGGTCTTCTTCATTGGCACGATGACAGTTCGCGCCCAGGAGCCTGCCCGGCAGATGGGACTACAGGAATGTACACAAACCGCCATTCAGAATAACCCGCAAGTACAAACCGCCCTGCTGGAAATTGAAAAAAACAAACAACAGGTGAAGGAAGTACTCAGCACAGGACTGCCGCAGGTAAATGCCAGCAGTAATTTTACGTACAACTTCAAACTACCGACGCAGTTGCTCCCGGGGGAGTTCTTTGGCGCGCCGGGCGAGCTGGTGCAGGTGCAATTTGGTACCGACCTGAGCACGATTTTCTCCGGCGAAGTTAGCCAACTGCTTTTCAACCGATCGTTCTTTCTGGGGCTGGATGCTTCCCGCAAACTGAAGAAACTCTCGGAACTGCAAGCGCAAAAAACCAAAGAAGACATCGCTTATGACATTGCGCAGTTGTACTATCAGATACAGGTAACGGATAAGCAAAAACGCATTTTGCAGGCTAATCTCGACCAGGTGGAGCGCCTGTTCAACCTTACGCAGAAGCAATTTGCGAATGGTTTTGCCAAAAAGATCGACGTGGACCAGTTGCGCGTCAATCGCATCAATTTGCAAAACCAACTCAAGAACCTCGACCTGCAGGTAGAGCAACTCAAGCAAACGCTCAAATTCCTGATGGCGATGCCGCTGGATGCCCCCATCGCGCTGACCGATACGATCAACGAGCAGGTTTACACCGTGCCGGATGCCCGGATGTTCACGCCTGATTTTTCGCAGAAGACGCTGCTGTCGGTACTCGACGCACAAGCCGACCTGAATCAACTGAACGAGGAACAGTTCAAAGCTGGTTATTGGCCAACACTGAATGCCTTCGCCAACTACAACTACCAGGGGCAGGGCAATTCCTTCGACGAGATACAGTGGTTTGATTTTGGTGCGCTTGGGGTAAATTTAAGCATCCCGATATTCGACGGTTTTCGCAAGAAAGCTCAGATACAGCAGGCACGCATCGAGCAGGCACAACTGGCAGAAACGCGCCGCTTGACGCAACAGTCCATCCAGTTGGAATACAATCAGGGCATACAGCAATTGCAAACCAATATCAACAACCTGCAGGCGCTGGCAGAGAACCGCCAGGTGGCAGAGGAAGTCTATCGCGTGTCGCAGCAGCGTTTTACGGAAGGCATCGCACCGATTACCGAGGTGCTTTCTGCCGAAACGGCTATGCGCGAAGCACAAACGAATTATCTGACAACGCTGCTTCAGGTAAAACTGGCCGAAATCAGCATCCTGAATGCAAAGGGCACGCTTCTGAATGCAATCAATAACTAAATTGAAAATCAACGCATTGTGTGTTCAATCATGATAAACACCAGGCGAAAACAATCAAAAAAATAAACCAATGACTGTTAAAAGAATTATCCAAATTACGCTGGCTGTTCTCGCTATCGTTGCTGCTGTATTCGCTATCAGTTGGCGTTTGTCCGAAAATAAAGCAACGATGGAGGAAAATGCCCAATTGACCCAGCAGCGCACTACGGTGATGCCGGTAACGGTTGCCGAGGCGAAAAAACAATCCTTCAGCACTGATTTCACGGTAAATGGCACCTTCGAGGCATCGAAAGAAGTGCTGATCATTTCGGATGTGAACGGACGCATTACCAGCCTGAAAATTGATGACGGCACGTACGTAAAAAAAGATCAACCGATTCTGACCGTTGACAACCAGTTACTAAGCAATCAATTGAAAACACTGGAACTCAACCTGAACAAAGCCGAGCGCGACCTTTCCCGCATGTCGAACCTGCTAACCGATGGCGGCGTGACCGAGACGCAGTACGAAGAAGCCAAGCTGGGCGTCGAAAACCTGAAAATTCAGATCGAATCTCTGCAAAAGCAGATCAACGACACCTACATGAAAGCGCCGATGAGCGGAACAATCACCGGTATGCAGGTGGAGGAAGGTTCTTATCTGGCTCCGGGTTCGCCGGTGGCTAATGTGGTGAGTATCAATCCGATTCGCCTGCATACCTATCTTACAGAAAATCAAGTTGTTACCATTAAAAACGGACAAAAAGTAAAGGTAGCAGTGGATGTTTTCCCAGGTAAGGAATTCACGGGTGTGGTGCGCTTCATCGACGTGAAAGCCGACCAAACCAAGCGCTTCCTGGTGGAGATAGAATTTGCCAATCCCAACAACATCAAAGCGGGTATGAATGGTAAAGCAACCTACAGCGCCGGTGTGCCCGTACAGGTTTTGGCGATACCACGCCAGGCATTTGTGGGCAGTATTCTGGAGGGCAGGGTATATGTATTTGAGGATGGCACAGCCAAACTGCGGGAGGTAAAACCCGGAGAAGTTCACGGGGATATGGTCACGATTCTGAGCGGTTTGGAGGAAGGCGAAATCGTCGTTAAAACCGGACAGATCAACCTGCAGGACGGGTCGAAAGTGAAAATCCTGGAGCAGTAAGCAGGGAGGGTGTTATTTTTGGTATTTGTTAATTGGGGAAGGTTGTTTCAATATAATTAATCTCTACTCCCAAATAACAAATAACAATTAACAAACTAACAACACCCCCTCCCCATTCCTAAAATCAAAAAAGACAATTCCAATGATAAAATTATCCATTGACCGCCCCTCTTTGCTGGTGGTGATATTCACGGTGCTGATCGTTTTGGGTCTGGGTAGTTATACGCAGCTCAGCTACGAGTTGATTCCCAAGTTTTCCGCGCCCATTCTTACCATATCCACGCTTTACCCGGGGGCATCGCCTTCGGAGGTGGAAAATTCGGTTACTAAAAAAATAGAAGATCAGCTTTCTTCGCTGGAGCTGATTACGGATGTCAATTCTACTTCCCTGGAGAGTTTCAGCGTCACGATTTTGCAATTTGAAGACCGGGCCGACATCGATCTGCTGCTGCAGGATGCCCAGCGAAAGCTCGACCAAATTGCCAACGAACTGCCCGACGATGCTGACAAGCCGGTGATTTCCAAGTTCTCCTCGGATGAATTTCCGATCCTGAACATCGGGGCTACTTCGCCGATTCCGGCAACGCAGTTCTTCGATATCATCGACGACCGGGTGAAGCCCGCCCTCGCCAAAATCGAAGGCGTGGCGCAAATTACCCTCATCGGCGGGCGCGAGCGTGAGATTCAGGTCAACGTGCGCAGGGACAAACTGGAGCAGTTCGGCTTGTCTATCCTGCAATTGCAGCAAGCCATTCAGCAAGCCAATCTCGATTTCCCGACGGGTAAGGTCAAAGATGACGAGCAGCAAATTCTGATTCGCCTTGCCGGCAAATTTCAATCCGTTTCCGAATTGGAAAATGTAATCGTTGCCACCAATCAGCAGGGCGCACCAATCAGACTGCGCGAGGTAGCGGAAGTGCGCGACTCGGAGAAAGATGTCACCGATATCAACCGGGTGAACGGGCAAAGCTCCATTGGTATTGTCATTCAAAAACAAACCGATGCGAACGCCGTGGATGTCAGCAATAATGTAATTGCCGCGCTCAGCAACCTGGAAAAGCAATACGAAAAGGAGCAGGTGAAGTTTGCCATAGCCAATAACACCTCCGATTTTACCATTGAAGCCGTAGATGCGGTGACGCACGACCTGGTACTGGCAATTGTACTGGTGGCCGTAGTCATGTTGCTGTTCCTGCACAGTATTCGCAATGCACTTATTGTGATGATCTCCATTCCGGTGTCATTGGTCACGACTTTCATTGCCATGTATGTACTGGATTATACTTTCAACCTGATGACGCTGCTGGCCATGTCGCTGGTGATTGGTATCCTCGTGGATGACTCGATCGTGGTGCTGGAAAACATCTACCGCCACCTGGAAATGGGTAAAAAGAGCCGAAAAGCCGCACTCGACGGCAGCCGAGAGGTATTTCTGGCTGCTTTGGCGATTACGCTGGTAATTGTGGTGGTATTCGTACCCCTGGCGCTCACGACGGGTATCGTCGGCAATATCATGCGGCAGTTCGCGGTGGTGGTTGCGGTTTCTACGCTGCTGAGTTTGTTTGTGTCTTACACCATTACCCCGGCTCTGGCATCGCGTTTTTCCCGTTTGGAAAGCCTGAATAAACGCTCTTTATCCGGCATTGTTTTCGGCACTTTTGAGCGTGGTATCAAATCATTGACGCAAGGATACACCAACGCCCTGAAGTGGTCGCTGAAGCCATTCCCGGCGGTGCTGATTTTTATTTCGGCTTTCGCCCTCTTCTTTGCGTCCTTTGGCTTGGTGAGCAATGGCTACATCGGCAGTGAGTTTATCAAAAACGGCGACCGGGGCGAATACATCATTCAGGTAGAATTGGCGAAAGATGCAAGGATTGAAGAGACGAATTTCGTGACGCAGCGCATTGAAGAATATTTATTTGAAGATTCTCTGGTGACGAGTGTTTTTACAACCGCAGGACAGCAAACGGGCGTCATTGGCGGCGGTCAAAGCAGCCCGAACCTGGCGGAGATCAACGTTAAAATCGTACCAAGCGACCAACGGGAATTATCGACCGACATTATAGCTCTGCAAGTCAAAAATGAACTGACCAGCATGCTGCCAGGCGTGGAAGTAAAGTCGGCGCCGGTGAGTTTCTTCGGCGGTGCGGATGAAGCGCCCATACAGGTCATCATAGCCAGTACCGAAATTGAAACCGCCAAAGCTTACGCTGATCGGTTGCTCGATACATTGGAGCGCATTCAAGGTGTGTTTGAACCGGAACTATCATTGGAAGATGGCAACCCGGAAATCAACGTGCAGGTAGATCGCAACCGGATGGCAGAAGTTGGTTTGAATATGGCGACCGTAGGCGCTACGCTGCAAACTGCCTTCAATGGCAATACCGACGCGAAGTACAAAGATGGCATCAATGAATATGACATCCGGATTGTGCTGGATGAATTTGATCGCCGTAGCCAGGATGATATTGCCGAATTGACCCTGATGAACAATAGTGGTCAGCTTATCAAACTCAAGCAGTTTGCCAGCATTGCACCATCTGCGGGTCCGGCGCGCCTGGAGCGCAGCGATCGCCTGCCGTCCGTTACGGCGAAATCGAAAGTGCTGGGCGTGCCTTCGGGTACCATTGGTACGGAAGTAAAAAACTGGATTGCCGATAATCCGCCGCCACCCGGCGTCAATATCAAGTACGAGGGTGACCTGAAAAACCAGGCGGAATCCTTTGGTAGCCTGGGGCTGGTTTTTGCTGCTTCGTTCCTGTTTGTTTATCTGATTATGGTGGCGCTGTACGATTCGTATATCTATCCGGTGGTGGTGTTACTGTCTTTGCCGCTGGCAATGATCGGAGCGCTGCTCGCACTGGCACTGTCAATGGAAACACTCAACATTTTCACTATTCTAGGTATCATCATGCTCATTGGTTTGGTAGCGAAAAACGCCATTCTTCTGGTGGATTTCGCCAACCAGGCAAAGGGGGAAGGCCTGACCACTACGCCAGCGCTGATTCAGGCGGGGCAGGAGCGTCTCCGTCCAATTCTGATGACGACCATCTCGCTGGTCATCGCGATGGTACCGATTGCTATTGCAACCGGCGCCGGTGCCGAGTGGAAGAATGGTTTGGGCTGGGTGCTCATTGGCGGTCTGACCAGTTCGATGTTCCTGACGCTGTTCGTCGTTCCGGTTGGTTATCAATTGGCGGATAACGCCTCGGCATTCCTGAGCCGTTTGTTGGGCAGAGGAAAAAACAAGGATGACGAAGAGCAGATGGACAACGAGCCAAAGCTCGAAGAAGCAGAAGCGACTGCGTAAGTGGCGGGCTGGAAAAATCCAGTAGCCAATAAAAGATACGATCCGCATTTTTCAATACAATTTGGCAGCGCCGTTCCATTTCTTGGTTCGGCGCCTTTTTATTGTACCAAATTCTCTCGTTAGAATATAAGGTGTCGGTCGTTTAAAAGTGTTACTTTTAGCATTCATACATGTATTTTATCTAACCAAAAATTCTAAAACGCATGAGAAACAAATTATTCATTTGGTTATTCGGATTGTCCTTGTTGGCGGCAGCCTGTGGCGCTGGCGGTGATTCACAAGCAACGGATACCGAAGAAGAAACCGAAGAAATGGCAGAAACGACAACGCCGGAAGTCATCATGTCGGGCGACAATTACCAGGTCGTAATGATGGATGCAGAGCCTGCCAGCCCTCGCAAAGAGATGCGCGGCACACTCGGCGATGCAACCATCACGATCAACTACGGCAGCCCGGCACAAAAGGGACGCACGCTCTGGGGCGACCTGGTGCCTTACGGCAAAGTTTGGCGTACCGGGGCAAACGAAGCAACAACCATCGAAGTTTCACAGGATGTGATGGTGGGCGGACAGCCCCTACCGGCTGGTAAATATGGCTTGTTTTCGATTCCGGGTGAAAATGAGTGGACCATTGTTTTCAATTCCAACAGCGATATGTGGGGTTCCGGCGATTATAACGAAGAGCAGGACGTACTGCGCGTAACCGCTACACCACAGGAAATGGCAGAAGCCAGTGAAAATATGGAATTTGTGATGGATGGTAACAACCTCGTTTTTAAATGGGGCAACACCATGATACCGGTTGCTGTTTCTGCAAGCTAACAAAAATACCGGTACAAAAGAAAAGAGCTCCTCCCATCAAGTGGAAGGAGCTCTTCTTTTTATATTGAATGGTCAGCCGCAATGGCTACACATTGCCTTCTTCGCCTTCCATTTCCCAGTGCTCCGGCGAGCGCCACAGAGCAGAAAGGAGCAACTCGCGCATAAAGAGGACCTCTTTCGGCAACTTGTCGTACAACCGGGAAAACAACTCCTCGTGCCCCAGCACTTCCTGCTTCCAGGCTTCGCTATCCACCGCCATGATATTCATGAAATCTTCCTGGCTGAAATCCAGTCCTTCCCAGTCCATATCTTTATAGCGAGGCATCCAGCCAATCGGGCTTTCGACCGCTGCGCCGCGACCGCGCACGCGATCGACCACCCACTTCAGTACGCGCATGTTTTCACCGAAGCCTGGCCAGCTGAACTTGCCGTTTTCATCACGCCGAAACCAGTTCACACCAAAAATGCGGGGCGCATTGGGCAGTTCCCGCCCAAATTGCAACCAGTGATTGAAATAATCTGCCATATGATAACCGATAAATGGCAGCATTGCAAACGGATCGCGACGCACTTTGCCCAGTTCGCCAAAGGCTGCGGCTGTCATTTCAGACCCCATTGTCGCCGCCAGATAAACGCCAAAACTCCAGTTAAAGGACTGATACACCAGTGGTACGGTCGTGCTTCGGCGACCGCCAAAGATGAAAGCTGCAATTGGCACGCCTTGTGGTTTATCCCAGTTTTCATCGATTACAGGGTTTTGCTCAGCCGGCGCTGTGAAGCGCGCATTGGGGTGAGCAGCCGGTTTACCGCTGTTTTTATCGTAAGGCTTGCCGTGCCAGTCGGTCAGTCCATCGGGCACTTCCTTGGTCATATCTTCCCACCATACGTCTTTGTCTTTGGTGATCGCTACGTTGGTAAAAATACAATTTTCCCGCAGCGAAGCCATAGCATTGGGGTTTGTTTGTTCATTCGTACCTGGTGCCACGCCAAAATAGCCTGCTTCGGGGTTGATCGCATAAAGTTTGCCATCCTCGCCTTTTTTTATCCAGGCGATATCGTCGCCAACGGTTGTCACTTCCCAGCCATCAAACACCTTCGGTGGAATGAGCATCGCGAAGTTGGTCTTTCCGCAAGCGCTCGGGAAAGCAGCCGCTACATAAGTTTTCTCACCTTTGGGAGATTTCACACCCAGAATCAGCATGTGCTCGGCCAGCCAGCCTTCTTCGCGTGCCATTGTGGAGGCGATGCGCAATGCGAAGCACTTCTTGCCCAGCAGGGCATTGCCGCCGTAGCCACTACCGTAGGACATAATCGAGCGTTCTTCGGGGAAGTGGACGATGTACTTCGTATCCGGGTTGCAGGGCCATTTGGCGTCTTCCTGACCAGGTTCCAACGGTGCACCAACGGAGTGCAGGCATTCCACAAATTCGCCATCGCCGAGTGCATCAATCACCGAACGCCCCATGCGGGTCATGATCTTCGTATTCAGCACAACATACTCAGAATCCGTAACCTGTACCCCAATTTGAGCAAGTGGCGAGTTCAATGGTCCCATGCAAAAAGGAATCACATACATGGTGCGCCCCTTCATACAGCCATCGAACAAACCACTCAGAATACCTTTCATTTCTTTCGGTTCCATCCAGTTATTGGTCGGTCCGGCATCTTCCTTCAGACGGCTGCAGATGAAGGTGCGGTCTTCCACCCGCGCTACGTCGCTGGGATCAGAAAAACAAGCGAAGCTGTTCGGGCGTTTTTTTTCGTTCAAGCGGATGAAGGTACCCTTGTCCACCAGCATGTTCGCCAGGGTGTCGTATTCTTCCTGTGAGCCATCGCACCAATAGACGCGGTCGGGCTTACAGAGGTCTTTCATTTTGGATACCCACTTGAGCAATTTCTGATTTTTTACTTCCGAGGAGTAATCCTGCTCCAGGAAGCTCACGGTCTTAGTTTCTTGCATTGTTAGTTGACATTTTGCGATTTAATGGCTTTTTCCAGCCAAAAAATGGTTTTACTTGGAAAAAAACCAAAATAAAGACTTTTATCCGATAGAGAAAATTTATGTAAGTCAAATTCTTATTGCGAATTCTTCCCCACACCTTCGAGTAGTCGTTTTATAATTATTTCGTTGCAAAGATGTCTAACCTGGGTCTTTATTCCAATGACAATCGTCAGTGGCGTCTGATAAATTGTATGATTTTTACCTTGAATGTGCCGGGTATGATATTTTGCAACCAGATAAAAACAAAAACTCAAATCGCGCATTTCTACCGAGATTCCTTATTTTCACCACAAAAAAGAATGGTGCTTTGGAAACGCTTTTGGTTGGGATTGTTGCGGGGGGTGCTGCTGTTCTTCGCACAGGTCAAGTACTACTTCAAGCTTTTCCTGAGCCTTTTTGGCAAAGCGCCGGTCACGGTTTCGGCGTACCGGGGCTACGGCAGCCGACAGCGCATCTTCTTGCAGGGGCGCGTTTTGAAAAACAAGGTCATCACCACTTCGCCCAACGATTCCATCTGGCAAAATCTGGTGAATAACTACAAGCGCTTCGGCAGCGCCGAGATACGCGGCGCGCAGCTTTCCGTTACCATCGGCGACAATGTCTTCGACCTGGTGACCGATCGCGAAGGTTATTTTGTACTGGATGCCAAGCTCGAAAAACCCCTGGAAGCCCATAGCAAAAAATGGCGCAAAGCCAAAATTCATCTGCACCGCACCCGCCGCCGCGAGATCGACATGGTAGAAACCGCTAAAGTGCTCGTCCCCAACCGCGCAGAATTCGGCGTCATCAGCGATATTGACGATACGATTTTGATCACCGAAGTTCGTTCTTTTCTGAAAATGAGAATGTTATATCTTACTTTTTTTAAAAATGTAAACCACCGCGAAACTTTCCAGGAGGTAGAAGCTTTCTTCCGGGCGTTGCAGCGGGGCAAAGACGGACAAAACCGGAATGCCTTTTTTTACGTCTCGAAAAGCCCCTGGAATTTATATGATTTTCTGGAAGATTTCATCGAATTGAATGACCTGCCACGCGGCCCGCTTTTGCTGCGGGATATGGGCTTGTTTCCCCGGTCTTTTCCTTTTGAATTTCTGGACCGCCAATACAAGGGGCACAAAATTGCCAGCGTGGCGCGCATTCTGAGTATGTATCCGGATATGCCGTTTATTCTGGTCGGCGACAGCGGCGAGCGCGATACCGATATTTATCTCACCATTGCCAAAGCTTTCCCCGGGCAGGTAAGGGCAATTTATATTCACGACCTGAAGAACGAACACGGCACCCAGCGCATTCAAAAACTCATCAAAGACTCAGGTCTGGACAACATCAAGCTCGTGCGCAGCTACCGCGAAGCTGCTCAGGATGCCGAACAGCGAGGCTTTCTGGATATGCAAATTTTTGAAGCGTTTGGCATCGGTAGTCACCGGCCTTAATCAATGGTTTTCCCGCCGTATCTCCGCCTGCCGCATGGGCATGGCGTCGATCCGGTCAAAAATTTCCCCGGGTTTTGTCACTTCCCAACGGCGTAGCTTCTCCGTACCGTCTTTCCCGATGAGGATAAGGGTAAAGCGATTTTCGGGCACGTCGAAGTATTGGCGCAATGCCCGAACCTCCTCCATTTTCAAAGATTTATCATCCGGAGCGAAGCCTTTTTCCGTAAATATTTTATAAAAAACCAGGTTGCGATCTGTTACTTTTTCCATTTCTGCCGTCAAAAGGGTGAGCTGCTGATGAAAAGCAACATTGCTACTGTCGGGAGCAAAAAGCAAAACAAGGCGATCCCCCCAGCGGTGCTGCTCAAGTGGAGATTGGGAAAATCCAACGTTTAACAGAAAAATTGAACTCAAAGCGAATAATATTTTTTTATAATTATAAATACCGAAACCAAATTGAAGACATTGTACGCCCATGAACATATTTTTTGCTGTAAAAGGCAATATTTTAAAATTTCAAAATGTTAAAACTGTAACATCCGTAAACACGCATAGTTCAAAAACCAAAATCCTATTCCCATGAGAGCCAATTTGTTATTAGCAGCATTACTTTTTTCCCAAACCGTGCCCAACAGCGCACAAACACACTTTGTATCTCAGGACCAAAGCCATTTTTTCGAATGGTTTCACGAACGCTCGCAAGTGACAGAATTATACGCCGACCATGCAACATTATACACATTTACCGACAACGCGATCGTGAAACAGCGACCATCCGCCAAAGCAGCAACCATTACCCAACTGCCCATCGGCTGGACGCTTACGAATATCGCCTACTCAGAAGATTACGTACCAAAGGACGAAATCAACGGCTATGAGGATATCTGGTACCACGTACAGGGCGTGGATCAGGACGGAAAACTTTTCAACGGCTACATCTGGGGCGCGCAGATAGCAAAAGGCTGGCGCGCTGCTGACATCACCGGCGACGGCAGCAAGGAATTCATTATGCTTGGCATTGCAGCAAAAACGCGCCAGAAACCGAGCGACATCAACGCGGAAATCCGCATTTTGCAGTGCAATCGCCTGCTCAGCCAAATGATCGTGCCCAAGCTTTGCGTATTCGAGGAGTGCGCTTCCAGCCCCATGCTGCGCGTATTGCAAAGCCAGCAGATCGAAGGCTTGACGATCATCGAAGCCAGCACCATGACTATCGGTTGCGACACCGGCATCGACAAGGCATTTTACTACTGGAATGGCGGCGGACTGGAGCGGGTTTACCAGGCTGAATACGTGACGCAGACGGAGATGTTCAGAAAGCAGTTCGTGGTGACGCCCGCAGGCAGCAAGTCTTCAACGGTACAAATCTGTACCTACGGCGGCGAAGACCGTCGTTACAACCCAATCTGGAAATGCGAGGAAAAAAACATAGAAACAACGCAGCAACCCAAAGCCGTAGCCGTGGCTTACAACGCAAAAACAGGGGGAAAGTAAAACAAGCACCTTTGCATCAACACTATGAAAAGACTGGTAGCGCACGCCGATTGAGGGGTGCGCTTTTTTTTATCCGATGGTCAGGACGATCTTCCCCTGGTTCTTGTTGGCTTCCATGTAGCGATGCGCTTCGGCAACTTCCTGCCAGTCGAAGACTTTATCCACCACCGGCTGGAGCATTCCGATTGCCAGCGCTTTTTCCGCAAACAATCGAAAATCGCGGGTTAGTCTTATTTTATAATCCAGCGAACGTGCCCGCAGCGTGGAGCCCATGATTTTTAACCGCTTCCGCAAAATAGGCACCATGCTCAACGCCTCCACTTTAGCGCCACCCATCATCGCCAGTTGCACCAGCCGACCATCCATACGTAGCACGTCCAGGTTTTTCTGCAAATATGGCGCCCCGATAAAATCGATCACCACATCAACGCCTTCGGCATATTCCCTGACTTTCGCCGCAAAATCTTCCTGTTTATAATCGATGGTAAAATTTGCGCCAAGCTGCCGGCAAATCTCATGCTTACCCGCAGAAGCCGTGATCAGAATGGTTGCGTTTGCCATTTTTGCGAGTTGGATCGCCGCCGTCCCTACCCCACTCGCGCCCGCGTGAATGAGCACTTTTTCCTGCGGCTGCAAATCTGCCAGCCAGTACAACGCCTGAAATGCCGTAAGAAAAACTTCCGGGATCGCTGCCGCCGCTGCAAAATCGAGATGCCCCGGGATGGGCATTGCCATATCCTCGTGGATGACCGCATATTCGGCATAACCGCCGCCCGCCAGCAAGCCGCAAACCCGATCGCCGGGACGCCATTTTTCAACACCTGCGCCCACTGCCTCCACGGTACCTGCCATCTCCAATCCAAGAATTTCGCTCTCGCCGGGCGGCGGCGGATACTTTCCTTCGCGTTGCAACAAATCCGCACGATTCAGCGCAGTGGCTTTCACTGCTACCAAAATCTCCTGCGCGGCTGGGTTCGGCGTAGGATAATCGCCAATCCGTAGATTTTCCGCACCGCCAAATTTTTCGATGATGATCGCTCTCATATTTTGGTGGTTCTTTCCGTGAATTTCAAACCGGTATAAACACACAATCCAAATACCTTACGAAATTGCACCCGGCAAATCGCAGAAATCACAGCTTACATTGCCCGAAACGGAAAATCAGACCGGCTGAATTTCGCGAATCAAGAAGGTTTACGGCATCTTATCCACTGATTTGAACGTACGTCCCGGTTATTTTCGATAAAGCTTATTCCAACAGATGCCCCATGTTTTCCTTCTTGGTTTTAAGGTAATTTTTATTTTCGCTCCCGGGTTCGATAACAAGCGGCACGCGCCGAACCACCTCAATGGGCGAGTTTTCCAGGGCTTCGATCTTGTCGGGATTGTTGGTCAATAATTTGATTTTTTCCACGCCGAGCGCGCAGAGCATTTCTACCGCAATGTTGTAATCGCGCGCATCCACCTCCAGCCCCAGGTGCACATTCGCATCAATGGTATTCAAACCCAAATCCTGCAAATTATAGGCTTTGAGCTTATTAATAAGTCCGATGCCGCGCCCCTCCTGCCGCAGATAAAGCACGATGCCCCCCTCTTTGGCGGTCATTTGCAGCGCCCGGTCGAGTTGTTCGCCACAGTCACAACGTTTGGAATGAAACAAATCACCGGTGATGCACTCGGAGTGCACGCGTACGAGAATTGTCTTTTTTGGGTCAAAATTTTCGTGTACCAATGCGATATGCGGCATCCAGTTGTCTGCATCCTCGGCGAAGGCAACCATTCGGAAGTTCCCCCACAAAGTCGGTATCAGCGCCTCTGCCTGCGAGATCAACGGGATGTTTTTTTCAGCGTTTTTTGTCATTATTTCCGGCTTTCTGTACGCTACGGAGCGATGAGTTGGCAACAATCGGAATTGTATATTTGAAAAATAATTCAACGTATTGCTAAACACTTCCCACCCGACAGAAGTTTTAAAGCTCGTTTTTGGAGTTTTATTTTACACCAAAAAAAATAGACAGGCAGCGTAATCCCATCGACAAACGATTATAGTGATGAAAAGAAGCCTGATGTTAATTCTACGTTTCTTTTCTGAAAACGCGAAATTTTATTCTAATTTCGCTTTCCAAGATGAACTCAGAAGTTGATTAAAACGGATGATATTAATTCAAGTTCTGATTTAGACAGCATTTTTTTTAATTAAAATTCAATCCTGTTATGAAAAAACTCTCACTAATCTTAGCGTTGGTACTCTCCGGCGCTATGGTCCTGTATGGACAACGAACCATTCAGGGTACGGTTTCCGACGAACAAGGCGAGCCGCTCATCGGGGCAACGGTACTGGCAAAAGGCACCAGCACGGGTACCGTCACGGATGTAGATGGCAGCTACACCCTTGATGTACCGGCGGAAGCTACTTCCCTGCTCTTTTCTTACACGGGCTTCCAGACGCAGGAGGTGCAATTGGGCGCTTCTAACGTAATCGACGTCGCTTTGTTGTCGGGGGTTACACTGGAAGACGTAGTCGTGATTGGCTACGGTGAGCAAAGTCAACGTTTCAAGGTTACGAGTGTTGCTTCCGTAACGACCGAGCAGTTGGCAAACCGTCCCCTGATTGGCCCTCAAGAATTGTTGCAAGGGCAAGCTGCTGGCGTGCAGATGGTCAGCAATGGTGGTGTTCTTGGTTCTAATGCAACGGTAAGAATTCGCGGTGCCGCCTCTATCAACGCAGGGGGATCTCCGCTGTATGTCGTAGATGGGGTACCCTTGAATGATGGAAGTAGTGCCGCTCTCTCTAGTGGACAGGGGGGTGCAGTTCTCAATCCATTAGCGGATATTAACCCAAATGACATCGAGTCGATCTCCGTCTTGAAGGATGCAGGAGCAGCGGCTATTTATGGTTCGCGTGGTTCCAATGGTGTTATCCTGATTACTACGAAAAAAGGTAAAGCCGGTAGCAATCGCGTCAGTGCTGATTTCTACACCGGCTGGTCAGAGCCTACTTACACATTGGACATGATGAACGCCGACGAGTTCCGTCAGTTTGAACAAGACTACAATGGCAGAACCTTCCCGAATACAGGCTTCGACTGGCCAAGCGCTGTATTGCAAACGGGCAGAATCAGCTCTTATACGCTTAATTTCTCGGGCGGTAATGATGTGACGCAGTATTACCTCGGCGGTTCTTTCCTGAATCAAACCAGCTATGCGATTGGTAATGAACTCGAACGTTTGAATGGTCGCTTGAACTTCAAGCACACCTTCTCCGATAAGTTCCGCTTTGGCGCGAATGTAGGGGTTACTCGTTCTGACAATGACCGGATCGGTGGTGAAAACAATACTTTCTCGCCACTTACATCTGCCTATTTGCAGCTACCAACGGTGGAAGCTTTTGATGAAAATGGCAACTATACCAACACGGGCTTTATCCGAAACGTATTGGCAATTGAAGCATTAAACATCAACGATTTGATCACTGATCGCCTCACGGCGAATGCTTATTTGCAATACGACTTGATGGAAGGTCTATCCATCAAATCAGATTGGGGTACGGATAATATCACTACCACGCAAACAGGACGCAGTGTGAACGTCGTTTCACCCGGTGGTTCTGGTTCTAACGATATTAGAAGAGATAACAAATGGCTGACCACCAATACGCTTAATTTTGACCAAACGTACGGCGTTCATGCGGTCAACGCCGTCGTGGGCTTCAGCTACGAAACGGCTCAATTTGACCAGACAATTGTTGCTGGAAATAACTTTGCCGCGGATGCCTTGCGCAACGTTGCTTCAGCAGCTACCCCATCTACCACTTCTTCCAGCCGCACCCAGTGGGCGTTATTGTCTCAGTTTATGCGTGCCAATTACCGGTTGAAAGATCGCTACATCATTGAAGGTTCGCTTCGTCGCGATGGATCTTCCCGATTCGGTGAAGATAACCGCTACGGTATTTTCTGGGCGGTATCCGGGGGATGGATTCTTTCAGAAGAAGCTTTCCTGCAAAATTCTTCTTTCATCAACTACCTGAAGTTGAGCGCCAGCTACGGTACAACAGGTAATGACCGCATTGGCAACTTTGCCTCTTTAGGCTTGTACGGTAGTGGTGTGGCTCAAGATTATGCGGGTTTAGCAGGTATCGGACCTACTCAACCGGCGAACCCGGAACTGAAGTGGGAAGAAACGGCACAGCTCGACGTCGGTATTTCCGCGCAAATGTTTAACAGCCGTTTGTCGGTAGATGTGAACTACTTTGTTAAAAATACAACGGATTTGTTGTTGGATTTCCAGTTGGCGGATGTGAATGGTTTTACGGTTATTACCCAAAATGCGGGTGAAATGCAAAACCGGGGTGTTGACCTAAATATCGAAACCGT
>CAZFBU010000056.1:22994-24719 GCA_964517175.1 uncultured Saprospiraceae bacterium
TTCTTCCAGAGTGCACGCGTTTACGTGATGGGGCAAAACCTATGGACGCTACGCGCCGATGAAGATCTTTGGGATGGCAGAGCGCAAGATCCAGAAGTTGGTTATCTAGGTGGTAATCTCAGCCAAGGACGTTCTTTCTTTACGCCGCCACAGGCGAAAACCATTACCGTTGGTATCAATGCGACATTCTAATTTGTTCATTAAAATAGTTGAAGAAAATGAAAAAATTCAAATATATCTATTTACTTTCTTTGCTCCTGGTATTTACAGCCTGCGACGACTTGCTGGATGTAGAGCCGGAACAATCTCTTTCTATACCTGCCGCCTTTAGCGATGAAAATACGGCTTTTGCTTCCTTGATGGGGGTATATAGCGCCGCCCAGGACAATGATGTACTTGGCTCGGTAACGGCAATGCTCTCGGAAACCATGTCGGACAATGTCCGATTTGTGGGTTCTTTCCCTACTTTTCAGGAAGTAAATAACTACGTTATTATTTCTACAAATGGTAGTATTCGTAGCATTTGGCGCGATCATTACGAAGGTATTCTGGCTGCCAATGCGGTGATCGCGAATATGCCAAACGTGGATGATCCAGGTCTTACCGAAGCCGAACGTGCTCAATACATTGGCGAAGCAAAATTTATGCGTGCTTTGTTTTATTTCAATTTGGTCACCCACTTTGCGCAGCCTTTCAATGTATCAAATGGGAATACGCCGGGTGTGCCATTGGTACTGACACCGGATATTTTTGACGGTAAGCAAATTTTGCCAGCGAGAAATTCGGTAGCTGAAGTATATGCTCAAATCGAAAAAGATTTGACCGAAGCATTGGCAGCCGTGCCAGACAGCTATGGTAATGCGGACCAAACCCGCGGCAGAGCTACTAAAGGTGCTGCAAACGGTTTGCTAAGTCGCTTGCATCTTTACCGAGGCGAATGGGCGCAAGCTGCTCAGTTCGCAGAAGCTGTACTTGCCAATAAGGATTTGTACAACTTGGCTTCCGGTTATGCTTTTTGGGATGGCAATACTTCCGAAGATGTATTTTCCATTCAGAATACGACCAACGATGGAAGTGGTTGGGATTTGTACTATCTACCTGCCAATAGAGGTGGTCGCGGTGATGCGCCTTACTCTGATGATCTGTTGGCTGCTTTCGATCAGGATAATGATTTACGTTTCACTACTTTGACGTTCTCTGGTACCGATGCGGCCGGAAACCCGGCAATTTTTACCAATAAATTTCCGAATGGTATCACGAATTCTGATAACGGACCAATCGTTCGGGTCACAGAAATGGTACTCAATAAAGCGGAAGCATTGGTCAAAAATACCAACAGCGTAGATGAAGAGGCAATCATGTTATTGAATCAATTGTTGGTACGTGCTGGTTTACCAGCAGTTGCCGCTGGCGATTTTGCCGATGCGCAGGCATTGATCGACCGCATCCTGGTGGAAAGAAGAAAGGAATTGTGCTTTGAAGGACATCGCCGTATGGACTTACTGCGCAACGGCTTGCCACTGCGTACTTCTGGACCGGGTGCTGGCGAATCCAGCCCGGGCGATCCAAAAGTCGTCTTCCCGATTCCACAACGCGATATTGATCTCGGTTCTTCGCTTCCGCAGAACCCAGGTTACTAATATCTTACCATTCTCTGCTTGAATGGAGAACTCTGCTTGAATGGAGAAAGCTCCTGTCGGTTGGTACTGGCAGGGGCTTTTTTAT
>CAZFBU010000057.1:0-16833 GCA_964517175.1 uncultured Saprospiraceae bacterium
TGATTATCATCACGGATTTAAACATTTCAGCTATATTTGGGCCTCACAATGATTATGCAAACGATGGAGGCATTGATTCATTTCGACGAGCAGCTTTTTCACATTATCAATCACGATTGGCAAAACGCCTTCCTGGATGCCGTTGTGCCCTACTGGCGCGATAAAAAAACCTGGATTCCGCTGTATGTTTTACTGGCGGTTTTTGCGGTTTACAAATTCAAAATCAAGGGGTTATACTTTATAATTGCATTAGCATTAACGGTGGGCGCAGCCGATACAATGAGCAGTAAAGTGCTGAAAAAAAATGTGCAAAGACTACGTCCTTGCAATAACACGGAGCTACCTTTTGAGGTGCGTGCGTTTGATGGCTGCGGCGGCGGGTATAGCTTTACGTCTTCGCACGCGACCAATCACTTTGCCATTGCCATGTTTATCAGCATGACGTTGGGGCAATATTATCGCAAAATCCGGTTGCCTTTTTTCCTCTGGGCGGCAACAATTGCGCTCAGTCAGGTGTATGTAGGGGTACACTATCCGCTGGATGTGTTGTGTGGCGCAATATTGGGCACACTTTTGGGGTACATTCTATCCAGGATTTATCTCAGGTGGAAAAAGGTCAGCATCGTAAACCTGCAAAATCCAAATGTAGTTTAATGGCAGTCTGGCAATACATTATTTTATTCGCATCGGTACTCGTGGGCGGCGGGCTGGCATTGCGGTTGAAAAAATACAATCCAGCAAACCTGCGACTTATCCTCTCTTTTAGCGGATCTTACATTTTGGGAATCAGCATTTTACACCTGATGCCGGGCGTTTTTGTGACTGGTAATTCCAGTGCCGGTTTATGGATTCTACTTGGCTTTTTTATTCAACTTGTTCTGGAGCAATTGTCGAAAGGCGTTGAACACGGACACGTGCATGTCCACAAGCATGGCGAGTTTGCGTTTTCCATCATGATCGGATTGTGCCTGCATGCTTTCATCGAAGGGCTACCTTTAAGCAATTATACCGAATTCCACCAGTTGCACCACGGAGCCGGGCACGATGACGACCACCTGTTTTACGGCATCATTTTGCACAAATTGCCCGCCTCTTTCGCGTTGGCGATTCTTTTGCTCTGGTCCGATACAAAAAAATTAACCATTTGGCTCAGTTTGGTGACCTTCGCAGCCATGTCGCCCCTCGGCGCTTTTGCATCCTCTCTTTTTTCGTTGAATATTGAAATGATTACCAATCTGGTAGCTTTAGTAATTGGATCTTTCTTACATATTTCGACCACCATTTTGTTTGAAGCCGATGACAGTCACCAACACCGCATTTCGTGGCGAAAACTGGCGGTGATTCTGGCAGGACTTGGTATAGCATTGTTAACTTTGGAGTGATGACGCAGGATGAATTATACATGCAGCGGTGCTTTGATCTGGCGCGACTAGGCGCCGGGCGTGTATCGCCCAATCCAATGGTGGGAGCAGTGCTGGTGCACGATGGTCGCATCATTGGTGAAGGCTGGCACCAAAAGTACGGCGAAGCCCACGCCGAGGTAAACGCCGTGCGCAGTGTAGCCGAAGCAGATCGCCATTTGATCTCAAAATCCACGCTTTACGTTTCGCTGGAGCCTTGTTGTATTTTCGGCAGAACACCGCCCTGCACGGATTTGATTATTCAACATAAAATTCCGAAAGTCATCATCTCCTGCCTGGACCAAACGCCGGAAGTGGCGGGTACGGGTGTACGCATTTTGCGCGAACATGGCGTGGAGGTCGTCACCGGCATTCTGGAAACAGCCGGCAAAGCATTGAGCCGCTTTCGCAATAATTTTGTGACGAAGCAGCGTCCCTACATTATCTTAAAATATGCCCAATCGCCGGACGGCTACATGGGTAAAGTGGACGAGCAGGTCTGGATCAGCAGTGCCTTTGCCAAGCGGCTGGTGCACAAATGGCGCAGCGAAGTGGACGCTATTCTCATTGGCACGAACACGGCTCGCACCGATGATCCGCAACTGACCAACCGATTTTATTTTGGAAAATCGCCAATACGTGTTATCTTAGATCGAAAATCAGCTTTGCCGAACCACCTAAAGATTTTCGATCCATCGGTAGAAACGTTAATTTTTTCGGAAAGGCAAACTCCCAATACGCAATCTCAAACATCCAAATCAGAATACGTCCAGATTGATTATCAACAGAATTTTCTGCCGGAAATGCTGGCAAATTTACACCAAAGAAAGATCACGACGCTGCTGGTGGAAGGCGGCAGCCAATTGCTCCAAAGCTTTATAGACGCGCAACTCTGGGACGAAGCGCTGGTCTTTACCGGCAGTACCGCGCTGGGCGAGGGCGTTCCGGCGCCACGGCTTTTGGGCGCTCAGCTAAAAGCACAATATACCCTGAGCACCGACCAGCTACTTTATTTTCAAGCGTTAAACTAAATTTAAAGTGCCGACGAGATGTCATAAACGCTTTTTTCTTTTTGTTTCTTAGTTGCTAGATTTGCTTTCAAACATAAAACGTGTCACAGGAATGAAAAAGATAAGTGTCGCTCTGTTGGTTGCATTTGTGAGCACCTTGTTTCTTACCAACGTCAATGCACAGGAGAAAAGTACGCAAAAGATTAATTGGATGACCTGGGAAGAAGCCGTCAAAGCCCAGGGAGAAGAGCCAAAGAAGCTTTTGATTAATGTTTATACCGGTTGGTGCCGATGGTGCAAACGCATGGATGAGACTACTTTTCAGCAGCCGCAAATCGCGGAATACCTCAATCAGTACTTCTATCCGGTAAAATTCGACGCCGAACAAAAAGGCAGTCTGGAATACAAAGGTGATGTTTTCAAATACGTAAAAAGCGGCAATAAAGGCTACCACGAACTGGCGGCGCAGTTGCTTCGCGGGCGCCTGAGTTTTCCATCCATCGTTTTTATAGATGAAGATATGGAAGTTATTCAGGCATTGCCTGGCTTCAAATCGCCGGAGGAGTTTGAGCAGATTATCACCTACTTTGCACAAGATTACTACAAATCAACGCCCTGGACCTCTTACCTGAAATCTTACAAGCCAATTCTGGTGAGTGACAAGCACTAAATTTACAACGGAATAGGGCACACCCGGAAATAAAAGGTGTGCCCTATTTCTATTTTTTCTTTCTGCTTCTGGAGGTCGTGCCGCCTACACCGAGCACGCCGAGCAAGCCGCGCGTCAATTCCCGGGTGAATGTACGGGCAATCTGCCGCGTAGTCGGGCTGTCGATGATTTCCTCCAGGGTACTTTTTTGTCTGCGGGTAGTCGTGCTACGCCGCGGGGTCGTCACTTTCTGTGCTTCCTGCCGTTGTTCTTTAAGTTCTTCCTGTTTTTCCGCCTCGAATGCCTCTTCCATTTTTGCCGTCAGAATTTCGTGGGCGCTGTCCCGATCCACCGGCTGGTTGTACTTATCAATGAGTTTTGACTTTGCGATGATCGCATCTATTTCGGCATCGGTCAGCACATCCATGCGCGACATGGGGGCGCGCAGCATCACGTGCGCCAGAGGCGTCGGAATGCCTTTTTCATTCAAAACAGTGACCAGGGCTTCGCCAATCCCCAACTGGGTGATGACTTCATCCACCTTGTAAAAAGCTGTTATTGGATAATTTTCCGCTGCCAGTTTGATGGCTTTTCGATCCTTGGCAGTGAAAGCACGAAGGGCGTGTTGTATTTTCAATCCCAATTGCCCCAGAACGCTCTCCGGCACATCCGCCGGATTCTGGGTAATGAAAAATACCCCAACGCCTTTGGAGCGAATCAGCCGAACGATGGCTTCGATCTGATTGAGCAACGCACTGGATGCTTCATTGAATACCAGATGCGCTTCATCGATGAAAATGACCAGGCGGGGCTTCTCCATATCTCCCGCTTCCGGAAAAGTGGCATAAATTTCCGCCAGCATCTGCAACATGAACGTGGAGAATAGCTTGGGACGATCCTGGATGTCGGTCAGGCGCACAATAGAAACAATGCCTCTCCCCTGCTCATCCGTGCGGCACAGATCATCCACTTCAAAGGAGCGCTCGCCGAAGAATAAATCGGCACGCTGCTGCTCCAGTTCTACAATCTTTCGCGTGATCGCGCCTACGGATGCCGAGGAAATGCGCCCGTATTCTGCCTCAATTTCTGCCTTCCCCTGATCGGAGATATACTGCAAAACTTTTCTAATGTCCTGCAAATCCAACAATGGAAGATTATTGTCATCGCAATATTTAAAAATCACCGAAATGATGCTCGACTGTGTATCGTTCAGCCCCAGGATGCGCGAAAACAGCACCGGCCCAAACTCCGTTACGGTTGCTTTCAGTCTGGCGCCTTTCTCATCCGAGAGACTCAAAAACTCCACCGGGCTGCCCTGCGACGTAAACGGTAAGCCAATCTTCTGATGCCGCTCCTGAATTTTCGCATTGTCGCTGCCCGGCATGGCAATACCGCTTAGGTCGCCCTTGATATCCATCAACAGGGAAGGAATTCCACTCTGCGAAAAATGCTCCGCCAGAATCTGGAGTGTTTTGGTTTTTCCACCACCGGTAGCGCCCGCGATCAGCCCGTGCCGATTGATCGTTTTCAAGGGTATTTTTACGGTTGCTCCCGACACGCATTCGCCATCCAGCATTGCGCCACCCAGTTCGATGGAAGCGCCCTTAAAGATATAGCCTTGCTGAATTTCCTGTAAAAATTGCTCTTGCTTTGACATGATTGGTTATTTGTTATTCTCCTTTTTCATCTTTCAACCCTTCCACCTTTCAACTTTTCCTTCAATCCGCATTCCACTTGCGCGTCCGCAGTTCATACTTCTTTTTATTAAACTCCCACAAATCAACATTCATATTGGCTTTTAATACCTGCGCTTCGTCTTTCGACAACAAATTCGGAAAAAAGACCAATCCTGTTGCCTTTTCCACTTCTTCAATGGTAACTGCATAGGTAAACAAAGGTTCGTAGCTAACTTCGTTTGGTAAAATAAAGCCAATTCCTTTGAGTTGCGGCTCGGTGTAATCAAGCAACACTTTAAAATAAGCCGCCGGAACGGAAACGCCATTCTCCCCAATCGCTGTTTTGACTGGTTGCGACAGTACCGGCCCGCTTACCACGTAGAGCGCCTTGTTTTTTTTCGCCCAGTCGCGGGTCAGTTCTTCCAGTTCCCGCCAGATACCTTTATTGAAATTACTCGACTGCGGACTGATGTTGCTCATCAAAAACGTGGCTGCCATTGCTTCTTCGGTGAATGCCATATCCGCAGCCGGTACCAGATGCCCCCGGTCGTATCCGGAGTTGCGATAATCAGTAGGAAAAGCCGACGCACGGGTAATCTTGGGGTCGGGCAGGAAGTTGTCACTGCGCTTCACCCAGGGCATGCCGAGCCGCTCCGCAGTGAGTTCATACGCCACCCACTCCGCCTGCTCGTGCGCCTCGAAGTATGACAATGCAAAATAAGGATTCAGTATTACCTCGCCCGTCGTCGAAGCAGGCATGATTTTCCGGAAGGCAGCGACGTCAATTTCTTCCGTAAAATCGTCATTTTTCACTACACCCGGCTGTGCGCTATCGCCCGCAAAAAGATTGAACAGATAAACCATTGCGCCCAGAATAGCTGCGAACAGTCCTACCCGTACAACCGTACCGCCGCCGGAACTTTTAGCATGATTGGTTCTTAATTTTGCCATAACTTATTGTCAGAATTTACAGAATGAAGGAAATTCGTAAATCCTGCTGTTTTTCAAATTTTCATATTTTGCGCGCCAGCATTCTGTGCCAGCTTACATTTCTGTGGGTAAAAATAGAAAAAAGAACCTGAAGTTTATAGTTTCACAACCGACATCGTCGCAATAGAAAAACGACCGGCGAAATTCAAAAATTATCCCTTATTTTGCGGCAAAACCGCTTTTGTTTTGAAAGATGAACGTCCAGATACCCAATCCCCTCCTCCGATGCTGCGCGTTGGCATCACCGGTGGCATTGGCAGCGGCAAAACCACCGTTTGCAAAATTTTTGAAACGCTGGGCATTCCGGTTTATTATGCCGACGAACGCGCCAAGTGGCTCATGGCAAATGATTCAAGGCTCATAGCGTCGATCCGGAAGTTATTCGGCGATGAAGCCTACGATGCGGAAGGCAACCTCAACCGTTCGCATCTTGCCAACATCGTATTCAACGCACCCGAACAACTGGCAAAGCTCAATGCGCTCGTACATCCTGCCGTTGCAAGAGACGCCGCCGCCTGGAATCAAAAACAAACCGACGTGCCCTACACGTTGCGCGAAGCAGCGCTCATTTATGAAGTCGGTATCGATCAGCAACTAGACTTTGTTATCGCGGTAACGGCTCCTCTCGAAACCCGCATCCGGCGTGTGATGGAGCGCGATCAGACCGCTCGCGAAGCCGTGGAAGCCCGCATGGATAAACAAATGCCCGAAGCAGAAAAAGTGAAGCGTGCTGATTTTGTGATTTACAATAATGGAAATCGTGCACTCATCCCGCAAGTGATGGACATTCACCGGGCGCTGCTGCAAAGAAGGCAAGAGCAATTAAAAAACTAACAATCAGAACTTTAAATACAGTCGGCTACTTTTTTACTTCTGTCGGTTTTATTGAAATAAAAAATATGACTTTAATCGAAAACCAGTCTTTGCAAGCGCTTAATACTTTTGGCATACCCGCCCGAGCCAGATACTTCGCAACGGCAGATTCCGAAGCAGATTTGCGCGCCGCCTTTCAGCAAGGCATCATTCCGCTCCTCATTTTGGGCGGCGGTAGCAATATGTTGCTCACCCAGGACTTTAATGGGTTGGTGGTAAAAAACAATCTGCTGGGCAAAGAAATCGTGGAAGAGACGGAAGCCTCGGCAATCGTACGCGCAGGTGCCGGCGAAAACTGGCATCAGTTTGTCTGCTGGGCACTGGAGCAAGGCTTGGGCGGGGTGGAAAACCTGTCGCTCATTCCCGGCACGGTTGGCGCTGCGCCCATCCAGAACATCGGGGCTTATGGCGTGGAACTAAGGGATGTCTTTTTCAAACTGGAAGCAATGGATATAGCAACGGGAACTGTTCATGTTTTTACAAAAAACGACTGCCGGTTTGGTTATCGCAACAGCATTTTCAAGCAGGAATTAAAAGGAAGATACTGCATCACCCGGGTTTATTTGCAACTGAGCAAAACGAATCATCAGATCAATACCGAATACGGTGCCATTCGGGAAACGCTGGCTGCTCGCGGCATTACACAACCAAGCATCCGCGATGTAAGCGATGCCGTGATTGCCATTCGCACCAGTAAACTGCCGGATCCGGCAAAGTTAGGCAACGCCGGAAGTTTTTTCAAAAACCCGGAAATTGAACCGGCGCATTTTGACCAATTGCGGCAAGCCTTCCCCAACATTGTGGCTTATCCCGGTTCTGACGGCAAAATAAAAGTACCCGCCGGCTGGCTCATCGAGCAGTGCGGCTGGAAAGGCATCCGCCGGGGCGGTGCGGGTTGTTATGAAAAACAAGCGCTGGTACTGGTGAATTATGGTAATGCTTCCGGGGCGGATATCTGGCAATTGGCTCAGGACATTGTCGATTCGGTTGAAAGGAGATTCGCCATTCGGTTACAACCGGAAGTGAATGTGATCTGAACGAGATACACAAAACAAAAGCGCCCGCTCGAAGATGACACCCCGAACCCCAAACTTTATATGCTGCGTTTCGGCGTCATAATGTTGGCAATGCCCATCCACTGCTGATTCCAGTTGCCCAGTATCGGGAAGCCCAGCCTCGGCGGCTCGATACTGTGATAAAAGCTGCGCTGGGCGATCTTACCCTTGCTGCGACCGTGGAACATCGTGTAGCCGATCACGTTACCGACATCATCCCGCTTTACCTCCGTGACCACACCAACATGCGCTACTTCCCGCTCGATCATGTCGATGGTAACATCGTTGTAGTGCTGCCCCGAACGTCCGAAAAATAGCACAGCGCCAGGTTTGATCAGATTGCGCTTTGCCATTGCATCGTCGCTGCCGTTTTTGACAATAACCAGATTGTTGCGATCATAAAACCAACGCGCCTGCGTTCTGCTGCCACGAGCATCCGTTGGCTTCGGATAATCGTACTGATCGCAGGTGGATTGCACAAACCGGATGACTCGCAGGAACATGCCGGCACAATCGGCGAGTTGATCCGGTGGGTTGCCGGTGTGCACCACGTACCATACTGAATCCCGCTCTGTTTTTTCGGCGAATAGCGTTAATTGTTTTCCCAACTCCTGATCATTTGCATAGCATTGGTTAGCCACAGGCAGGGCTTCCGGTGCGCTGTTGGCGGGCGCATCCTCGATGACCGGCACTTCCGGCTCGGATGGAGTTTCCGGCTCGGACGAGGTTTCGGTGGTGTCTGTTACTGCATCAGCAGAGGAATCATCGGCAGCGATTTTCTCTTCCTGAACCGTAGGCGCAGCGACTGTTTTTGGACTGGTGGCTCTGCCAATCAGAAATGCAATTAAGGCGATTATGCCAATAATAACCAGGTACATCCAAATTTTTGACTGAGGCATAGTATGTTGTGTTTAGTTTTGTTTGGGATATTTTCCTGCCAATTTAGCAATATTCTAACTTATTGTCAACCAGTAAATTATAATAGTTAATATTGAAAAAGTGCATTCTGGTCAGAAAGGCGGGATTTCCGATCGTATTCATTGCAAATAAAAACACTTGTGTTGGATTTAAAATCCTAACAATCAACATTTAACGCGTTAAAATAAAAACAAATTAATATTCTGGCTTTTGACGCTCAAAAGCCTTCGTTCGTTAAGATTTTACCACAAAAAGCCGAGCACCTCAAACTACTTCATTCGCTTCCAGGCGTTGATCAGACCGTTGGTGGAGCTATCGTGCGACTCGACTGGCGCATCGCTCTGCAGCTCCGGCAATATTTTTTTCGCCAGTTGCTTGCCCAATTCCACGCCCCACTGATCGAAGCTGAAAATGTTCCAGATGATACCCTGCACAAAGATTTTGTGCTCGTACATCGCGATCAGACTGCCCAGCGTACGCGGCGTGACCTGCTTCACCAGGATTGAATTGGTTGGTTTGTTGCCCTGGAAAACTTTAAATGGTGTGAGAAACTCGATTTCCTTTTCAGACTTACCGGTTGCGCGAAGCTCCGCTACCACTTCTTCTTCCGTTTTGCCCATGAGGAGCGCTTCGGTTTGGGCAAAGAAATTCGACAGCAGTTTTTCGTGATGATCGCCAATCGGATTATGGCTCTGCGCCGACGCAATAAAGTCGCAAGGAATCAGGCGTGTGCCCTGATGGATGAGTTGATAAAACGCGTGCTGCCCGTTCGTGCCGGGTTCGCCCCAGATGATCGGACCGGTTTCGTAACGCACCGGCTTGCCGTCGCGCCCCACGTACTTGCCATTGCTTTCCATATTGCCCTGCTGAAAATACGCTGCAAAACGGTGCAAATACTGATCGTAAGGCAAAATCGCTTCCGATTCCGCATCGAAAAAATTGACGTACCAAATGCCAATCAACGCCAGGATAACCGGGATATTTTGTTCGAAACTCGCCGTTCGGAAATGCTCATCCATCGCGTAAAAACCTTCCAGCAATTCTTCAAAATGCTCAAAACCAATCGTGCAGGCAATCGACAATCCGATCGCCGACGTCAGCGAATAGCGGCCACCTACCCAATCCCAGAACTCAAACATATTTTCCGGCGCAATGCCAAACGCCTGTACGCCCTCCGCATTCGTTGAAAGGGCGGCAAAGTGCTTGGCCACGGCGGTTTCGTTCTTGGCATGCTCCAGAAACCAGCGCCGCGCCGTGTGCGCATTGGTCATGGTTTCCTGCGTGGTGAAGGTTTTGGAAGCAATTAAAAATAATGTCGTTTCCGGGGAGATACGCTTGAGCGTTTCCGCGATGTGCGTACCATCCACATTCGACACAAAGTGCACGTTCATGCCTTCCCGCCAGTATGGGCGCAGTGCTTCGGTCACCATCAACGGGCCAAGGTCCGAGCCGCCGATGCCAATATTTACAATATCTGTAATGCGTTTTCCGGTGTAGCCGCGCCACTCACCGGAAAGTACTTTATTGGAAAATGACTTCATTTGGTCCAAAACCGCCTGCACTGCGGGCATTACATCTTCACCATCGACCAGCACCGGGCGATTGGAGCGATTACGCAAGGCGACATGCAGCACCGCCCGATCTTCGGTTTCGTTGATATGCTCGCCGGCGAACATTTTTCGGATCGCCTCATCGAGCTTCATTTCCCGCGCCAGCGCCAGCAACAACTGCAAAGTCTCGGACGTAAAAATATTTTTAGAATAATCAACTAAAAAATCCTCAAAATGAAGGGAATACGTATCAAAACGCTGGCTATCAAAAGCAAAGAGATCGCGCATGTGCACTGTCTTCATCTGCTTGACATGTGCTTGCAATTTTTTCCAGGCTTCGGTTTGGGTTGGATTTTGTCTGTTCAACATGATTTCAGGTTGTTTTCAAATATGAGATAACGTAAAAATCAAACTTATTTGTTAATTCCGCTTTATCTGCGGCAATTTTTTTCAACTCAATGGCAATTATACTAGCTTTGCACGAAACCGAGGCGCATGCCCCACACCAAACAATATCAAAAAAATATCCGTTGGCAATTGCTGGCCATTATCGTTGGTCTGCTACTCATGGCGGCAAAATTTGTAGCCTGGTGGTTAACCAACTCCAATGCCATTCTGACCGACGCCCTGGAAAGTATCATCAACGTAGTCGCCGGGGGCATCGCATTATACAGCCTGATCCTCTCCATGAAACCCCGCGACGAAAACCATCCCTACGGGCACGGTAAGGTAGAATTTATCTCAGCTGGTTTTGAAGGCGGACTGATCTTTATCGCCGGGATCATTATCATCGGCAAGGGCATTTACAACCTGATCCATCCACAGGAAATCGGGCAAATCGACACGGGTATCGTGCTGGTTGCAGTTTCCGGCCTGGTGAATTACATGCTCGGGTATCTGCTGCAACGCCAGGGGCAACAGTCCAATTCGCTGATACTCATCGCCGATGGCAAGCACCTCAAATCGGATGCGTATTCTTCGCTCGGTCTGGTCGCCGGACTGGCGCTGATCTATTTTACCAAACTCGCCTGGGTGGATAACGTCACGGCAATTATTTTTGGCGGCATTATTTTATACACCGGTTTCAAACTAGTGCGCGAATCAGTCGCCGGCATCATGGACGAAGCGGACTATCAGCTTATTGATCGCCTTGTACGGTTTCTGGAAGAGAACAAAGCAGACAATTGGATTGACATTCACAATTTTCGCGTCATCAAATACGGTCCTACCCTGCATATCGACTGCCACCTCACCGTACCCTGGTATTTTCAGGTGCGGGATTCGCATCGCGAAGTTGAAAAGATGGAACAACTCATCAGTCAAAACTACGCCACGCCGGTCGAAATGTTCATCCACGTTGAACCCTGCGAACCGCCAGGCGCTTGCGCCATTTGCCGAAAGGCAGACTGCAAAGTTCGGGAAGTGCCTCACCGGGCTTCCATCACCTGGACGCTGGAAAACATCATGCGGAATCAGAAGCATTATTGAGGAAGTCATGGCGTAATGGGGAAAAGAAACTCATGGTGTGCAGGTGATGAAAATCATTTACAAAACAAGAAAATCCAGCTATTTTGTGGAAAAGTAAAAGCCATGATCAACCGCATCCTAGTCCCCGTCGATTTTTCTGAAAATGCAAAAAATGCATTTGAATACGCCCAACAATTTATCGAGCTTCTTCCGGACGCCCAGCTAAAAGTGGTGCACGCATTCATGCCGAACGCCGAGTCAGAATATCCTAACTTCGTGCCGCCGGTGGCGGATTACCTGAAAATTCGCGAGCAGATGCTCCGTGATTTTATGCTGGAAGTCGATCCGGAAGGTAAAATCGAAAACGAAATTTTGATCGGATTTCCGGCGGATGAATTGGTGACACAGTCCAAAGACATGGGTCTCATCATCATGGGCACGACGGGCAAGGGCGGCATTATCAATAAGGTTTTTGGCAGCGTGTCCAGTACGGTAGCACGGCGTGCGCACTGCCCGGTTTTGCTGATTCCTAAAGGCTATACCTTTAAAGATACGAAGCACGTTCTGTATGCCAGCAACTACGAATCTGCCGATAATGACCTGCTGCAAACGCTGATTGAATTCAACCGCCTGCTCAAAGCGACGGTGCACTTCGTACACGTACGGGAAGAGGAAAGCCAATTCGACAAAACCAAAGAAGAAATTTTTGAGGAATTATTTGAAAAAGGGGAGCCTGATTTTTGCTTCCACATTGCCGAAATTGATGCCGAATCCGTGGCAGAGGGTCTGAACGATTATGCTTTTTCTCACGGCGTCGGCATGGTCGTAATGGCGCATCGCCAGCGCAAATTCTGGGAGCGCTTCTTTCACAAAAGCCAGACGAAGCAGGTCGCGATGGCATCGCAACTACCGCTGCTGGTACTGCAATCGGAAGATTAGCGACCGATGGTCACGGTTTGCATACGGCTGTTGAACGAAGGCGGCAAGCCGCCGGTTTGAATGCCGAAGGCAAACTGGTAGGTGCCGGGGGATAGATCAGGCACGGTGACGCTTGCCTTTCGCGTCAAAGTTTCGCTTTTCGGAATAACCTGCAAGGGCTTTTCAAACTGAATTGCTATCGGCGCTTCGGACGGCACTTCCTGAAAAAACAAGGCAACGATGCGCAGAGGCATGTTTCCGGCATTCAGGTGGATATTGTGTGTATAAGGATTTTGAAATTCAAGCTGAAAATCAATTGTTTGTCCAGTTTGTAAACTATTGGGAATGTCGTAACCCAATGTTACTTTTTGGGAGATTTGCAGGCTATCAACCAATTTGATCTCCACGTCTTTTCGGGTCAAATTCAGTATTTTACAATCTTCGCACGCCCAGTTGAGACGCCCCGGGAAGCGTCGCTGCGGACCAACCATCACCACCCGCTGATTGTGCAGGGCTTTTTCCCAATCCCAGATGTCAAACTGATTTTTCCGGTAATCCACATCCGTGAAGGTGTATCCCTGTTGCCCGGTGTAGAATCTATATTCCGAAGGATCGCGATAGGAATTTCGGAAAACTACCGGTAGCCCCTGCGCTTCTTCCTGCAACTCATACAACCAGTCCGTCCGATGAAAATTACTTTTGATCTGAAACAAATTGCCCCGGATTAGCGCCAGGCGCACACCGACGAAAAGAAACATCGTCAAAACAGCAAAGCGGAATATCCATTTTATAAAATACTCATTTTCAATAGCATATCGCCATAACAGAATAATAAAAGCGAAACTCAGAATGATGGTCCACTGCGGTTCGACGTGTCCTTTAAAGGTGGTGTAAAAGAAAAACGCCCAAAAGCCAAAAATGATGAAATAAAGCGCTCGTTCCAGCAAATCCTGCACCGGTTTGCGAATCATCGCCATGATGACCATCGGGAAAAGGAACGGATTAAAAATGACAAACTGGTTGAGGATATAGGTTATCGTGTGCTTCAGTTCGTAGGGATCGTCGCGCCCGCTCAGATGATAGCGAAAAGAGGGGAAATCGTGCGCATACTGCCAGTACAAATGCGGGAAAAACAATAGCGCTCCGAAGATGGAAGCGATGTAAAATTTAGGCTTGAGCAGCAGTTTCAAATTCGACAATAGCGTAAAGAAAATCAGCAGGATACCGTGATATTTGCTGTACAAAAGCGCTGCCATGCACACGCCCAGCAGCAAGGTATTTGCCCAATTTTCATTGGTTAAAAATCGTTGATAAAACAACAAAAACAGTACAGTGAAAAACATCAGCGGCGCATCCGGCACAGCGATGAAGCCATACGCCTGTAACATCGGCATGGAGACCAGCAAGGCGATCAACAGCCAAACCTGCCTGCGTGCCGTCGGTTTGCCCAGCAAAAGCCAGGCGCCATAGAAGCTGCCCACCTGCAGCAAAATAGCGCCAAGCCGTACACCTAACGTATTCGGAATCAGGGCATAGCCCAGCTTGATAAAAACGGCAATGCCCGGCGGATGGTCGAAATAGCCCCAATCGAGCTGGCGGGAGTACATCCAGTAGTATGCTTCGTCGGGGTCGAGATTTGTAAACGCCGCCTGCCATGCATTCAGCGCCAACCAGATGACGAGAAATAGAAAGAATAGCTGCCGCCCGTTCTGCTGCTGTCCGGTCATGATTTAGCCTTTCCAGATATCGCCCATTTCTTCGTAGGTCACGACGAACTCAGTCGGTCCCATCACGTACGCTGCCACTTCGTAGGGATTGTAGTAAAATTGAAGCCCGTTTTCCACGATAGCGATGTTTTGCGGCAGGACAAAAGCGCCATCCCAAAAGAAGCCTTCCTCTATCAAATTGGCATCTGCGGGCATTTCGCGTGCCTCCTTGAACCTGGCTTCCGCCAATTGCATCAGGCGTTTCACATCAGAAACCAACTCCACAGGGTCAATTTTTGCACCGGTTTTTGCATCAAAATTGAGATAAGTCGTGTAAGAATTGGGGTGCGCACCGCCGGTGAAGGAGTAATTCGACAGTTCAATCGAAATATACTTTGGCGACTGATACAGCACCTGACCGTTCGTTTCCAGCGCCCAGCCAATTTCATATTCCGGTTCTTCGCTGATAAAATATTGATATTCACCGATAAACGTTGCCGCCGCCTCTTCCAGATTCAGCGACACCTGCTCCGGCGATTCAGCAAAGGGCGAAATGCTCTGGCACAAATGAAACATAATGGAATCATTGATGATTTGGATCACCTCCGCATTTCCTTCAATGGCTATCGGGTAAGTCGTTTTCACCTCCGCACAGCGCGTGCTATCGGTTTGGCAGGAAGCGGATTGCATATTAAAAACGCGCTCCTCGAACACCAGAGCGCTGCCTTTATCCGACTGGCTATTGCAACTCATCGTCAGAATTGCGCCCGCAAAAAGGCTTAGGATAGATAGTGCTTTCATGGTTTCAATTATTTTCAGAGGTGAAATTACAAATTGCGAAACATTTTCCAATGACAAATACCTTGCTTGCCGTAAATTATTGAAAAGCGCTGAAATAATTCCAGAACATCGTCTCCGGCGGGTCCGCTGTAATCGTCACCGACTCCTTTTTCACCGGGTGCACAAAGGACAGCGAGCGGCAGTGCAGGCAAATGGAGCCGTCGTCATTGCCAACCGAAAAGCCGTACTTCACATCGCCGCGAATCGGGCAGCCGATGGTGGCTAATTGCACCCGAATCTGGTGCGGACGCCCGGTTTGGGGTTTCACTTCCAGCAACACATGGCTGCCAATCTGCGCCAGCATTTTGTAATCCAAATCCGCTTCCTTCGCATCTTTTGCCCGATTGCTCAGGCGATCATAGGCTTTCGCCTGATTTTTTGTTTTATCTTTCAGGATAAAATGCTTCAAATGCCCTTCCAGTGGCTCCGGGCGCTGGCTGGTGATCGCCCAGTACGTTTTCTCGATTTCCCGGTCGCGAAATAGCTGGTTCATCCGTTCCAGCGCCTTGCTCGTGCGTGCGAAGATCACCACGCCGCTCACCGGCCGGTCGAGGCGATGGATGACGCCGAGGAAGACGTCGCCGGGTTTGTTGTACCGGTCTTTGATATATTTTTTGACAATTTCACTCATGGGTATATCGCCGGTTTCGTCGCCCTGAACCAGAACGCCCGCCGGTTTGTTCACCGCAATGAGATGGTTGTCTTCGTATATGACTTGTAGTCTTATCATGTTGAATATTGCAATATTTGTCCGCCTTTTACGGATGATAATTATAACACAAAAACGCCAGAAAAGCGCAAATGTATGAAATTATCTCTGGGATTTTCACCTTGTCCGAATGATACCTATATTTTCGATGCGATGATCCACGGCAAGATCGACACCGAGGGGCTGGAATTTGACGTCCATCTCGGCGATGTCGAAGATTTGAACCAGCAGGCTTTCGTTGGCAATCTGGATATTACCAAGCTCAGTTACCACACCTATGCTTATCTTACCGACACCTACTGCCTGCTCGATGCGGGCAGCGCGCTCGGCAATAACTGCGGTCCGTTGCTTATCGCAAAAAAGCCCCTGAGCAAAGCGGAAATCATCGCGGGCAAAATCGCCATTCCCGGCAAATACACGACCGCCAATTTCCTGCTCGGCTATGCTTATCCTGATGCTCAGAACAAAGTAGAAATGCTGTTTTCCGATATTGAAAATGCGGTGCTGCGTGAAGAAGTCGATGCAGGGCTGATCATTCACGAAAACCGATTTACCTATCAGCAGAAAGGGTTGGTAAAACTAATCGACCTCGGCGAATACTGGGAAACCAATACCAGGATGCCCATCCCGCTGGGCGGCATTGTGATCCGGCGGGATTTGCCGATTGAAATTCAGCAAAAAGTAAACCGCGTGCTGCAACGAAGCGTGCAATTTGCTTTTGAACACCCAAAATCATCCCTGGCGTACGTGCGTGCCCACGCGCAGGAGATGGATGAATCCGTGATGTATCAGCATATCGAATTGTACGTCAATGATTACACCAAAAACCTGGGCGACCGCGGCAAGGCAGCCGTGCAGCACTTATTCGATGTTGCCGTGAAAAATGGCGTCATTCCGCAGCAAACGCAGTCGCTTTTTTTAGGGTAAAATGAAGGTAAGTATTTGCAAGGTAACTTCGGTGCCGCATCAGAAATTATAGCGAGTTTTTTACGAAAGTGATAGCCTCTTCTGACAAGAATTTCCTTTTGCTGCTGCAATCCTTCTTTTTCTGATGCCATGTCATAAAAACAGA
>CAZFBU010000057.1:16933-19892 GCA_964517175.1 uncultured Saprospiraceae bacterium
ATAAAAACAGATTTTTTACCGAACATCCTTAGTAGCCTTCAAATAATCTACGTAGTTTAGGACGTTTACATGGTAAAATCAAAGTGTTTAAATCGTATGAAAATTTTGTATTATAATGACTTGAAAATAAAGCCTGTAAAAAAACAATTCGATAAGGTCGTAGCGCAGTTGCAGCAAGGTGATTTCAAGTCAGCAGAGGTAAAGAAGATGCCAAATACCGGTTATTTTCGAGCAAAACTAGACCGTGAAAACCGGCTTTTATTTAAAATAGGAGTATATCAAGAGGAGCGATATTTATTTTTGTTGGAAATAATATTACATCATGCTTACGAAAAGTCGCGCTTCCTGAATGGCGCTGCAATAGACGATAACAAGTTAGCGCCATTGCCCTCGCCGGAGCAATTGGCAGCGGAGGAACTCACACCCGTCGCATATGTACGCCCCACGAGCAGACATTTTCATATATTGGATAAAATTATTTCGTTTGACGAGGAGCAGGATGCCATTTTTCAGGCGGCACTTCCCGTCATTATCATTGGTTCGGCGGGCAGTGGCAAAACGGCGCTCACGCTCGAAAAAATCAAGCAATTGCGTGGCAAAGTGTTGTATGTGACGCTTTCCTCTTTTTTGGTAGAAAATTCGCGCAATCTATATTATGCCTTTCAATATGACAACGAGCAGCAGGAGGTGGACTTTTTGTCGTTTCAGGAATACCTCGGCAGCATTGATTTGCCCAAAGGCAAAGCGATTACTTTTCGGGACTTCGAGGGTTGGATTTGGCGATACCAGCAAGCCTTCAGAATCAAGGATGCGCATAAGGTTTTTGAGGAGTTTAAGGGCGTTATTACCGGTGCTGTTATCGATGCGGCTTACCTTTCGCGCGAGGCTTACGTAGATTTGGGCGTGCGCCAATCCGTGTTTACATCCGACGAACGGGCACAACTCTACGATTTGTTTTTAAAATACCTCGATTTTTTAGCCGAAGGTAATTTTTATGATGCGAATATCGCTGCATTTGAAAGACTGGAAAAAGTACAGCCTTATTATGATTTTATAGTCGTGGACGAGGTACAAGATATTACAAACATACAGCTGTTATTACTTTTAAAATCATTAAAGCAGCCAAAAAATTTTATTCTGTGCGGTGACAGTAATCAGATTGTGCACCCCAATTTTTTCTCGTGGTCGAACGTGAAACGCTTGTTTTATGAAAAAGACCTCGCTGGCAACCTGACGCGTATTTTATATACCAATTACCGCAACACCCCGGAAGTAACTCATATTGCCAATCAATTATTATTAGTCAAAAATGCTCGTTTTGGTTCGATTGACAAAGAAAGCACCTACCTCGTAAAAGCGAATGCGGCCCATGCGGGCGCGGTAGAATTTTATGAAGATAAGCCAAAAATTAAACAGGAACTGGACAAACGCACCGGAAAGTCGGCCAAATTTGCTGTACTCGTAATGCGCAATGAAGATAAAGCCGAAGCCCGTAAATTTTTCAATACGCCGCTTTTATTTAGCGTGCAAGAAGCCAAAGGCTTGGAATATGACAATATCATTTTGTACAATATCATCTCTAATAATGAAGCAGAATTTCGGGAACTATGCCGGGGCGTAAGCAAGGACGATCTGGAAAGCGAACTCGTCTTTTCCCGCGCCAAAGACAAAACTGATAAGTCATTAGAAATTTACAAATTCTACGTCAATTCGCTCTACGTTGCCATCACCAGAGCCGTGAAAAACTTGTATGTGGTAGAGCGCATCCGCAAGCACGATTTGCTGGAATTGCTGGAATTGACCAATTTTCGGCAGCAGGTGAACATGAAAGCCCAGGAATCTTCGCTCGACGACTGGCAGAAGGAAGCTCGTAAGCTGGAATTGCAAGGCAAACAAGCGCAGGCAGAAGACATTCGCAAGCAGATTTTGAAAGTGCAACCCGTACCCTGGGAGGTGATCACCGTAGATAAGCGGGAGGAGTTGAAGAAAAAGGCATTTGATCCCGATAATTACAATAAAAAAGCCAAAGATGCACTCTACGAATATGCCCTGATGTATTATGAAACCTGGGCTTTCGACAAATTAGTAGAATTCAAATATAATAAAGCCGCCGACTGGAAGCGCGAGGGCATGGGACGAATAGAACGCAAGTTTCCGGAGTTTTTCAATGACAACCTCAAGCAAGTGGAAAACGCGGTGCGCAAATACGGACCCGATTATCGCACGGAATTCAACCTCACGCCGCTGATGATGGCAACGCTGGGCGGGAGCGTCAAAATTATTCATTTTTTGCTGGAACTGGGCGCGCAGCCGGATTTGAAAGACAACCTCGGTCGGCAGGCGTTTCAAATTGCCTTACTAAAATCCTACCAATTGCCCGAGAGCTACGGCGCAAAAGTTTTGGGTAAAATATATCATACCCTTCAACCCGACAGCCTGCGTATAAAATTTAAAAATCGGTTGATTAAGCTCGATAACCATCAGATGGAGTTTTTTATGTTCAATTATATGGTGGCACTGACGCGTGAAATGACCACCTACAAAATTCAGCAGGATTCGCCCGGTTTTCAAACCGCCGATTTCCTCCAGGCAGTACAACATTACCCGCACGCTGTCATGCCCGAATATCGCAAAAAGCGGACCTACCTTTCCGCAATGCTCTCGAAAAACGAAATTTACCGGCAAGACCCCTACAATCGGCAGTTGTTTTACCGCATTCGACAGGGGTATTACATCCTTAATCCCTTGCTCGAGCTCGAAACAGAAGATGGCTGGAAAAATATATATGAGGTACTGCAAGTCACAACTCATACAGAAAATGCCTCGCCTCGGTTGAAACGCTTTTTAGAATACCTGGAGGACTCAAAAACGGCACTCGCCACGGAGGCATTGGGAGGGGAATAGTGCATCAAAACGGTGGCATGGATTTCGTAAATCTTTGAGATTTGCGAAACCTGAA
>CAZFBU010000057.1:19992-22305 GCA_964517175.1 uncultured Saprospiraceae bacterium
GGGTTGAAATTGCCCTGTCGGTCAAGTCGATGTGATGTTTTTATGATGCAAAATGATAAACTTTAACCCGTCGTCTCCTTTTCTAAGCCCAGTGACTGCAAATACTTATTCAATTGCTCCATTGGTTTCACGATCGCGACACGCCCCGAGCGCACAAATTCATAGATACCATGCTCTTTCAGGTCATGGAGCAAAGCTTCGGTCTCTTGCTCATGCCCCGTTTTTTCAATAACGATGTACTCCGATTCAATTTCCAGAATGCGCGCATTGTGCCGCCGCACCATTTGCTCCATGCGATTGCCATGATCGAACAAGTTCCTGGGGACTTTGTACAAAGCGATCTCCTGGTAAACGATCTCTTCTTTTTCGTAATAAAATGCCTTGACAATGTCCACCTGCTTTTCGAGCTGGGCGACCAGTTTCCGAACCATTTCTTCGGGTACGATCACCACAATGGTAAAACGGTGAATGCCCGGCATGGAAGATTGGGAGGTAGTGAGGCTTTCTACGTTGATATGCCGACGCGAAAATATGGACACCACGCGCGCCAGCAAGCCCGTGTGGTGTTCGGTGAAAACGATGATGGTGTATTCTTTTTTCATGGTTGAAAGGTTGATTTATCCGCCTCGGGCGGAACGGTTGAAGGGTTGAAAGAGTATTCAACCTACTCTAAAACAATCTCATCCACGGCAGCGCCACTCGGTACCATGGGGAAAATATTTTCTTCTTTTTCCACTTGTATGTGCAACAAATAAGGGCCGTCGTGTGCGAGCATTTCGGCAATACCTTCGTTCAGTTCTTCTGGTTTAGAAATCGTCTTACCCGCTACACCAAAGCCTTCAGCAATTTTGACGAAATCAGGGTTTTGTAATTCCACCACCGAGTAGCGTCGGTCAAAAAATAGCTGCTGCCATTGGCGCACCATGCCCAGGAAGTTGTTGTCGAGCAAAACAATTTTGACCCCGACGTGCCACTGCGCGCACATGCCCAGTTCTTGAATGGTCATCTGAAAACCGCCATCACCAATAAACGCCACCACTTCCCGATCCGGATGCGCCAGCTTCGCGCCGAATGCTGCCGGCAAGCCGTAGCCCATCGTGCCCGCGCCACCACTGGACACCCACTGATTGGTATTCAGATAGTTATAATAGCGTGCCGCTACCATTTGGTGCTGTCCAACATCGGTCGCCACGATTGCATTTCCCTTCGTTTGATCCGAAACGGCTTTGACCGCCATGCCCATTTTGATCTTTCCATCAGCAGAAGGCTGCAAATCTTTTTTGATCACCTTTTCGTATTCAATGGCATCATGCTTATGAAATTCAGCAATCCATTCGGGATATGCTTTTTTATTTACCAATGGTAATAGCGATTCTAAGGCTAATTTAGCATCTGAAATAACTGGCACGTGTGCGAATACATTTTTACTAACTTCCGAAGGGTCGATTTCGATATGAATAACTTTTGCCTGCTTGGCGTATTTTGACAAATTGCCCGTCACTCGGTCATCGAAGCGCATACCAATGGCAATGAGTACATCGCATTTATTTTGCAGCATATTCGGACCGTAATTGCCGTGCATGCCCAGCATACCCATGTGCAACGGATGATCCGATGGAATCGAAGACAAACCGTGAATCGTGCACCCCAGCGGAATACCGGTTTTCTCTACAAAAGTTTTGAAAACCTCCTGCGCGTGCGCAATTTGGATGCCATGTCCAGCAAGGATCATGGGGCGTTCTGCACTATTGATCAAATCCGCCGCTTCGCGCAAACTTTCCGCATCTGGCTTTGGAAAAGGATGATAGCTACGGATCCACTTGTGTTTTTTGTAGGCAAAATCCAGCGATTCAAACTGCGCATTTTTGGTAATATCGATTACCACGGGGCCCGGACGACCAGAATTGGCGATGTAAAATGCTTTCGCAAAAACCTCTGGAATTTCGGACGCCGTTGTAATCTGATAATTCCACTTCGTCACCGGCATCGTACAATTTATCACATCCGTTTCCTGAAAAGCATCGGAACCGAGCAAGTGTGCCGCCACCTGTCCGGTAATGCAAACCAGCGGTGTCGAATCGAGCATGGCATCAGCTAAGCCTGTTAGCAGATTCATTGCGCCTGGACCGGAAGTAGCCATACAAACGCCCGTTCTACGAGTCACGCGCGCGTATCCTTCCGCCGCGTGGATAGCACCTTGCTCGTGCCTCGGCAAAATGTGTCGGAGCCGATCTTGATAATAATACAAAGCATCATATACGGGCATAATAGCCCCCCCCGGGTAGCCGAAAATGGTATCTACCCCTTCTGCCA
>CAZFBU010000057.1:22405-24445 GCA_964517175.1 uncultured Saprospiraceae bacterium
ACGGGCATAATAGCCCCCCCCGGGTAGCCGAAAATGGTATCTACCCCTTCTGCCAGGAGGCAGCGTAGAACGGCTTCTGCGCCGGTTATTTTTATTGCAATTTCTTTTGCTTCAAGGGTCAATGTTTCTGTGGAGTTTGTATTTTCACTCATATCTTAGTTTTTGGGAAGATGGAAGGATAAAAGAGTGAGAAGATTAACTTTATATTAAAATCTTCCAATCCTCCTATCTTCCAGTCCTCCAATGATTTAAACCTCATCCGTTACACAGCCCTCGCTGGCGGAAGAAACGACTTTTGCATAGTGCCGCAGCCTTCCCTGCGTAGCCTGGATGGGCGGTGCCTGCCATCTGGCGCGGCGTTTTGCAATTTCCGCATCGCTCAGGTTGGCATGCAATTTATTGTTCTCAGCATCAATCGTGATCTCATCGCCATTTTCCAGTAGCGCGATCAGTCCGCCGACCTGCGCCTCGGGCGTGATGTGCCCAACCACAAACCCGTGCGTCCCGCCGCTAAATCGTCCGTCCGTGATCAGCGCCACCTTATTGCCTAAGCCTTCGCCCATGATCGCGGAAGTCGGCTTCAGCATTTCCGGCATGCCGGGCGCGCCTTTCGGTCCGCTGTAGCGAATGACGATCACGTCACCTGCCTGAATTTCTTTATTTACAATCGCCTCATTTGCATCTGCTTCACCATCAAAAACTCGCGCTTTGCCGGTGAAGACTTCACCTTCCTTGCCGGTAATTTTTGCGACAGCACCCTGCTCGGCGAGATTGCCATACAAAATTTGGATATGCCCGCTGGCTTTAATCGGATTGTCAATCGGACGAATCACATCTTGCCCAGCCTGCAAATCGGGGACTTCTGCCAAATTTTCAGCGATCGTTTTTCCGGTCACGGTCAAACATTCCCCATGAAAATAACCTGCTTCCAGGAGCATTTTCATGACACCCGGTACACCGCCTACGTTGTGCAAATCTTCCATCACATACTTGCCACTTGGCTTCAAATCTGCCAGGAAAGGGGTTTTATCGCCAATGGTTTGAAAATCATCAAGCGTCAACTTCACGCCCACCGATTTCGCAATAGCGATCAGGTGCAGCACCGCATTCGTAGAGCCGCCGAGCACCGTCACAATGGTGAGTGCATTTTCGAAAGCCTCGCGCGTCATGATGTCGCGCGGCTTAATGTCTCTTTCCAGCAAATGCCGAATTGCTACCCCTACCCTTCTACAATCTGATTCTTTTTCTGAATTTCTAGCTGGATAAGAAGAATTGAACGGCAAACTCATGCCCATTGCCTCAATCGCCGAAGCCATCGTATTCGCCGTGTACATGCCGCCGCAAGCCCCCGGACCAGGGCAAGCGCCCTTGATAATTGCCCGAAAATCAGGCTCTTCCAGTTTTCCGGCTATGCGCTGGCCCAGTGCCTCGAACGCCGAGACGATGTCCAGCTTTTGGTTTGCGTGGCAACCCGGGCTGATCGTGCCGCCATACACCAGAATCGCCGGACGGTTCAAGCGCCCCAGCGCCATCATCGCGCCGGGCATATTTTTATCGCAACCGGTCACCGCCACAATGGCGTCGTACCACTGCGCACCGGCTACTGTTTCAATAGAATCGGCGATCAGATCGCGCGAAGGCAGGGAATAACGCATACCTTCTGTGCCCATCGACATACCGTCGCTCACGCCAATTGTATGAAATATCAGACCGACCAATTCTTCTTTCCAGATGCTATCTTTTACTAATTTTGCTAAATCATTTAGGTGCATATTGCAAGTATTACCTTCCCAGCCGGTGCTGACAATGCCCACTTGCGCCTTTTTCAAATCATCATCCGTCAATCCGATGCCATAAAACATTGCCTGTGCTGCCGGCAGTGTATCATCCTGCGTAATTCTTTTGCTGTATTTATTTAATTCCAATGTTCAAATATTATATCATGAATTAATAAAATTTTCAAACCTTCAACTTTTCAACTTTCTTTTTCCAAATGTAGTCGGTCTGAGCGTGCGATGTGAAACCAAAAAAAAGGAGTGT
>CAZFBU010000058.1:0-24271 GCA_964517175.1 uncultured Saprospiraceae bacterium
GGATTTAGATTTAGGAGATCGTCGAGGCAAGAAACATGTGCCCTTGGCACTAGTGTGAAAACTGACCGTTTTGCTTCGCATGGCTCAGTTGATCGAGAAATGTAATCATCTGGTGGAGGCTCTTCAAAATGGTGATATTTTTTCCCGGTTTTACATCCTGCGCCACCATCTGGTATCCGGATAGCAGCACCTGGCTCTCGGTGAAAGTCTCCGCCATTTTATCCACGTAATTTTGCACCGGCTCTTTCGTAAAAGTCTCCGAAATCATGGTGAAAATGTAATCCGGCTTTTGAATATCGTACGTATCTTTGAGGTCCGTAAGCGACATTTCCTGCCCGATGTAGATGACCTGGTGGCGGCGCGATTTCAACAAATAGTGCATGAACAGCATAGAAAGCTCCTGCTTTTCGCCTTCCGGCAAATAAATGACAAACTTCTTGACGTGTTTTCCGGTTGCCAGTGGTTCTTTGTCAATGGCGACGATGATCTTCTGACGAATAAGATAACTCATAAAATTTTCCTGCGCCGGATTGATAGAGCCGGTAAGCCAGAGTACGCTCAATTTTTCGAGAAAGGGATAAATCACCTCCAGCATTGTGCGTTCAAAACCAACTTGTTCGATATTCGTAGAAACGATGCGGTCGAATTTGTACTCATCCATTTCGATCATGGAGATGGTCAGCGCGTCGAGTTGAGTGGCATTTGCGAAATTAATTTCTGAAATTGCAGAAACTTTCTCCGCAATTTCGTCTTTGTCCATTTTGGCAATCTTGGAAATTTTGATGCCATTTTTATTGAGAAGAGCGATATTGAGCAGCAATTTGAGGTCTTCGTCTTCGTAGTAGCGAATGTTTGTTTGAGTTCGTTTGGGACTGACAATATCGTAGCGCTGCTCCCACATCCGGATGGTGTGAGCTTTTATTCCTGATAATTTTTCCAAATCTTTTATCGAATAAACTGACACTGCTGCAAAGTTGAATTATCTGGACACAACGCATTATGGCGCCCGAAGAGGCGCAATTTTTTATCAAATTGATTAACAGAGACCCGCGAAAAATGTTTATAAGAATGTAATTTTCGTGACGAACCCGAAAGCCACTATTACAAAAAAAGTAGGTTACCGATTTTTTATTTATTTTTAGCCAGCTAAGCCGCAAAAGCCTCTTCGCCTGGGGTGCATCGGAAAAGCACATTTTGTGACAGTTGACAATCGAGCAATTCATTCAAAATCAATTGCATTTGTTATGCAAAAGTCGATCCATATGAAAATCTACTATCTACTACCTGTTTTGTTTCTCACGCTTTATAGCTTTCGTGTTCGGGCACAAGCACCGGACAGTTGCACCTATTCGCTGGAATTGTTCGACAGCTTTGGCGATGGCTGGAATGGTGCGGCCGTGGTGGTCATTGCCGGCGGCGATACGACGTCTTATACGCTCAACAATATCGACGACAATGGCTCCTTTGCTACCTTCGAAGCAAAATTTATGAACGGGGACACGGTCGTTTTTTTCTTCTCGCCGGGAAGTTTCGACGGAGAAGTGGCCTACGCCATTTACAACCCGGAAGGGCTTCGGTTATTTGCGGATGGACCAAGACCAACCCCGAACGTTCCGCTTTTTGCAATCATTCAATGCCCGGGGTGCTTCGTTTCTCTACCCAATTCTGTAGAAACACTGGATATTCGGGCTTTCACTACCGAAATCGGCTGGGAGCCCCCGATTGACTCCAGCGCGGAGTCCTACCTGATCGAATACGGCTTGCAGGGCTTTACGCCCGGCAACGGCGCGCTCGTTCAAACTTCCCAAACTTCGACTATTCTGCGAAACCTGGAAGAGTTTACAGCCTATGATTTCTATCTGTCGTCTATTTGTGCCGGGCAGGATACAAGCCGACAGATCGGACCTTTCAGCTTCACAACGCTGTACGCAAAAGATTTTGGCATCACGGATATTTCAACGCCGGAAACCCAATGTGGACTGAGTCCCAGTGAAAGCGTAACGGTTACCATTCGCAATTTTGGCGGACAACCGCAGTCGCTGGTGCCCTTCAAATATGCGGTTAATGGCGTAGAAGCCGGAATTCCCATTCCCGTGGATGGTTTCTTCACCGGCGTTTTAGGAAAAGACAGCACCTTTACCATAGAATTTGAAACGACGTTCGACTTTTCCGAACCCGGCGAGTACATTATTCAAGCCTGGACAGAATTGGAAAACGATAGCGATCCGATGAATGATACAACCACCATTTCCATTCTCCACATTCCGATTATTGATGTTTTTCCTTATCAAATGGGCTTTGAGGAATGGTCAGGCGGCTGGACGGTGGCGGATAACAGCCAAAACTCCAGTTGGGAACTTGGCCCGCCTGCCGGCGCTCTCATTTCGGCAGCAGCCAACGGGCAAAATGCCTGGGTGACAAACCTCAGCGGCAGCCACAATCTCAACGAAACATCTTATCTGCTGTCACCCTGTATGGATTTCTCGGATTTGCAGAGCGATCCGCGCATTTCCTTTTCGCTTTTCATCGATACCGAAGCCTGCTGCGACGAAGGCTGGCTGGAAGTAAGTATCGACGGCGGGGAGCGTTGGTCGAAAGTGGGTACGGCCGGTTCGGGTATCAATTGGTATAACGACCAGGAAAACAACTACTGGAACGGCGATGGCGGCTTCGAGGGTTGGGTAACGGCTTCTAACATACTAACAGGCACTGCCGGCGAGGCCGATGTGCGCCTGCGTTTCGTTTTCTCCTCCGATTTTGCGCTGTCGAGAGAAGGAATGGGTATTGACGACATCTTCATTTCCAGACCACTGGCACGCGACCTCGCAACCCTGGCAGCTTCCAATGCCAATATGGACGAGTGCGGCGTGGCGGAAGATTTTATCACCATGACGATCAGCAATTTCGGTACTTCGGCGGTGGGTGGCTTTAATGTAAGCTACCAGGTAAACGGAGGCGAAATTGTCACCGAAAACGTAGGTAACCTGAACATACCCGCCGGCGAACAAACAGATTACACCTTTAATACACCCTTAAATACGACGACAGCTACCGTATTCAACATAAAAACCTGGACGTCCGCTCCCGGCGAGCTTTTTCCGGCAAACGACACGACGACTTTCCGGTTTATGACCGCCGAGATGATTCCTTTTGCCGAAGATTTTGAGAGCGGTGAATTGCCGGAAAACTGGTCTGCCGATACCGGCACCAATGTCGTTGATTCTCATGGCAATACGTCTTTTGTCCTTGCCGACAACCTCTCCAGCCTCGACCGCAGCATGGAAGTCATTACGCCGGCTATCGGTGTGGTAGCAGCGGGCGACAGTCTGGTGTTTGACTACCGAATCGTCAATTTCAACGGCGGCGGCACGATCGCTACCCAACTGGGGCAAGGCGATTCCATCATCGTTGAAGTATCACTGGATTGCGGAGAGACCTACGCGACGCTCCGAACGATTAACGCGGCAAACCACACGCCAAGCGCTGACCTGCAAGCCATTACCATTTATCTGGATGATTATGCCGGTGAAATTGTTAAATTCCGGCTCCGCGCTTTTTGGAGCAGCGGCGATTACTGGGTTGATTTTGACAATTTCAACATCATCCGTTGTCCGGAATCGCTGGAACTGGCAACCGAAATACTGGATGAAACTGCCGATGGACAAAACGACGGACAGGCATCCGTCAATCCTGGCACAGGATTTGCTCCTTACACTTACGAATGGAGCAATGGCAGTACAAACCGGACGGCAGTGCGCCTCAGCCCGGGTATGTACGGCGTGACCGTGACCGACCGCTTCGGCTGCAGCGACCAGGCGAGCATACAAATCGGCACGACGACGCCTCTATTCGAGCCGGAAGTAGTGCGCAGCGTTGTGCTGTCGCCCAATCCAACCACTGGTGAAACACTATTGCGGGTAGAACTGACCCAAGCGACCGACTTGCAGGTGCAGTTGTTCAATCTGAATGGCCAACTGATCTTTCAGGCGCTGGAGCGCAACGTCCACACACTTGCGTTGCCCGTTGACCTGAGCAACCAGCCCGCCGGTGTTTATATCATTCGCCTTTTGGCGGATCGTCAGTTATACACCGAGAAACTTGTTAAAACGAATTAAAGTCATACCAACTCAATCTTTTTGAAAGGAGGTGCGTCCGTTAAAAAGGGCGTGCCTTTTTTGTTTGTTTAAACAATTTCCGTTGCTAAGCGTATCTTTTTTTGATACATGAAACTTTCTTCACCTTTCGCAGCAGGATTATGAGAATAGGCATTGTTTGTTACCCGACTTACGGAGGTAGTGGCGTTATAGCCACAGAACTGGGACTGGCACTGGCAAAACGCGGGCATCAGGTTCACTTTATTACCTACCGCCGACCGGCACGACTTTCGATTTTCCACGAAAATATTTATTTCCACGAAGTAAGTGGAGAGGAATATCCGCTCTTTGAGTATCCGCCCTACGACACCGCGCTGGCGAGCAAACTGGTGGATGTAGTGAAATTTGAAAAGCTCGACATTCTGCACGTACATTACGCCATTCCGCACGCGACCGTCGCGTATGTGGCGAAGAAAATTCTGCTGGCGGAAGGGCGATACGTTCCCTACGTAACGACGCTGCACGGCACGGATATCACGATTGTGGGCAACAATACCGCCTTTTCGCCGGTGGTAGAATTCGCCATCAATAAATCGGACGGCGTCACGGCAGTTTCCGAAAGCCTGAAGCAGCAAACGCTGGAGTATTTCAACATCGAAAAGGAAATTAAAGTTATTTATAATTTTATTGATTTCGACCGCTTCAGCCGCACAAATAAGGATCATTTCAAAAAGGCTATTGCGCCCGAAGGAGAACGCATCCTCCTGCATGTTTCCAACTTTCGGAAAGTAAAACGCGTGGAAGATGTTATCCACGTTTTCAAAAAAGTGCACGATCAACTGCCGAGCAAGCTGATCCTCGTTGGCGACGGACCGGAGCGCCACAACATGGAAGAACTCTGCCGGAAACTGGGGCTTTGCAGCGAAATCCGCTTCCTGGGCAAGCAGGATGCCATCGAGGAATTACTGGCAATCGCCGATGTGTTTGTCATCCCATCCGAAAGCGAAAGTTTTGGTCTTGCAGCATTGGAGGCAATGGCCTGCGAAGTGCCGGTGATTTCGAGTAATGCCGGCGGCTTGCCCGAGGTGAACATTCACGGCAAAACCGGCTACATGAGCGACGTGGGCGACGTGGAGAAAATGGCAGAGAACACCCTCCAACTGCTGACCGATGAAGACAAGTTACAGGAGTTTCGCGCCAATGCGCTGGCTCAGGCCAAGGAGTTTGAAATCGGGAAAATTGTGCCACAATACGAAGCATACTACGAGGAAGTACTGCGCACGGCGGTTTATACCCCCAGCGAGTACTAAGCTGCCTCCACCCAGAAGTTATTGAAACCTTCGCCAATGGTGATTTGCAACTGTTCCATGTTCAGCAGCTCCAGCATGGCGAGAAAGGTCACAATAGCGTGGATGCGGTTTTTGCATTCCTGAAAAACTTCCTGAAATTTAGCTTTTTTGCCTTTTTTTACCTTGCTCAGGATGGCGGTTTGCTCCTCCTCAATCGTGTAGCTGTACTGCGCGATCTCGTGCACTTTGCGTGGCTTCGACTCCTCGAATTGCTGCATCATCCGCTCGAAGGTGCGTAGGAGCTTAAACAGCGTAACCGACTCCAGTTCCGAATCGACGAGCGCTTTGGTCGCAATTTTGCTGAGTTCCTCCGAAATATTGCCGCGTGGGTTTTGTTTGCTGCGCAATTCCTCCAACTGGCGCATCTCCTCCAGCACGCTTTTGTAGCGCTTGTATTCCATCAGCCGCTGCACCAGCTCTTCGCGCGGGTCGATTTCGTTGCCTTCCTCGTCCACTTCCTTGCGCGGAATGAGCATTTTGGCTTTAATGCGGCACAGCGTCGCCGCCACCAGTACAAATTCGCTCGCCAGGTCGATGTTCATTTCCTCCGCCTGGTGAATGTAGATGAGAAAATCATCCGTAATTTTTGTAATGGGTATATCGTTGATGTCCAGTTCATCCCGTTCGATGAAGAAGAGCAGAAGATCAAACGGACCTTCAAATTGCGGCAATTTTATGGTATAAGTTGCGCTCACTTTTGGGAATTACGGATTGCGGTTTTAGCTTTACAAACGTTTACAAAAGTACGGCAAATGCTGCGATAATCAGCGAATTCCGACGGGAAATAAAAATTTAGCGACATGACCAAAGGCAAACTATATTTGATTCCGACGCCCCTGGGCGAAAGTGCGCCGCACACGATTTTGCCCTATGCGAATGAAATATTGAACAAGCTGGAGGTCATCATCGCCGAACGCGCCAGGACCGCCCGCCACTTCATCAAAGCGGTTTGCCCGGGCAAAGACCTCGACCTGACCATTCACGAACTGAATAAATTCACCACGCCCGAAGCCGCGCTCACCTTCCTCGACGCTGCCGATAACGGCGAAGATGTGGGATTACTCTCCGAAGCCGGCTGCCCCGCCGTCGCTGACCCCGGCGCGCAGATCGTGTGGCTGGCGCATCAGAAGGGCATCGAAGTAGTGCCGTTGGTGGGTCCGTCGTCCATTTTGCTAGCGCTGATGGGCTCCGGCATGAACGGGCAGTCGTTTTGCTTTCACGGTTATTTGTCGCCGAAGAAGAACGAACTGGAGCGTGATCTGCAACGCCTGGAGCAGCTTTCCACGAAGCACGACCAGACGCAGCTCTTCATCGAAGCGCCCTACCGCAATGGGAACGTCGTAGAAGTCGCCCTGCGTGCGCTCGCGCCCCTCACCAAATTCAGCATCGCCATGGACCTGACCCTGCCCGACCAGTACATCAAAACCAAGACCATCCAGCAGTGGCGCAAGCTCGAGCTACCGGAACTGCACAAGCGCCCGGCGATTTTTTTGGTGTATGGGCGGTAGGGGGGGATTTGTAGTATTGGATACTAGCGGTTGCGCTTTTTTTATGCGGTTCACTTGTTAATCTATTCCTTCGATTATTTCTTTTATTTGACCTTCCAACGGAAGCAAATCATTTTGAATCACATCCCAGATTACGTTCTCGTCAATCCCAAAGTATTTATGGATTACAATTACCCTTAACCCTATTATTTCTCGCCAGGGAACAGTATAATGCGATTCTTGAAGTTCTCTGCTTATTTTATTGCTAGCTTCCCCGATGACTTGTAATTGCCTGATGCAAGCATCTTGGATCATTGAATTTTTGAAAAATTGATTTTGACTGACACCTTGTACATATTCTTTGATTGCAGAAATGGCATCTAAAATATGTTGAAGTCGGACTTTATCGCCAAGACTATCTCGCATAGATCAGTTCTTTTTCATTATCAATTATTGGCTGGAGGTGCCTGGACAATCCTTTTGACGAGATTAAATCGACTTCCTTTCCAAGAATTTCCTCTAAATCCAGTTTCATCTTGATAAAGGCTAATCCAACGCTTTGACTGTAATCTAACTCCACCAAAAGATCGACATCGCTACTTTCAATGGCATCGCCACGAAGAAATGATCCAAAAAGATAAGCTTTTAGGACAGGCTTATCCTTTAGGTAAGTTCTTATCTTTTCTATGCTATTTTGACTCAGTTTCATTTGACATCCGTTAATCTACAAGATACAAGTTTTTATCTTCTTAACAGTTTCTCCTCTTGCATGGTTTCCTAAAACGGTTTGGTGCAAACGCAGTAAGCCCGCATAGGGCTTGTTGCCGTTTTGCACAATGTTATCGGGCGTTTTCTTATTCCATTTCTTCTTTTACTTTATTGCAAAAATCAAGGAAAGAGCGAAATGTAGTTATGTGATTAGTATCTCTATTTCTATCAACCAATTCGTTGAAATAAGCAGCATCGGTCACACCATTTGGATTTTTCTTAGTGTATCTTATGTTTCTTTCATAAAGTATTTCTTTTAAGTAAGAGGCGTGAAATTGAGCATGAGTTTCAAAATCATCAATCTTCCCCATTAATTCAGGGTCATCGGCACTTACGTTATAAAAATCGACATATTCTCTTAGGATTTCTTCATTAGGATTTCTCTTAAATACACGTCTATTGCCAAGACACCAGGTTTCAATACATCGATTCTGAACGATTAGAACAAACTCTGTCTTTTCATTCAACTCTATTTGTTCATCTTCTATAAATGATTGAACTTCTTGAATTCTAAAATCGACTTCAACTTCATCAGCATCAATACACATGACAAGATATTGATATTTGCCTATATTGTTTATATCCTCTACTGCATTTTTCATGTGAGTCTTGAGTATGGAAGGATAGCCATTACCGTTGAAAACATAAAATTTTTTGTCATCAACGGCAAAAGCATCATTAGTCTCTTCTAATTCAGGTAGTAAATGCCCTAGCCATTTAGGATAAACTTTCTTTTCCGTTCTCCGACCTTCAACTAAGAAATAAATATTCATGGTTATATAATTTCACTTCCAGTTTGATATTCTTCTAATTGTAAAAGTTGCATAAATGCATCATGCTTCGATTTACCGAGGTTGAGTTCAGATGCGTCTCTCGTTTTGACAACACCTTTAGTCCTAGTGACCAACTTCCAATTATTGAAGCTAATGGAATTAATTATATAAGGATGGTGGCTTGTTAAAATGAATTGTAATTCTCTTCTTGACTGCAAAATATCAGCGGTTAATTCATCAATGCAATTTATTCCCAAGCTGTTTTCAAATTCGTCAATCAAAAACAAAGTACCTTCTCTCGATAAATACAATTCACTAATATGTAATAGCGACCTAAACATTCCAGAAGATATTCGATTTTGTCTCACCCATTTAGGCACTCCGCTTTCCTTTATTTGAATAAACGGATATTCTTTCATGAAAACAGGAACGTCATCTTCATCTTCAAATTCAATAGGAGCGATTTTTACATCCTCAACTTGAGGGAAAATGTCAATAAATCTGTCTTTGATTCTTGAAAAAGTCTTTTTATCAGCTTTGTAAGCCAAAAACATTTTCACTCTAATGTCTAAATCAGATTGCCTAATCTTTTTAAGAGTATCATATTTTTTGGCGAGATTATTAGCATTAAATAAGTTGATTTTGAATGGCTCTTTTTGTGAGTCTGAATGGTCGCTCAGTTGTATTTTCCCTATTGCTTCTTTCATTTCGTTTACAAAATCTTCTTCAAGATGATTTAGCAAACTTTTTTCTCTTGTTAACTTAATTGTTTCATTTCCTCTAAAAACAATTTTGTCTCTTTGCCTATCAACCAAGAGTTCACCATTCTTGAAAATTTTTTCGAAAACGATTTTCGATGTCTTTTCAACGGATTCATCTTCTTCTATGTCAAAAACTGGGACTTCTTTTTCTTCAAACTCGCCTTCCCATACATAGGTGTCACCTATAACGGTATCAAAATTCACATTCCACACAATCCCATTTATAGATTCTCCTTTAGAAATTTCTTTAAGAGCATGAATTGCCCTTAACATCTGGGTTTTTCCAACACCAGAAGCTCCAACCAATAATGTCAGTTTCTCAAAGCTAGTTTTAGATAATCTCCATTGTCGAGATTTATCGTTGAATTCAAATGTATTTATCTTCATGTTTGAACATTTTTCGCAAAGATAGTTGTTTCTTTTTTTCTTTATTAATGCCCGCTAACATTTGTATAACACATTAGATATATATCCCTCATAAATTTATTTTGACAACACATTGATAATCAAATGTACATCCGATTATTCCGAAGGAATGGCATTGCCATAAGTGACTGCCATTCGTAAGTAAAAATAATCATAATGCTTGTAAGAAGCATAAAAAAACAGCCAAAAAGCACCGCGATAAACCAATATGTCAGAAAATGGCTATTTTGACTAAAAACAGCCCGGAGCACCAAAACCCAACTTTGGACGGATACCTTCCTTGATGCCCGGCGCCTGCGCCGATTCGCTGGCGGACGCGGAAGCAGTGGCGCAAGCTCGAGCTACCGGAACTGCACAAGCGCCCGGCGACTTTTTTGGTGTATGGGCGGTAGGTAGGAATGTTTTAAGGCACGAACCCATACGTCATTATCCGTTGAAACGGGTATGATAAAACAGAAACTGCCTCAGCGTTTTACTTCTGAGACAGTCGTTACGTTTTCTGTTTTTCAGACCCCACTTACTTGTATGCCTTTTGAATGGCATCGGCTATTTCCGCCAGTTCTGCCTGAGAAATATCCAGGTGCCCTCTGCCAAACGTCATGTCGGAAATGTCATCAATCGGCACCAGGTGCACATGCGTATGCGGCACTTCCAGCCCGATCACCGCGATCCCCACGCGCTTGCAGGGAACCACCGCTTCGATTGCCTTCGCCACCTTTTTTGCAAAAAGCATCAGTCCGCTCAGCAAGTCATCCTCCACGTCGAAGATGTAATCCACCTCTTTTTTCGGAATGACCAGCGTGTGCCCTTTCTTCAGGGGTCGAATGTCGAGGAAGGCGAGGTAGTCGTCGGTTTCGGCAATTTTATGCGCCGGGATTTCTCCCTGAACGATTTTGGTGAAAATGCTTGCCATGCCGATCAGATTGTGATTTCTACAACTACAAATTCCAGGTTGCCCGTCGGTGTTTGCACGTGCGCAATTTCGCCGGGCGCTTTGCCGAGCAAGCCCTGCCCCATGGGCGAGCTTACAGAAATTTTCTTCGCTTTCAGGTCTGCCTCCTGCTCTGATACCAACTGGTAGATCATTTCCTTGCCGTTTTTCTTATTTTTGATCTTCACTTTAGAAAAAACGGTCACTTTGGAAGTATCCAACTGGCTCTGGTCCAGCACACGGGCATTTGCCAGTATTTTTTCCAGCTCGTTGATTTTCAGCTCCAGCAGCCCTTGCGCATCTTTTGCCGCATCGTATTCGGCATTTTCAGAAAGGTCCCCTTTCTCGCGGGCTTCTGCGATGGCTTCTGCTGCTTCTTTACGACCCTTGGTTTTTAATTCTTCAAGTTCGTTTCTTAGTTTGTCGTACCCTTCTTGGGTCAAATAATTGTACCCAGCCATAAGAATATATTTTTTTGTTAAAAAGAGTCATCTATCCGGCATTCCAGGCAGCATGTCCCGAAACAAGGCAAATGAGCCGACTTGAGATGATTGAAAAAATTGATCCTGCTACTTTCCTCTCGAAATCGGGAAGTTTACATTAAAAAAGCTGCCGTCTTTAAAAAATGTTTTCGCAAACAGACGAAAAAGCAAGAACGCTTCCCAATTTCCTGGAAACGTTCTTGCTTTGTATGGCAAATTTACAAATAAAAGCAATAATATTCAAGTAGTGCGCAAAGATTCGATCAAATTGAGATGCGCACCGAGAAGTTGTGCGTCCCGTTCCAGAGGCGTGTTGCGCGATAGGCATAGTCAATGCCCAGTCGGGTATCTTTCTTTTCGCGGCTCAGCGGAATTTCGACGGAAGCGCCAGCGCTCAAGCCAGTGTAAATGGACGCCTCGATATCGTTTTCCACATCCAGTTCGTAGCGGTAAGCCGCCCGCAGCATAAAGGTTTCATTCAGAGAATATTCCAATCCGGCGCCAATTTCATCGCGGGAAAAGGAATTGGCGGTAAAATTGCCCACCAGCGTCAGCCGGTTTCCTGCTGTCGGGTAAAAATCGTAGGAAAGACCAATATTCAGCATAGAAGGCAATTCAAAACTGGCGGCGCGCTGCTCGAAGGTCAGATCATAAGTGCCCCGGTTCGAGCTGGGTCTTTGTATCGCCAACCCTTCGCCGCCGAACGTCATCCGCGAGCCTACATTGCGCAGCGAAATGCCAAATTTGAAGTTGTCCTGCTCGCCGGTCACGTACTGCACGCCGGCATCAATGGCAAAGCCAAAGGCGCTCACATCTGCAATGGATTGTGAAATACCCCTTACGGTGATGCCCACCGAGACTTTGTTTTCAAAAACATGGGCATAAGAAAGCCCGAGGTTGAAAAAATTGGGCGAAAAAGTAGCCCCGGTTCCTTCCGGCTGGTCGGTAGTCGTCACGCGAATATCGCCAAAATCAAGCGCCATGATACTCAGCCCGAAAGCGCCGTTTTTTCCGATGCGCTGCCCCAGCCCAAAGGCATTGGTGCGCATATCGGTGCCCTGCAGATACAGGCTATGCCCAATGAGGACTTCGGTTTTATTAATTCGGGAAAGCCCGGCGACGTTGAGTTGCAGTGCTTCCACGCCCGTGATATTGGAAGTGGTGAGGGTATGCAAACCAGCACTGCGCGCCCAGGGGTTCATCAGCAATTCATATGCGCCCGCTTCGCCCTGGCGGTCGGGGTTGCCTGCCTGTAAGGTTGGCAAGTTCCAAACCAGAAAGCAGGAAAAGTAAGTGAAGTATATAATTCGCTTCATTGAAATCTTGTTTTGTGGTCTTTCGGAGCGATGTATGCTCCGAAAGACCATGAGAAATTTTTTACAGCCCTGATGGGTCAAATTTGCGATTTATACCAAACCATTTGAGCGTTCGCTCGCCCAAGCCATCCGCTTTTACGTGGATGAGGTAAACGCCGCTGGCAATGGGAATGCCCTTGTTGTTGCGCAAATCCCACTCCAGGTCGGGAATAATCTGATTGCGCTCAACCGCGCGGTTGCTGCCGACGGGTGCCGAGCCGGTTTCATCGCGGGTATATTGCCGGATGAACTTCCCGTCGAGCGAGAAAATGGTCACGGTACACTTTGCCGGCAGGTTGGTAATTTTAACCGTATTGACAAACTGTGAAATCTCGTAATCCGAAAATCCGTAGTATGGGTTGGGTACAACATTGATCATATCCAGCGCTGACTCCACCTCGGTGGTGGTCAAATCTTCCGCTGCTTTTCCTTCTATGGTGAAGCGGTAGGTCGGATAGCCGTTGAAATCACCCGTGCCTTCCGATACCTGATACGGATTGTTGACGCGCAGCTTCACGATCAAATCTTCGGGAATCAGTCCATCCGCGTACGAACGGAACGCTTGCCCCGGCGCGGTCATCACCATACCTGCCCAGGTGATTTCGCGTACGCCCAGCCACTTGGCAATGGTCGTTTGGCGCAGGTTGTTTCGCAATTGCGCACATCCGTCGTAGGGTTGCTTGGTTACATAAATAATGTGCTGACCACCGGTGTAGTACTGGAAAATATTCGGAAAACCGCCAATATTCAGGAACACTTGAGAAGCCGGATTGAACATCATATCCCGACCGGTAGGCGACAGAACATAAGCGCCGGGGGCGTTCGATCCATCATAAACGGAGTTTTCACCGAAGAAAATATTGAGGCGCTGTCCGGTTTCCACATCAATGGCATATCCCGGAAACCAAGCCATACCCGTGCCGGGATCTTCCGTGTCAATATCCGGCAAGCCATCATTGTCGTTATCGAATTTCGTCCGGTTGGGCGAAGCACGCAGATCGAAGTTATTCACGCCGCCTTCCGATTGCAATCCGAGTGCATTGTAGAAGCGATTGGAAGTTTCCACCACAACGCAGCGGCTCCAGAGGTCTTTATTGGAAGTGAAAACGATATCGACATTGTTCAAATCTGTCAGCATAGTATTTTGCCGTACAATTCGGCTACCGGTAGAGCTGATCCAGGCAGGAGAAATAAACGGTGAATCCTGCTCATCCTGCGGGCGCCAGTTGGCAAGAAAAAATGGCGTAAAATACCCCGGCCCGATGTTCGTCAGGTTTTGGTTTGGATCAAATAGCTGATCCACTTGCCCGTCGCTGGTCAGCACATAATTATACACCTTTTCGGCAAAAGCGCTGCCGCCAATGATCGTACCATCCGCAATGCCGATGAGCCAGGGTTCGGCATTTTCACCGCGCACGTATTCCTCTTCGTAACCGATAGCGCCGTTGCCATCGCCCGGGTTTTCGCCGACGTCCGGTACTTGCCCGATATTGATAGAAAAGCCAAACTCGCGGATAATTTGCTCGTTGAGCCGGTCAATCGTGCTCTCGGAAAGCACCACCGGCGCAAAAGCATCGCTCAGGTTGGTCAACTGCCAGCGGACGTTATTGTCCAGTTGGTCATTGCCCATATTTTCATCGATGAAAGTCAGCTCGAATTCGCCGTCTTTCACATCCAGCGGATTGAAAATATTGATACTGATGGGCGCTTGCCCGGGCTGGTAGGTAATTTCGCCGGTAAATTTATTTTGAATAATGGCTTCTCGCGTTTCGTCGGAAACATCGATAAAATTGCCACCATTGCCAATCCCATCGATGCGGGTCACCACAGCGCCGTCGCCATACATTGCGTTGAGTTTTCTGTCAACAATCGGCCGCGGAATGGTTGTATAGTAAATATTGTCACCATCACCGATATTACGGCGCCCTTCGAGATAAGGCTGCCGCTGCCCGATGAGTTCTGTCGGATCAAAAGGCTCGTACTCATTATGAGCATAAGCCAGTGCCGTGAAGTAATATTTTTTGTGATTGATAAGGCGGCGATCATTGCCCGCCGCGAACTGGTCTTCCGTAATGCGGAAAGTGTGGCGAATGCCGTTGTCGCTGCCATCCACTTCCAGCCTGGGCACGTAGTATTCACTACCGGTGGGGTTTTCGATGGTAAACCAGTTGAAAATTTGCCCAACGCCATTGCGCACATCCACCTGATAGATCAAGCGCGCATTGTCCGGATCATCAAAATCCCCGATGGTCACCTCCGGTCCGGCCAGTTGGTACAATTTATAGCCTTCAAAACGGTAAAGGCTGTCCTCCACACCCGAAGGGATGCGCAAGCCGGGCTGTGCATACGCTTCAAAAGCATTATTGGACGTGAGCGTGTCATTGGTGAATACGGCAATAATTTCGCGATCCAGTTCTATAAAATCGACATCAGGTGCATCCGGACCATCCGTAATGCGGAAACAATTATCGAACAACGCCTGTGCAATATCATCGGCTTCCTGCAAGCGTCTGATGCTCGGGCAGGGATAATTCTGATCGGGTACCCAAACTGCGCCGATGATCAATTCGTTCACGGCACCGGGGTCCAGTCGGAACGGCCCGGAGGCCTGAATAATACGGCGGTCACCAGGCGGCAGCCCTTCGGAGCACATCGACCAGCCATTGGCGTCGTCGGGGGCTTCTGTAAAAGCATACTTGATGGGTTCCCCATCCTGATAGGCATCGCCACCGTAGGTGAATGGGTTGCCGTCGCGCCAGGAGCCGGATAGATAGCGGTAATATTCCAAAGCGTTGTTGGGGTCGGTCGTACCGGGGATAGGCGTAGGCACACCGGTGCTACGATTAAAATAAGTGAAAGAAGACATGCCGATTTCGTTGCCAAGTTCATCCAGTGGCCCTCGGAAGTAATCAATACCCAGGATTGGAATTTCATCGCCATAGGTAGGTACGCCGCCCGGGCAAATAGACCCCACCTGCCCGTCAATGGCATCCTGATTATAGACATACGCCAGGCTTCGGAGGGTATCACAGCCTACATAATCGTCAATATCGCAACCCAGATCCGGGTCAATCCACATGGCAAAAAACGTGCTATCGATACTTTCAATAGCCCGGTTGATGAGCTTGTAGCGCTGAAATGTCATATCGTTGATCTCGTCATTGGTCGCATAGGCAAATGCCTGCACCTGCACTTCCATCTGAATAGGATCACCCATAGATTCGGAATGGATATTGCCGGCATCATTATAAATCCAGAAGGTCATTTCATCGGGTATAGGCTGTTCTTCCGGGGTCGCAAAATTACAGCCGCGAATTTCAATAATCGGGAAGTCTCCCTGGCGCGGGTCATAAATACCATCGCCATCTTCATCCCAGAAACCGGCAAGTCCCTGGGTTGTATTCGGTAATTCAAACTGGTGAATATCAAAGAAAAAGGGGTTGCCACGGGCCGGCCAGCCCTTTACATCCCGCGGAATCAGGTCCGGATCGTAGTCCACACCTTCTAGTCTGGCCAATTGAAAATTACGCAGGTGCTCGCGGATATTCTCGCCGCGCACCACAAAAAACTTATCCCACTGCGCACAGGTTTCCTGGGTCGTTTTTCCGGTTTCCGGATTCAGCGGGCCGGAGAAGAAGTCAGAATCTCCGCTTGCGGAGCCATAGGTCTTTGCCGCCAGTTTCAGGTTACCTGCCGGATCTACACCGCCTAACCAAACGGCACCGGCAAAGATGGAGGATACTTCCGGCTCACCGGGTTCCACTTTTGGCACGACGTATCGACCGTCGTTGGTATCCCACCACACATCGCCGCCGGTGAGCAGGCGCGCCCGAACGTTGTTGATTGCCATATCGATCTGCGAGACGGAGTTTGCGCAGTTTTCCCGATAGGTAAGGTTGCGGTTTTGTTGCTGCTCCGAGGCAGACCGCTCCGGCCGAGTGTCGGGCTTGCGAGCCTGAGCGGATATTCCAATCCCGATCATCATGATTCCTAATAGCCAATATTTTAAATGCTGCATAGCTACGTTATTATCAAATAGTAAAAAATAAATGCGATTCCTCATTTTAAAAGTCCATAATTGCGCCAATGTAAATCCTGCGGGGCAAACTGTACAGATTCGGATTCAGCAATGCCCACTGGTAGGAAGCAAGATAAGCATCCACGTTGCGCACCGAAGTCGAAATATTCTGAATCTGCTGCGCGCCAAAAGAAGACGCGAGGAAACCTGAATCATCCGGCGAGCCGGTGACGGGGTACACCCCGATCACATTCCGGCGGTCGAACACGTTCGAGATGCGGCAATATACATTGAAATTGTATTGATTGTTGATGCGGAAGCTCTTGTCCACGCGCAGGTTCATCGTGAACGTCCACGGCAGCCGTGCGCCATTAATGGAGCCGATGGCGCCTACTCCGCCAAATTCGGTTGGCTGCAACCTCGAAGTATATGGACGCCCGGAAACAATGACTCCCTGGAGATTCAAACCGGCATTGGCAAAAATATCCGCGCCGAACAAACGTGGCCCGGTGTATGTTCTGCCCGAACCATAGCGATAATCCATGATGACATTGAAGCGGTGGCGCTCGTCGTAGCTCAGCGGGAAGAGCGTCCGCAGATTGCCCCGGCTGGTCAGGCCGCGCTGGGAGTTGGCATCGGAGCCGGTACCATCCGCAAACTGCAGGGTGTAGTTGGCATTGAGCGATACATTGCCCGTTCGGCGCAGGTCGTATTGAAAGGTAAAACCTTTGACCGTACCAAAGTCCTGATTGTCATACGTAGTGTATTGAATGACCGTCGGCACCGGAAAGAACGTACGAATCTGTATCATATCGCGCAATTCCTTGTAATAAGCAGCAATTTTAATTGCAGAAGAATTGGACAAACGCTGCTGGAATCCTACTTCATAATCAATGGTGCGTTCCGGGCGCAGGTTCGGATTATTAATCGGATTATTCGCCGAGTAGGAAATATCCGAGAAGTAGAAATAGTCGCGCGGCGTCGCAATCGTATTGGATGGCGGACGCTGCACCAGAATATCGTAATGGGCGAAGAAGTTGGCATCTCCCGAAATCGGAAAAGAAAAAGCCAGACGCGGCATAAAGTTGACCTGAGGCTCGTACTCCTCAAAAGAAGCGTTGGTGTCAAAATCCCGACTTTTGATAAAATTCAGGTCATCTGCTACCCGGTCATCCGCGTATTTGGGAAAGACCAGACCACCGGAAAACAGAGTAGCGGGGTTGTTGACGGGCGTTCCGTTGGCAGCGTACCACTGATCACCATCGCGATAGCCCGTTATGGCACTGCCGGAGTCGTCGAGGTAAACCTTAAAATCGTCGCCGATATTGCCCGGTCGTTCATCGCCGCTTTGTGCATGATAATCGGCAGCCCCCATTATTTCGTACAACGAATAATTGTCCTTCAGCACTTTGGTGTTGGCATCGTAGCGATCCACGCGCAAGCCGAGTCGGAAGATAATGTCCCGGAAAGTGAATTTATCCTGGATGTAAAACGCCTGGTAAATCGGGCGGTTAGGCGCTACCGGAAAGGTGCGAATGCCCTCGGCATCAACGGCGCTGAAAAAATCGTCGAACGTACCATCGAAAGGATTTCCGAGGTAGTCGTAGCCTACGTAGCTCAGAATTTGCTGATCGTTCAGTTCTCTTGCCGAGAATAAATCCAGCGTCAACAGGTCAGGAGAAATGCCGTCCACGTTTACAAATTCCGTGAGTGATTGTCCGGTAACTTCCCGGATGCGCCGGAAAAACTGGCTTTCGTTGCCCGGCTGAATGCTCAAACCGAGCAGGGGCGTCTCTCCGAATTCGGGTATATCGATCATGCCAACGGTATCCGGGTTTTCGGGAATACCCTGAATGTGGATGTTTGCCTGCTGGCGGGCTATATCCCACAGCCCCCGGGGTGCAACGGCATAGCCGCGATTCACGCGTTCTTCGTACCAAAAGCCCAGTTGGATATTGTGCCGCCCTTTATCTGAACTGCCCGGCACCAGGTCGAACGAAGTATTTGCATTGAAGGTGTAGGTATCGTTATCGCCCAGGTTATAAGCATTATAAACCACGCCAACGTTGGTGTGAAAATTCCAGGAACTGGTAAATATGCCCGAAATCGTACCGTTGGGCGCGTAAAAATCTGCTCTTGCCAGCGAGCCAACGCCTGCATTGCCGGCATTGGTGACCAGATAATTTTGAATTTGCGAATTCAACCCCTCGTCAAAATTGATGCCCATTGCCCGGTTATAGTTTGCCAGCACCGGGTTTACATCACCCGATGTGTAGCCCCGAAGCACCTGCCGGTAGTCGGTATGGCGCAGGAAAAAGTTGCCGGTTGCCGGATCAAACTCCTGCAAAAACGTAGGCACCCACTCAATATCGAAATTGCCGACGTAGCCATAATTAAAAAAGCTATCTCCGTGGCGGCGATCCTGAGTTTCACTCTGAAATTTTTCGTACGTGAATTGCAAGGTGTAGGAAGCATTCTGTATGATGGAACTGGAGCGGCGCTGCTGCCCTTCGGCGCTCGCTCCGCCCAGGCGATGCCGGAAACGGAAAGAGCCACGATAGGTTTGCCCGGTGTTAAAGGGGTTGTTGTGGCTGTTATAAACGCGCCAGCCGCCCGGCGTGAAATAATTTTTATTATCCGCCAGCGCTCCGATGAACGAGACGTCAATTGCCTGGTTCAAGCGGGCATCGATCTTCGCATTCAGATCATATCGACGAAAACTCTCGAATGGCTTGGCATCCAGAACATCCACGTCGTCGTTGGTCAGAAAATCAGCTGCAACGAACGGGCTGCCGCCAATATCGATAATTGGATTTTCTTCCAAGTTGCGCAGCACATCATCCTTCACGCGATACACCGGAATGGCAGGCGGATCGTCATCGACCTGATCGGTGAGGCGACCGGAGAGGCGAAAGCCCAGAACAGATTGCCCCCTTGCATTTTTCAGCAGCGGCCCGGAGAGGTTAAAACCAACCAGGCTCTGGTTGTAATTATCGAACAAACTGGTGGATTCCACTTCCACGCCACCGGAAAGCTGGCTTGCCGGTCCTTTAGTGGTAATCGAAATGATGCCGCCGGTCACGTCGCCGTATTGCGCTTCTACACCACCGGTGATGACCTGCAATTGCTCTATTTCCGATTCCGGAATCAGGTTCCCGCGCACGCGCACCCCATCCACGTAGTAGTCAGTTGCATCAGAGCGAGAACCGCGAATAGTGATCGCGCCGCCCTCATCAGCGGAAGAAAGTCCGGCAGTCGTCGCCGCCAGCGCATTGATGTTCCGCGTTGGGAGATTTCGGATTTGCTCGCTGGTCAGGACGCCCCCGGAGGTGGTATTATCCTGCTCCACGAGCGGCACTTTGTATTCTCTGACCACCACTTCATCCAGCACAACGCCACCTTCCGTCATTTGCACATCGGCGCGGTTGGCTTTGCCGGCGAGCACCTGGATGTCCACCAGGCGTTGCGTTTGCAGCCCGATGAAACTAACTTCCAGATCGTACGTGCCGGGGTCAATACTGGTAAAGTTGTAGTTACCGTCGATGTCCGTTTCTGTACCGGTAATAAAGACGCCATTCTTGTACAACACAACGTTGCTGAAAGGAATCGCTTCCCCGTTGGCTTCATTTGTCACTTTACCCGTAAGCGAGGTTTGCGCGACAACTGAGGCGGTGGTTACTATGAAAAAGCACAACAGTAAAAATCGAATCATAGGTTTTTATTTTTTAACCTTAATAGCAAAGGGTAGGTAAAGAATTTGCAATGTTAAAAAAATTAAAATTTATATCAAATACTTTCGCATTTGTACTCGACCAGCATCGTAAGTTCGCTGATGGAGAAATTTCGACATTCATCTTATTTTTTAGGTCTTTCGAAAGTCAGAAAGGATGCAGAGATATGATAGCCCGCATCAAAGGTACAAACGAATTGGGAAACTATTGCGCTTCCTGCAAAAGAGATTTTCGTCCAGAAGCTGACATAAAGTTAGGTTTTAGTTTCGGAGAAGTAGTTTTCAGGCGGACTTCAATCGCTTCATTTTTTAAAAAACCTGCTATATTTGACGCCTAAAACTATTTCAGATTATGCGCTACTTCCTATTATTACTCATTGCTGCTGCTTTCTTTTCCTGCCAATCAGAACGCCCGCAGGAGGCACCGATGTACGCCGATTTTTTTGTGCGCTATCTCGAAGAAGAACAACAACTCAAGGCGCACGTCTCTTTTTACGAAGGCGATACCCTGACGAGTTCCAAGCCGGTTATTTTCGACGGCGATGTCACGTTCCAGGGCAATCGGATGCAGCCCCGCGAGATCGTGAAGAACCAAACTTTTCGCTACGTTTACAATGGCAGCGATGCGTACAACCGTACTTTTTCCTTCAAATTTCCGAAATCGGGTCTGGGCAAGCAGGAATATGCCGTGGCGATGTCACCCATCGAAGATTTTGCTGTGAAAAACGACGCGGTTAGCCTTTCAAATGGCATGGTGCTGGAGCTAAAGGGCGAGCCACTGCTGGCGAACGAAAGCCTGGTTTTGCTATTCACCGGCGAAAACAATGTTTCCATTGCCGCCGAATTCGCCGGGCCTTTCGACGTAGCGGAGCTCAATGTGCCCGCCGTGCAACTCTTTGGCGTAGAGCCTGGTAAAAACGCTCTTTATCTCGTGAAAAAACAGACCAGCACCGGGCGGGCTGGTAATGTGGATTGCACTGCCAGCATCGAGTTTTATACAAAATTGATCGAAGTGGCGGTTGTAGAATAAGGGTTCGCTTTGCTTTTTTGCACTTTTTTTAAAATCAAAGTAAAAACATCTATTCCTTTTAAAGCAAATACCATATCTTTGCGGGCAATTTGTACAGCAGGAAAGTTCTGCTTTTAAAAATTGCAATACAACATGCCCAAGGATACTTCCATCAAATCTGTTTTGATTATCGGTAGCGGCCCGATCATTATTGGTCAGGCTTGCGAATTTGATTACGCCGGCTCTCAGGCTTCGCGCTCGCTGCGCGAGGAAGGCATTGAGGTCACGCTCATCAATTCCAACCCAGCTACCATTATGACCGACCCCGTCACTGCCGATCATATTTACCTGCTTCCGCTAACGACCGACAGCATCGTCAAGGTGCTGGAAGAACGAAAAATTGACGCTGTGTTGCCTACGATGGGCGGACAAACGGCGCTCAACCTCTGCGTGGAAGCCGGCAAACTCGGCATCTGGGAAAAGTACAACATCCGGCTCATCGGAGTCGATCTCGACGCCATTGAACTGACCGAAAACCGCGAGGCTTTCCGTCAGCACATGGTCAATCAGGGCTTGAGCGTTGCGCCTTCGTTCATCGCCAATTCTTTTCTGGAAGGTAAAGAAGCGGCGCAGAAGATCGGTTTCCCGCTGGTGATTCGCCCTTCGTACACCCTGGGTGGTACCGGCGGCGGCTTTGTGCACCGGGAAGAAGAATTTGACGCAGCGCTGCGCCGTGGTCTGAATATGTCGCCGACCCACGAGGTGCTGGTAGAAAGGGCAGTGCTCGGCTGGAAAGAATTTGAGTTGGAACTGCTGCGCGACTCCGCGGACAATGTGGTCATCATTTGTACCGTCGAAAACCTGGACCCAATGGGCATCCACACCGGCGACAGCATCACGGTGGCACCGGCGATGACCCTCTCGGATACCGCTTACCAGCAAATGCGCGATGAGGCCATTCAGGCGATGCGCTCGCTCGGGAATTTTGCGGGTGGTTGTAATATCCAGTTCTCACAAGACCCCGAAACGGAAAAGCTGATCGTAATCGAGATCAACCCACGCGTGTCGCGCTCTTCGGCGCTGGCAAGTAAAGCGACCGGTTATCCGATTGCGAAAATCGCGGCTAAGCTGGCTATTGGCTACCGTCTGGATGAGTTGAGCAACCAGATTACGAAAACGACGTCGGCTTATTTTGAACCAACGCTGGATTACGTGATCGTGAAAATGCCACGCTGGAACTTCGATAAATTCTACGGCTCCGACCACACGCTCGGTATGCAAATGAAATCCGTGGGCGAAGTGATGGCGATCGGGCGCAACTTCCTGGAGGCTTTGCAAAAAGCCTGTCAGTCGCTCGAAAACAACCGCATGGGCTTGGGTGCCGACCTGAAAGAGTGGATCAAAACGGCAGATATTCTCGAACGCCTGGAGCGTGCTTCCGATGATCGGATTTTCCGCGTAAAAGACGCGTTGCGCCTGGGCGTGCCGGAAAAAACCGTGCAGAAACTCACGCGCATTGACCCCTGGTTCATCAAGCAGATCAAGCGACTGGTGAAAATGGAAGAGCGGCTGATGCGCCACAATGTCGCGGAAGATATTCCGGAAGATTTCTTCCGGGAGCTGAAAGAAGTGGGCTATTCCGATGCGCAGATCGCCTGGGTATTGCGCATTAAAGAGGAAGAAGTGACGCGCCAGCGCAAGAAGCTGGGCATTCGCCGCACCTATAAAATGGTGGACACCTGCGCTGCGGAATTTGAAGCGCAAACCCCCTATTTCTACTCAGCTTTCGATACGGAAAACGAAAGTATTCCAACTACGGATAAGAAAAAAGTTATCGTACTGGGCTCCGGTCCGAACCGGATCGGGCAGGGTATCGAGTTTGATTACTGCTGTGTGCACGGCTTGATCGCTGCAAAAGACGCCGGCTACGAGTCGATTATGATCAATTGCAACCCCGAGACGGTTTCTACCGATTTCGATACTGCGGATAAGCTGTACTTCGAGCCGGTGTTCTGGGAGCATATCGAAGAGATCATCGAGCTGGAAAAACCGGAGGGCGTGATCGTGCAACTCGGCGGGCAAACGGCGCTCAAACTTGCGGAGAAATTCCATGAGCACGGCATTAAAATTTTCGGCACCAGTTACAAAAACATGGACCTTGCGGAAGATCGCGGGGCGTTCTCTGATCTGCTGAAAGCCGAAGGTATTCCCTATCCGTCGTATGGCGTGGCCCACGATGCGGATGAAGCGCTTAAAGTTGCAAACAAAATTGGCTATCCGGTGCTGGTGCGTCCGTCCTATGTGTTGGGCGGTCAGAATATGCGCATTGTCATTAACGATAACGAACTCGAGCGCCACGTACTGACCATTTTCAAACACATGCCGGATAACCGCGTGCTGATCGATCACTTTCTGGATCGTGCCAAAGAAGCCGAAATTGATGCCATTTGCGATGGAGAAGATGTGCACATCATGGGCATTATGGAGCATATCGAACCGGCGGGCATCCACTCGGGCGACAGCTCGGCGGTACTGCCAACCTACAGCCTTTCGGTGGAAGCCGTGGCAACGATGGTCGAATACACGAAAAAACTGGCGAAAGCGCTGGATGTACGCGGTTTGATCAACGTTCAGTTCGCCATCAAAGACGATAATGTGTATGTGATTGAAGCCAATCCACGGGCTTCGCGTACCACGCCGTTCATTGCCAAGGCGTACAAAGTGCCCTACTTGCAAATCGCGACGAAGATTATGCTGGGCACGCACAAACTGAAGGATTTCGACATTGACCCGCAGCCGAGTGGTTTCGCCATCAAGGTGCCGGTTTTTTCTTTCGATAAATTCCCGAATGTGGACAAAAACCTCGGCCCGGAAATGAAATCGACCGGCGAAGCGATCTACTTCATCAAAGACCTGGCTGATCCCTACTTCCGCGAGTTGGATCGCCAGCGTAGCATGTATTTGACGAGGTAATGTTGAGAATTGTCGATTTCGCTTGCGAATTGATAATTGAGGAGATTCCTTCAGCAGTGCGTGTTGAGGGAATTTTCTTTTGTGACTGTTCGAGAACTCTTACCTTGCGACTTTT
>CAZFBU010000059.1:0-12472 GCA_964517175.1 uncultured Saprospiraceae bacterium
CTTTTTTTTCTCTCCTTTTACCACTTTGCTGATTTGGCTGGGCAGCAGGCTGATGGCGCCGCCAGAGAGTTTTTCGAGGCTGAAGGCAAAGAGAATATACACTTCGGTGATGCCGGGTACGGGCAAAAAAACCATGGAAAAGAACGGAAGAAATTTCGGGATGTCTTTCAGTTGCTGAAAAGCATCTTTGATTTCCTGCTCATCGGGAATGGTGCCGTTTCGGTTCAGTCGCAGTTTTGCGGCAAGCAGCCGTCCGAAAGTAAGCGCCATATCTTTGGTCTCTACAGCTTCCAGTTTGGCAGCGTAGCCAAGTTTGACGAAGTTTTCCACCATGACTTGTCCGAGCAGCGCCACGCCGGTTTTTTCTCCTTTGAAAATGTGGAGTTTTTTGCCATAGAGCAGCAGAAAGCAACCCAGGTCGGCTTTACTGCTCAGCAAGTCATCCGAAGTTAGTTGCAGTTTTTCCAGCAGGGGCGTCAGGAATGCTGTTTCGAGCGTATCCACTTTGGCATCGACGTGCACGACGAGCAGGCAGATATCCAGCAAAAAGCGCCGCGCAATCCAGTCGAGCGGAGGTATCTCAATGGTATCCAGCTTGATTCCTTGCTCAAAAACCTGCTCCAGGGCAGCGCGTTCTTCGGGCAGCAAAAACTTTACCGAGCGTGTGAATTGGCGGTGCATCGCCCGCTCGTGGCGCGAGATATGCTGGTCGGCATGTGCCGTGGCGGCGATCAATTGCAGGGTGAGTTTTTTCAGCGTGCTTTTTCGGCGGATGATTTCCGGGAAGTAGCGTTCGCGGTTGAATTCCGGTGATTCGGAATCTGCACAAAATTTTTCAAAAAAATACAAATCCCAGAAAAGCTGACTGCTGATACCGCGTCGGCGAATATCAAAAAAGCTTCGCTTGAAGCGAATTCGGTGGAAAAGAATGCGCTCCACCAGTTCTGGTTCTTCGAGATAGCCATATTGGTGAATCCCCCGGTAGTAAGCGATAATTTGATTGGCGGTTTTGTCGATGGCATTCTGATACGCCTGCCCGTCGGGAATGTTGTCGTTGAGCAGACGGGCGTGCATCATCAGGTCGAGGAGAATAAGCTTGGCCCGATCGCTTTCTGATCGCTTTTCGAGCAGCCCATTGGTTGCCTGAAACGGGTAATGTACCGGAAAGCCATAAACCAGCCCGCTGCGCTGCAGGGCAACATAAAACGGATTGTGCAAACTTTTAAAGCGGTCGTGCGCTTTGCCGTTTATACCTTCCAGCAGATCACCGGGGGTGTCAAACCGGAGCGGATGCGCCCGGCGATAATTAAGGTATTGATCGAACCAATTGGATGCGCTGAAATCTATCATGAATTTGTTTGTGTACGAATTTGCAGTGCAAAAGTACAGGAAGATTGGATGTTCAGAAAATTTTTTTCAACCGAATGCCCTTTGGTATCTCCTCTGCTGTCGGGAAAGTGCTACTTTCGGATTGTTGAAAGTTTTAACGAACCAGGCACAAGGTCTGAAATTTACCTGCAGGTTATTTTCTCTGCTGTGGGCACTTTTTTTAATTTCGGAAAAAATAACACCAACCTTCCATGCCGGATTCACTTTTTTCGCAATTAGCTACCGAGGCTGCTGCCCTGAGTTGGGTGGACTGGGCGGCAACCATCACCGCTGTTTTCTACGTCGTGCTGGCGGCCCGCGAGCAGGTATGGTGCTGGTTCTGGGGCATTATCAGTTGCTCGCTTTGGGCGTACGCTTCTTTTTTCTTCTATGATTTGTGGCTGGATGCACTGTTGCAGTTATTTTACGTTGGCATGGGCTTTGCCGGGCTGTACCGCTGGAAGTTTGGCAATCCAAATCAACAAACGCTGCGGATAACAGGTATGTGGTGGGTACATCACGTACATATCGTGCTCATCGGGGGGCTGATGGCGTTCTTTTTTGGCTACTTTTTTGACGAATACACGCCGGCGGCCGCTACCTATCTCGATGCCTTTACAACAGTTTTTTCAGTTATTGCGACCTTCATTCTGGTTCAGAAAAAGCTGGAAAACTGGCTCTATTGGGTCGTGATTGATGCGGCATACGCCTGGTTGTACGCTTCGCGCGGCGCTTATTTGTTTGCTTTGCTGATGATTGTTTACACCATCATTGCTGCTATTGCTTTTTTCCGGTGGCGCAGGCGTATGCGGCTGCAGTTGGAGGCAGGCTGATGCAGGACGGTTTTATAATTTAGAAAAAGTCTAAATAGGGTTGGTGTGCGAACTTTGATAAAGCCTCCCTACTTTACAAATTAAAACCTTTATATCTTTGCGTTGCTTTTGGAAAAATGAAGCATTGAATGCTTTCTTTCTATTTGGAATACAGTGATTTAAGAAGCTCAATAGCATGAAAAAACAAGCATTATATTTGCTACTCCTGTTACTTCCGTTGGATGTGTTGATGGCACAATCTGCCAATGGAGAGAGTTCCTATTATTTTGTTTATGGTCTGATTGCCGTTGTAGCGATCGTTTTTCTGGGACTGGTGTTGAATGTTTCCGACAATTTGCTGGCGATCGAAGCCAAGCGCACCGGAACGGATATGCAGGGGGGCAATGTGTCCATCTACCCGCGTCTGGGTGAAATTATGGCGCCGAAAGCGCCCGGATACGTCGGCGATAATCGCGTAGCAAACCTGCGAAAAGGTTTTGATATCAAGCTGGAAGGCGAGGCAGAGCTGCGTATTGAGCCAGGCATTCAGGCAAATACATTTGCGATGCAACCAGGCAATTTCATCGGCACGAGCCCCATTCCGAAAGTAGTGGTGGAAGAAGGGCAAACCGTTAAAGCCGGTGACGAATTGTTTTTTGACAAAAAGCGCCCGGATATCAAGTACGTCGCACCGGTGAGTGGAGAGGTCATTGCGATCAATCGGGGCGAAAAGCGCTCGATCAAAGAGGTGGTTATCCTGGCGGACAAAACGCCACAGTACCGGGAATTACCGGCGTTCGATCTGGAAAATGGTTCGCGCGAAGACTTGGCGAAATTCCTGCTCGAATACGGCGGATGGACGCTGCTGAACCAGCGCCCGTTTGACATCGTGCCGGAGGCGGATGAAGTGCCGAGAGATATATTTATTTCCACCTTCGATACAGCGCCCCTGGCACCGGATGCAAATTTCGTAGTGGAAGGCAAAGGACAGGATTTCCAGAAGGGGCTGGATGTGCTCAATAAACTAACTGACGGTTCTGTCTTTCTGGGGATGGATGCACGGGGCAAAGAAGCGCCATCATCTGTTTTTACGGGAGCAAAGGGGGTTGTGCATCGCTGGTTTCAGGGCAAGCATCCGGCGGGTAATGTCGGTATCCAGATTCATAACACGAAGCCCATTAATATTGGCGATAAGGTGTGGACGATCGGCGTACAGGAAGTGATTACGCTGGGCAAGATGTTCACGGAGCGTCGTTTTAATGCGGAGCGCGTGGTGGCGCTAACCGGCGCAGAGCTGAAAAAGCCCGTGTATGTCAGAACACACATTGGGGCGAACCTCCGTGAACTGCTGAAGGATAATCTGGCAAACGATCATACGCGAATCATCTCCGGGGACGTGCTGTCGGGGGAAAGAAAGGAGCAAAGCGAATTTCTGAACTACCGAGATGACCAGGTAACATTGGTGGAAGAAGGCGACTATTACGAAATGTTCGGCTGGCTGCTGCCGCTGAAAATGCGCCCGTCCAGATCGCGTACTTACGCAAATTTTCTCTTCCCGGATGTGACATTCAAAGCAGATACCAATACCCACGGTGAGCAACGCGCTTTCGTCGTTACCGGACAGTACGAAGATGTATTACCGATGGATATTTATCCGCAGCATCTGATGAAAGCGATCCTGGTCAACGACTTCGAAAAGATGGAAGGTCTGGGCATTTATGAACTGAGCGAGGAAGATTTGGCTCTTTGCGAATTTGTTTGCACGTCCAAGCAGCCGTTACAACAGATACTTCGCGAGGGACTCGATTTGATGCGGGAGCAAGGATAATTTTTATTGTAAATCCGAAATTTCTTTTTTGAAAATATGAAACAGACACTGCTCAAATTTTTTGAAAGAATAGAACCGAAGAAAGGTACGGTGGCGCATACGGCTTACGATGCTTTTTTCACCTTTGCCTTTACGCCCAATGAAGTGACGCGCAACGGCGTTCACATTCGCGACAGCATTGATTTGAAACGCACGATGGTCCATGTGGTGCTGGCGCTGCAGCTATGCTATTTGTTCGGTACGTACAATATCGGTCACCAGCACTTTGCAGCCATCGGCGAATACACGGGCTTTTTCGAGGGGTTTCACCTGAAGTTGTTTCACGGTTTGATCAAATTACTGCCGATTTTTGTCGTCACAATGGTTGTAGGATTAGGGATTGAGTTTTTCTATGCCTACAAAAAAGGGCACGCCGTGGAGGAGGGTTTTCTCGTTTCCGGCGCTTTGATCCCGCTGATTATGCCACCGGATATTCCCCTGTGGATACTAACGGTCTCCGTCGTATTTGCGGTTATCATTGGTAAAGAGGCGTTCGGCGGTACCGGCATGAACATTCTGAACATCGCGCTGCTGGCGCGGGTGTTTATTTTCTTCGCTTATCCGCTGGATATTTCCGGCGATGACGTGTGGGTGTCCAGCCTGCAAAATGTTGGCGGTACTTACGTATCTGCCGATTACAGCTGGGCGCATGGACTGTTCGATAGTGCCTTCAAGTCCTTCGGCTGGGCTACCTTCGGAGAAGGCGGAAAAGCCGTTGTGGATGGTTACACCGGCGCTACACCACTGGCGCTCGCTTATCAGGGGGGCTGGCAAAATGTGACATCGGTTTACAGCGTATCCGATATGTGGTGGGGCAATATTCCCGGCTCCATTGGCGAAACCAGCAAGCCGCTCATTATCCTGGGCGCTTTGTTCCTGATTTTTACCGGCATTGCCAGTTGGCGCATTATGCTTTCTATGGTGCTGGGGATGATCACGATGGGCCTGATTCTGAACGCATGGGGGGCAACGCCGTTCATGGAAGTGCCCTGGTATTACCACTTTTACATCGGTAGCTTCCTGTTTGCGATGGCATTCATGGCAACCGACCCGGTAACGGCGGCAGGCACCAATCAAGGCAAGTGGATTTATGGCTTTTTCATCGGTTTCATCGGCTTGATCGTGCGCGTGCTGAACCCGGCTTACCCGGAGGGTTGGATGCTGGCGATTTTGTTTATGAATGTTTTTGCACCATTGATTGACCACTTGGTGCTGCAAGGAAATATAAATCGCAGATTAAAGCGTGCAAAAGCTACTGCGTGACAAACCAGATACTAAATTCATTGTTGAATATAGAAAAAAGAAGCAATGGGCTCAACGAGATATATTTTGATTTTTACCATTTTCATGTGCGTGATCGTAGCGCTGATGCTGTCAGGTATGTTCTATGCAACCAAGCCGGCAGCAGATAGAAACGAGGTGGTTTTTAATAAACGCGCCATCCTGGCAGCCGTCAACACCCATCTTGAAAAAAACGTGAGCGACATGACCGACGAAGAGGTGCTGGAAGTGTTTAACACTCAGGTGGAACAGGTGGCTATCAACACCCAGGGTGAAGAGATGGAAAGTATTCAGGCGGAAGACATCGACATGGCGAAAGAGCGCAAAAAGCCCGTGGCGGAACGCGTGCTGCCTTTCTTCGTGTATTCCACCAAGAGCGGAGAAAAATACTACATCCTGTCGGTTCGCGGCAGTGGCTTGTGGGATGAAATATGGGGCAATATCGCGCTGGAATCTGATTTGAATACGGTAGCCGGCGCTTCTTTCGATCACAAAGCAGAAACACCGGGACTGGGCGCTGAAATCACAGACAATCCAAGCTTTCCGGCTCAGTTTATCAACAAGGAAATCTATAATGAAGAGGGTAAGTTAGTATCCGTTACGGTAAGGAAAGGCGGTGCCAGAGACCCTAAACACGAAGTAGATGGCATTTCCGGCGCTACCATCACCAGCGATGGGGTAACCAAAATGCTGGAAAACGGTCTGGAGATGTACCAGCCGTATCTGGAGAAAGTTCGCGCAGAGAAAGGCGCGGAGATTAAAGGCTAGAAGAATTTAAATCTGTAAACAATCATTCAAAAGCATAAGAATCCATGGCAGAGACAGCAACGCAAGCGGCTCAGACACAAACAAAAGAGCCATTATTTGGCAAGAAGGAACGAAAGCTGCTTACTGATCCATTAAATGATAATAACCCGATCACCGTGCAGGTATTGGGTATCTGCTCGGCATTGGCGATTACTACACAGGTTTATCCATCGGTCGTCATGGCGGTTGCCGTGGTTTTTGTGGCGGCATTTGCTAATTTGACGACTTCTGCGGTGCGAACCTACATTCCAAAGCAGGTGCGGATGATCGTGCAGCTCGTCGTCATTGCTACCCTGGTGACGGTCGTTGAGTTGGTGCTGAAAGCATTCAACTATACCGTCTGGAAGCAGTTATCGGTTTTCATCGGCTTGATTATTACCAACTGCATTATCATGGGTCGCCTCGAGGCATTTGCTATGGCAAATAAGCCGTGGCGCTCTTTTCTGGACGGCGTGGGCAATGGCCTGGGCTACGGTGCGATTCTGATTATCGTCGCGGTGTTGCGCGAGTTCTTCGGTAAAGGCACGCTGATGGCGGGCAGCCCGGTCGAAATGGCAATCATTGGCGCTGGAGACAAATTCTGGATCAACACGGCTGCCGAGGGTAGCTGGTTCTGGTGGTATGCCAATAACAACCTGATGGTGCTGCCGGCATCCGCACTTTTCGTGATCGGCATCCTGATCTGGGTACAGCGCAGCTACAACTCCAAACTGGTGGACGTTTCCTAAATTCATTTTGAAAAAAGAATCCTTCAACGCATAAAGTAAGCAAAAATGGAAGCTTTAAATATATTTATCAAGTCTGCTTTTATCGAAAACATGGTGCTTGCCTACTTCCTGGGAATGTGCTCGTACCTGGCGGTATCCAAAACGGTACAAACGGCATTCGGCTTGGGGTTGGCGGTCATTTTCGTGATTGGCATCACGATTCCGGTCAACTGGCTTATCAATACCTACCTGTTGAGCGAGGGTGGTTTTTTTGGAATAGATTTAACGTTTCTGCGCTTCATTCTGTTCATTGCAACGATTGCCGCTATGGTGCAATTAGTGGAGATGGTCGTTGAGAAGTTTTCGCCTTCCCTTTACAACTCACTGGGTATCTTTCTGCCGCTGATCACTGTGAACTGTGCCATTCTGGGTGGTTCTTTGTTTATGGTATCCAGAGAATATAACTTCGGCGATTCTGTCGCTTACGGGCTAGGTAGCGGTTTTGGCTGGTTTTTAGCAGTAGTGGCAATTGCAGCCATTCGCGAAAAAATACAATACTCGAATGTGCCGCCGGCGCTACGTGGGCTGGGCATGGCTTTTATCCTCACCGGTTTGATGGGGGTCGCATTCATGAGTCTGATGGGTATCGACCCGGCTGCTCTGGCGAGTGGCAATTAAAAATGTGCATTTGTAAAAAATCTAGAACTATAAGATATGTTGATTCTATTGTCTGCTTTAACGAATATATTACTTGCAATACTGGTTTTCAGCATTGTCATTCTGCTGTTGGCGTTTATGCTAATCTATGCGCGCCAGAAGCTGGTACCGCAAGGTGATGTGAAAATTGTAATCAATGGTGACGAAGAAAATCCGCTGCTGGTAAAGCCGGGTTCCTCTTTGCTCTCCGTGCTTTCCGACCAAAATATCTTCCTGCCCTCCGCTTGCGGCGGCGGTGGCACCTGCGCCATGTGCGAATGCCATATCGATGAGGGCGGCGGTGATGTATTGCCGACGGAACTGAACCACCTTACGCGCAAGGAAGTTGCCGAGAATAAGCGTCTGGCTTGCCAGGTAAAAGTGCGTCAGGATATGCACATTCGCGTACCGGAAGAAATTTTCGGTATCAAGAAGTGGGAATGTGAAGTGGTTTCCAATTACAATGTGGCTACTTTTATCAAGGAGTTTGTGGTGCGATTGCCGGAAGGTGAGAATCTGGATTTCGAGTCTGGTGGTTACGTACAAATTGATGTGCCGGTGATCGAATGCGACTTCAAAGATATTGACATCACTGCGCACCCGCGCATGGACAAAGCGCCGGATACTTACAAGGAAGATTGGGATAAATTCAAAATGTGGGGATTGAAGATGGTCAACGACGAGCCACAGTTTCGCGCTTACTCTATGGCCAACCATCCCGCAGAAGGCAATATCGTAATGCTGAATATTCGCATTGCTACGCCTCCATTTGATCGTGCTGCTGGCGGCTGGATGCAGGTAAACCCCGGCGTATGCTCTTCTTACGTGTTCACGCGCAAGCCGGGCGACAAAGTGACGATTTCCGGACCTTACGGCGAATTTTTCATCAAGCCGACCAAAAAAGAAATGGTCTATATTGGTGGTGGTGCAGGGATGGCACCGCTGCGTTCGCACATCTTCCACCTGTTCCATACCCTGAAAACGAAGGAGCGCAAAGTGTCTTACTGGTATGGTGGTCGTTCGCTGCGGGAGTTGTTCTACACGCAGGACTTCCGCGATATTGAGAAGGATTTCGACAATTTTTCTTATCATATCGCACTGTCCGAGCCGCTGCCGGAAGATAACTGGACCGGCATGACCGGATTCATTCACCAGGCAGTTTTTGAAAATTATTTGAAAAGCCATCCGGAACCGGAAGAAATTGAGTATTATCTGTGCGGACCACCGCTGATGTTGCAAGCCGTGATGAAAATGCTCGATGAGCTTGGCGTGCCGGAAGAAAATATTGCATTTGACGACTTCGGTAGCTAAGATTTAGCCGCCAAATGTTCGGTAGCGTCCTGCAGATACACTCTGCAGGACGCTTTTATTTTTATTTCATTGAAATTGAACAGTTTTTTCAGTATATTCATCAGGTGAAAAATTTAGTAAAGCTTAAATCCAATTGTCGTATGAAAAAACATCTGTTCATCTTGTTCCTCTTCCTGAGCGTTACCGCGCTTGTTGCACAACAACCCAACAACACACTGACGCTCGATCACTACTTTGACTACGAAAGCGTATCCAATCCGCAAATCTCGCCGGATGGTGAGCAAATTCTGTACACCCGCACCTGGATAGACCCCGTAAACGACAGCCGTCCCAGCGATCTCTGGATTGTGAATAGCGACGGCAGCATGAACCGCTATTTTCTGGAAGGCAGCAACGGCCGCTGGTCGCCGGATGGTAAACGCGTGGCTTTCACCAAAGAGGGTAAGCCCAAGGGCACGCAAATTTTTGTGAAATATCTCGGTGTGGAAGGGGAGCCTACACAGGTTACCCGCCTGGAGAAGTCGCCATCCAATGTCACTTGGTCGCCGGATGGCAAGCACATCGCCTTCACTATGTTTGTGGATAAAAAAGAAGGTTGGAATGTTACGTTACCGAAAAAGCCCGTCGGCGCCAAATGGACGGAGGAGCCCCGCTTCGTGGATAAAGTGCAGTACCGCAGAGATCGCGTCGGCTTTGTGGAGCAGGGCAATACCCACATCTTCATCGTACCGGCGGAAGGAGGCACGGCGCGTCAGATTACTTCAGGAGATTGGGATCACAGCGGTTTTTTTTCCTGGACAAACGACAGCAAAAAGATCATTTTTTCCAGCTTGCGCATGCCAGATGCAGATTATGCTTACCGCCAATCCAACCTCTATACCGTTGATGTGGTGACCGGAAACATTGAGCAAATCACTGATCGAAATGGCTCAGAATCCTATCCGGTCGTATCGCCTGATAATAAAATGGTTGCATTCATTGGTTCGGAATGGACGGAGAATTTTTACCACAAAAGTCAGGTTTATGTAATGAACATGGACGGCAGTAACGTGCGTGCGGTTTCTGCGAATCTCGACCGTACACCAAATGATCTATGTTGGGCTAATGACAATTCCGGCGTGTATTTCAATGTGGACGATCAGGGCACGCGCAATCTGTATCTTGCTGCTACAAAAGGCGGTGCCAATCCTGTTACCACCGGCAATCACGTGCTGACGGTGAGCGACATCAACGCCAATGGCACGGCAGTTGGCGTGCGTACGGATTATCAGCGCCCGCCCGACGTAGTTAGCTTCAGCCTGAATGCACCAACGAATATGGAGCAACTGACGGATGTCAACGCCGACCTGCTGGGCAACCTGCAACTGGGAGCAGTAGAAGAAATTCGATATAAATCTACGGATGGTCTCGAAATACAGGGCTGGATCGTGAAGCCACCTTCATTCGACCCGAATAAGAAATACCCCCTGATCCTGCGCATTCACGGCGGCCCACACGCGATGTACAACGTTGCTTTTAATATGAATAACCAACTCCACGCTTCGGAAGGCTATGTGCTGCTCTACACCAACCCGCGCGGCTCCACCGGCTATGGCTATGACTTTGCCAATGCCATTCAAAATGCGTATCCCGGCAAGGATTACGACGATCTGATGCGCGGCGTGGACGCTCTGATCGACCGGGGTTATATCGACGAAAAACGGCTCTATGTGTATGGCGGTAGCGGTGGCGGTGTACTCACCTCCTGGATCATCGGGCAAACCGATCGCTTTGCGGCTGCCGGGGTGCTGTATCCGGTGATCGACTGGGTTTCTTTTGTTGGCACGACGGACGGCACTGGCTGGTACCGGAATTTCAAAAAAATGCCCTGGGAAGATGCCTCCGAGCACCTGGAGCGCTCGCCTCTCATGTACGTCGGCAACGTGAAAACGCCTACCGTGCTCATGACCGGCGTGAAGGACCTGCGTACGCCTATATCGCAAACAGAAGAGTACTATCAGGCATTAAAAATCCAGAAAGTACCGGCGGTGATGATCCGATTCAACGAGGAATATCACGGCACATCTTCCAAGCCGTCGAATTTCCTGCGCACCATGGCTTATTTGCACCACTGGTTTGGTAAGTACGGCGGAAAGCCCGAAATGAATGCCGAAAAAGCAGGAATGGATAAAAAATGATGAAACGATCAGGACTTATGCCAATTCGGAAGTTGAGCGAAGCGAAATCCCGCACCGTAGGTCGGGATGGGAAGTTGCAAATAATTGAAAATCAATTTTTAGCGTATAGATTAATCCGTTGAAATTGATATTATTGCAAGGAGATGATTTTTTTGGCATAGTTGTTGCACCTGTATAAACGTTTGGGTTTAAAAAATGAATTATTTTGTCGAAGCCTGTCCGCCCGGACGGGCTTTTTTGTTTCGTGAATGCAATGTTAATACGAGCTTTTGCAAGGATTGTCCGGGAAAATGAAAGAAATATCCGATAGCTTGGGCGGTAATTACGAGCAGAAAAACAGCCAAACTCTCACCTTTGTAGCAACGAATTTCACGAAAGCGTGGATCACTTTTTCAAAACTTAAAAAGACGTTGTTATGAAGGATTTAAAAAAATTATTTGGATTTGTTTTGGTATTGGCAATCACGCTGACCGCACGCGCCAACGCAATTGAAAACCGACTGATCGTTCACCTTTCGAGTGCCGAAGGCGGGCGAAGTATTGCGCTACAGTTGGCAAATTTCAGGATTTTTGCTTCCGGGATGCCGGTCGCTTCCGCCAGATCCTGGCGCTGTTTTTTGGTTTTGGTACCCGCCAGCAACTTGTCCGTGTTCGTTACGCCGGCTTCTCTCAGTTTTTGTCCCAGTGCCGGTCCAATACCTTCAATCTCTTCAATCTTGTAGTTCGCCATAAATTTTTTGGTTTAATAAATGTTCCTACTCGTATGGCTTTTCGGAATTCGCCCCGTTTTTTTACGTGGGTTCTGGACTCCACACCCTGATTTCCAAAAATAACAATTTATTTTTTTGGGACTCACCAGAGCGGCTTTTTAGCGCATTTCAGACCATTTTTAAGCCCGCTTGTGTCAAAAATATTGCGCGCTTCGCAGCTTTTCCTTATTTTTGTTGATAGCGAGGCAAATGATACGCTCCGCTCAAATTTTGCTGCTAAGGCGAAAACGCCAATCACGCCCAGATTCATCGCCGGCGAGTGTGCCCGCAGCCTCGTTTTGCGGAGGCTACCATATCACATTTTTACACAAAAAACCAACGATGAACTACCAATCGAATCCACAGCTTGAACTGGCCTTTGATTACGTCCGGAATACCAACCGGAATATCTTCCTGACCGGAAAGGCAGGTACCGGAAAAACGACCTTTTTGCAAAACCTGCGGCGGCAGGCAGTAAAGCGTATGGCGGTAGCAGCTCCCACAGGCGTGGCAGCCATCAATGCCGGGGGCATGACGATCCACTCGCTTTTTCAGTTGCCCTTCGGGCTGTTCCTGCCGGAATATGCCCGCGAAGCTGCTCGCCAACGGCGCTTTTCCAAACAAAAAATTCGGCTGCTGCAAAGCCTCGATCTGCTGGTGATCGATGAAATCAGCATGGTGCGCGCGGATTTGCTCGA
>CAZFBU010000059.1:12572-23813 GCA_964517175.1 uncultured Saprospiraceae bacterium
GCCTCGATCTGCTGGTGATCGATGAAATCAGCATGGTGCGCGCGGATTTGCTCGATGCCATCGACGATGTGCTGCGGCGTTATAAAGACCGTAACCGACCCTTCGGCGGCGTGCAGTTGCTGATGATCGGCGACTTGCACCAACTGCCGCCCGTCGTGAAGGAAAATGAATGGGAAATATTGCGACAACATTACGATACGCCTTACTTTTTTAGCAGTAAAGCGCTGCGGGAAACCGAGCCGGTTTCGATTGAACTGAAGCACATTTATCGCCAAAATGACAGTCGGTTCATTGAATTGCTCAACAAAGTTCGTAACAACCAACTCGACGCTTCGGTGCTGGAACAACTCAACAGCCGCCATGTGCCTGATTTTCAGCCTAATGAAAATGATGGTTATATCATTTTGACTTCCCATAACGCCTCCGCTCAGGAAATCAATAACGAAAACCTCTCGGCTTTGCCGGGTACATCTCATCACTTTCAGGCGGAAATCAGCGGCGATTTTCCGGAGCATGCTTTTCCGGCGGATAAAGCGCTGGCGCTGAAAATCGGCGCGCAGGTTATGTTTGTAAAAAATGATACCTCTCGCGAAAAGCAATATTACAATGGTAAAATCGGGAAGGTCACGGACATCAAAGACGGAACGATTTATGTGCAGTGCCCGGGCGAAGACGAGCCGATTTCCGTTTATGTCGCAACCTGGACGAATGTGAAATATACCCTCAATGAAAAAACCAAAGAGGTGTCAGAAGAAGAGGTGGGTAGTTTTCAGCAGTACCCGCTGCGGCTCGCCTGGGCGATCACGATCCACAAAAGCCAGGGACTTACCTTCGAGCGGGCGATCATCGACGCGCAATCGGCATTTGCGCACGGGCAGGTCTATGTGGCGCTGAGTCGCTGCAAGAGCTTCGAAGGCATCGTGCTGCGCTCGCCTATTGCTTATTCGAGTGTAAAAACGGACAAGACCGTCAGGAATTTTTCGGAAGAAGCCGACCGCAACACACCCGACGAAGCGCACTTGCATCGCTCCAAGCACGATTTTCAACAGTCGCTTATCGCGGAATTATTTAACTTTTCGGATTTGAGGCAGGCATTCAAAAATATGAACCGTGTTTTTCTTTCGCACGAAAACGCATTGCACGCGGATGCGTTTGAGCAGTTTAAAACCTTAAAAACCAATGCAGAAAACGACGTTTTGGAGGTGAGTGACAAATTTCAAATGCAATTGAGAAGTTTTTTCCGGCAGCCGGATCTGCCCGAGGAGAATGCCGAATTGCAGGAGCGCATTCAAAAAGCCTGCGACTGGTTTCTGGAAAAAGTAAGCGGCATGCTGTCCGGCGCAAAGCAAATATCCCTTCTCACCGACAACAAATCGGTGCAAAAGGTCGCGACCGAAGCGCTGGAAACCCTGCAAGAGGCGCTTTTCATCAAACATGCCTGCCTCCAGGCAGTGCAATCGGGCTTTGCCACCCAGCATTACATCCGCGCCAAAGCCGATGCGCAGTTGGATTACAAAGCAGAAACGGCGAAAACGCCGCTGGCTGCCAAATTTGCCCATGCCCCCAAAAATGCCACCCACCCGGAATTGTACGCTCAGATCAAGCGTTGGCGCGACGAGACTGCCGCAACCGAGAACGTCGAGGTGTATCGGATTTTACCGACCAAGTCTATTCTGGAACTGGTAGAACTGCTGCCAGGGAATATGGCCGCCCTGAAAAAGGTGAACGGCATCGGCGAGGTGAAAAGTAAACGTTTTGGCGGCGAAATTCTGGACATCATCGGCGCGTACTGTCGCGAGAAGGGACTGGAAGGCGCACAATTGACGCTCGCTGAAAAAACCAAAAAACCGAAAGCAGATACCAAAAAGCTCAGTTTTGACCTGTTTCAATCCGGGAAAAGCATTGCCGATATAGCTGCCGAGCGCAGCCTGACCACTTCGACCATCGAGGGGCATCTCGCTCATTTTATTGAGCAGGGCGAACTTGATATTTTCAGCGTCATGGATCGCGAAAAGGTGGCGGGTATCGCTCGGTATCTGGAAGAAAACCCAGAGGAGCCACTCGGTGCCGTCAAGGTGAACTTCGGCGATGACTGCAGCTACGGGGAGATCAGAATGGTGCAGCATTATTTAAAACGCAATGCTCAAGAAGATAACATATAATATTTTTAATATTTTAAATATTGGCTGTCAATTTTTTGAAGGTTTTAAACTAAAAATAAATCTTTCCGGACACGCCAACGCATACCTCGGCAGGATTCAGCTTTCAAAAGTTTTTGAGCGCTTCTTCCTTAAAATCCATAAGCTCATTCTATTGCATTCGCTCGATATTTTGTAACAAAACCCTGCCTCAGCGAAATTTTTTTCAAAAAAAGCAAAAAAATTTATTGGAGCGAATTTGCTACCAATCGTACAGGTTTTTTGGTATTTCTGGTAGGTCAGGTTGAAAAAAAGTTTCCCGGGAGCGATTTTGTCAAAAGCCATCAGGCGCAACCCTTCACGCTGCATTTTTCCATTACGCACCAGTTCCGGAAGGCAGATGGTTCTTACCTCAAGGTGTTGCGCCAGATGAGTCCGTTTTTGGTAGATGAATCCATCAACTTGTTGGTTCGTTGTTTTTTATACATAAACGTTTTCAGTCATAATATGTCCGGTAAAGTAACATTCGATGTATCGATACCCGAAAATGTCGGCTATCAGAAAGCGCAGGTGCTGCACCATTTTGATGATTTGCTGACCGAAAAACCAATTGAATTTACGGCTCGCGAGCTGGAAGCCATCAAAGTATGGAGCGAAACCGACTCGGCGCGCACGGCTGCCGAACGCCTGGGCATCACCGTGCGCACCCCGGAGACGCACCTGAAAAATGCGCGTCGAAAGCTGAACGTACGTCGCAGCCTCGACCTGGTTATTTATGCAAAAGATAACAAAATGATATGAGAATGCACTGCTACGTATTTTTTGGTATTTTTTATTGTATTACAAATGAATAGATTTGCCTATACGAATCCCGAAGAGATAAAGCAGCATTTGAGCATATCCAGATTTGCACTTCCAGCAGATAGCAACCGTAAGCAAGACCAAAAAAAACAGTTACAATTTGGTGAAGCTAAGTGAATCTAACTTCATTCTTTAAGAACCCGGAAGCGCCGCAGCGGGTTTCCGGGGGTTTTTCTGGAGGGGCTTTCGTGAATAGTAAAAGGATAGACAGGCTAAAAAAGTTGTGATAGAATAGAGATTATTATAAAAATTTTCTATTAAGCTTGCATTGTAAAAATGAAAGACATATATTTGTATTGCATGAAGATTTTCAAACACTATTCTGGTGTTTAAGAAATTTACACTCCAAGGGTATATCTACCTATTGTTCTACACTCGAACAACATTTTTGCACACTGACAACATTTTCTGAAATTCAATACTTTTATGATTCATTGTGAATGAATTATAGATATTTTTTATTGATTTGTTTAAGTTGATAATTATAGTTCTGTGCAATAGCATGACACAAAATAAGACGTAAATCTCATAAAGAATGCTTTCTTTGGGAAGTATTCATTTTTTAGAAAATAGTAATTCGACCCAAACATGAACACAGAAACACAGGTGATTTCACTTGTGGGAGTACTGTGTGCTATTATTGTATTTTTTACTAAAAAATACATGAGTCCTACGAATAATAGCTTACTACTCCCTTGCTTTCTCTCGCAATCGTCCTGGTTGCGGTTAGCTTCCATCAATTTATTAATAAGTTGGGGTGTTCTAAGAAGTGTGCAGTCTGCCGAAGCCGAAGCAGTTACATTGCCGATTCGCATCGCGAAAGCTAAACTTTCTTTTGGACTGTGTACAGGATTTGTTTGGGTATTAAGCTGTAATTCATCTCTACAACAAATTATTTCTCAGATTAAATTAACACGAATATGAGTAATTTTAACCCTGCAAATCAAAATACCAATAAGGTAGGAGACAATGTGCGGAATCTCATGACGAGAAGGTTCCTCGGGCAGTCATCTCTCATCGATCTTTCACTGATGAGACCCTCCTTTGTTGGTCGGAATGCGAGCCTGTATTCGGTGCTGTGCAATTCCTTCTCATCAATTGTATCAAAATATTTTAGACTTTTATGTTTAAGTCTTTTTCTGATTTTCTCAAATCCTTTGGAAGCTCAGGTGAGTTTCAGTCAAAGCAATCTTGATTTAAATGGACAAGGAAGTATCAATAACGGAACATCCATCATGTTCGGTCCCGACGGGCGTCTGTATGTTTTGAGCCTTAATGGAAACGTGGACATTTTCACCGTTCAGAAGAATGGCGCCAATGACTATGTCGCGATTGACGGGGAAGAATTAACAGCCGCAGCAAATCATCCCAATCACAACGATGACGGGTCTAATGCTGGAGGAGGACGTCAGGCTACGGGACTTACGGTAGCGGGTACCGCAACCAACCCCGTCGTTTACGTCACCCATTCCGATTCGCGAATTGGAGGACCTAGTGGTGATAAGAATCTTGATACCAATTCGGGAGTAATCACCCGGTTCTATTGGAACGGTTCTTCATGGGACGTCGTGGACATTGTTCGGGGGTTGCCCCGATCAGAGGAAAACCACTCAACGAACGGATTGGAATTCGTAACGGTGAACGGGAATGATTACTTGATCGTCTGCTCTGGAGGATTCACCAATGCAGGAGCACCTTCCGACAACTTTGCTTGGATTACAGAATACACCCTTTCGGGCGCTATCCTTTCCGTGGATTTAACCGCTTTGGAAGCGTTGCCCATTCAAACGGATGCGGGTTCGGGTCGATCGTACATCTACGACATTCCTACATTGGATGATCCGACACGTCCGAATGTAAATGGGATAACTGATCCCGATGATCCCGGTTACGATGGAATTGATGTGGGAGACCCCTGGGGAGGAAATGATGGACTCAACCAGGGTATGTTGGTCATCGGAGAGCCTGTTCAAATGTTCTCTCCTGGATACCGTAATACCTATGATCTGGCTATTGGACCTGATGGAAAGGTTTATGCTACCGATAACGGAGCCAACGGAGGTTGGGGTGGACTTCCCATCAACGAAGGTGATCCGGCTTTAGTAAATAACAGTTATGACCCCTCAGAGCCTGGAAGTACTAGCAGTAATCCAACTGCAGATGGAGAATCAGTAAACAATGCTGACCACTTGCATAAAATTACTGACGATATTTCGACTTACGACTTCGGTAGTTACTATGGCGGACACCCTTGCCCCGTGCGAGCCAATCCCACGGGAGCCGGACTTTTTACCAACCCGGGCATCAATGGCGAAAATACGCTATCCGGACAGGTATTTAGAACACAAATTTATGATCCCGATGGCTCAACACCGGGCTCAACGATCGATCCGAACTTAGGGTTACCAGCCAACTGGCCACCTGTTCCGCCCTCCTTAGCGAACCCTGATGAAGCCGACTGGCGAGGACCGGGTATCAATAACCCCGATGGTCCGAATGACGACATCATCACTACCTGGGGTACGAATACAAATGCCCTTGACGTTTATACCTCATCAGCCTTTGGCGGAGCCATGCAAGGTGATCTCATCGCAGGAAAAAATGGAGGTGTACTGCGTCGAGTGGATTACGATCCACAAGATGACACCTATACGTTGATCAGCACTTTTGCTTCAGGACTTGGAGGAAACTGCCTGGGCGTGACCTGTAATAGCGATTTCGACCCTTTTCCGGGTACTATCTGGGTCGCCCCATTTAATGGAAGTGTTGTAATACTAGAGCCTGATAATTTTGTTCTGAATTGCTTCAATTCTTCCGAGCCCGAATATGACGGAACCGAAGATTATGACAGTGACGGCTACACCAACGATGATGAGCTGGACAATAAAGATGCAGATCAGACTGACGAAGAGGTTATCTGTAACGGCGGTTCGCAGCCGAACGACTTTGACAAGGACGCAGGAGGAATATTGGTTTCTGATCTCAACGATCCTGACGACGATAACGATGGCATTGATGATGCCAACGACCCTTTCCAACTAGGCGACCCACTCGACTCGGGCAGCGATGCATTTACCCTTCCTGTTCTAAACGAATTGTTTTCCGACAATCCAGATCTCAAAGGATATCTTGGTCTCGGATTCACGGGATTGATGAACAATGGCGACCCAAATCCCAACTGGTTGAACTGGTTAGACCGTCGCGATGATCCCGCTGATCCCAATCCCAATGATATTCTCGGAGGTGCCATCGGTGCCATGACCATGCAAATGACTTCGGGTACGGCCCTGGGCAATGCTAATAGTCAGGAAAAGGCCTTTCAATATGGAGTTCAGGTAGACCAATCGACGGGGTCATTCTCTATAGAAGGAGCGATCCAGAACTTCACGGACAACTATCAACTTTACCACCCGTCCTCTCCCAGTACCGGCGAGATCGGGATTTTCATGGGTGACGGAACCCAAAGCAATTACATCAAATTCGTCCTCAACCAGTCCGGTCTTCAGGTTCTTCAGGAGATCGGCGATGTTCCCGAGACACCAATTGACGTCGCCATACCGACGGGTGATCGCCCCACGAATGCGGTAAAGTTCAGGTTCAGTGTAGATCCGGTATCGGGTCAGATCTCAGCGGAATACCAATTGGACGAAGACGGATTTCAAAATGCGGGAACACTCACTGCTCAAGGTTCGATCCTCTCGGCCATCCAAAACGCAAACGAAGACCTGGCGGTCGGATTGATCGGTTCTTCGAACTCATCCGGACAAGAAGTTGAAGGCACCTGGGATTACCTCTTTGTTCAATCCAGTGTACCTGCGGTTGAGCAGGAGATACCCGACGTGGATGCCCTGATCAATGATCCCGACGTATTGTTTGAACTCGATCAATATTTCACTGACGACGGTGGAGATGAGAATCTGACTTTTACAGTGGAAAACAATACCGACCCGACCATCGGTGCTTCCATTGTTAACAACACACTAACTATTACGATCCCGGGAGCGGCGGCCACCGCAGATATTACCGTCCGGGCAACTGACGAAGGCAGTTCCTTCGCAGAGCAAACCTTTACCGTAACGGTATCAGACGAACCGGTGCCCATCCTAAGAATTCGTGCCAATGGCGCTGCGATTACAGCAATGGATGCACCCAACCCGGACTGGATCGCTACAGGCGGTACAGGTCAACAAAGCGGTACTTTCAATGGCATTAACTGGAGCGTAAATACCGGTAACCTATCTACCCACAATATTTCAGGTAGAGATGCCTCAGTGCCCGACTACGTCCCTCAGTCATTGTTCGCCATTGAACGTTGGGACCCTGCGGGAACAGCCCCTGATATGGAATGGACTTTCGACCTTCCGGATGGAAATTACCTCGTTCGCCTTTACTGCGGAAACGGATTTAGCGGAACGTCACAACCCGGACAGCGCGTGTTCGACATATTAATTGAGGAGCAAATCGTAACAAACGACCTCGACCTCTCAGCCCAATTCGGACACCAAGTCGGTGTTATGTTGGAATACTCCGTTCAATTGACCGACGGTACCCTCAATGTCGGATTCGGCCCTGAGGTTGAAAATCCGACTATGAACGGTATTGAGATTTTGCAGATCGGCGGCGACTTCAAGCCTCCTATCTTGGTTGAAGACATTCCCGACCAAAATAATCAAGAAGGTGACGAAGCCATCACCATCACCGTACTGCCTTCGGGTGGAGTACCTAATGAAAATTATCAATTCTCTGCGGAAGGTCTCCCGCCCGGTATCCAAATTGAACCTACGACTGGCTTGATTTTTGGCGATATCGCAGACGGAGCTGCCGCGAACAGCCCTTACAATGTTACCATTACGGTTGACCAGCCTTCTAATGAGCCTACGGACGAGACTTTCGTCTGGACGATTACCCAGGGCCCATCTCCTGCCGAAGCATTGGTAGAAGTAATTCCAGGAGGAAACAATATCAATGCCAGTACCTTTAGCAATGGATCCTTTGCGATTACCAACAACTCTCCCAGTGCCAGTGGGATCAATATTACATCGATTACCTTCGACATGAGTACGGGTTTCTTGCCTAATATGGTCTTTGACCCAGATGGAACCGCAGGCGATCAAACGGCAAAAGATTTTCAGATCGATCAGGGAGTTGGCGGAAACGTGACCGACGCATTTAGCCAACCCTTGGGCAACGGCGGATTTCAACAACTGGATGTAACTTTCGATGATTTTGCTCCGGGAGAGACTTTCACCTTCTCGGTAGACCAAGACCCTACTAGCATCGAAGGACTGCAAGCTCCTGGACCTGACGAATCGGGCAGTGTATCTGGATTGGAACAAGTCGGTTCTACCGTCACTGTTACGTTCAGCGATGGCTCTTCTTACACCACGAATCTATACAGCGATGGTTCCAACGCTGGAGCTACTTCCGTCGCTAGAGACGCATTGCCTACAGCTCCCGTTCTATCTGCCATTGGACTTCCATCTCCATCGACTACCAACATGGCAAGTCAAAACTTGCAGATAACGGGTGGTCCTGCTAACGGCACGGTATCGCTTCTTCAGGTTGAAGGAGCGTTCTTTGAAGACGGTGGAGACTTGGGGCAAGAACCTTACGAGGTAAACAGTGCGATTTCGGTTGACCGCATGATCAATATTTCGCTTGACGCGAACGGAGAAGCAACTATTCCCGTTACTTTGACCGACAGCGACCCCAAAGGCGGATACAATTACTTCATCGCCGCTGTAGAAGACGGTTCGGAATTTGGACTCACTTCGAATACCGTTATTCTCGAATATGACAGTGAATTTTTACCCCCCGAGCCAGGAGTCCTCTTTCGTGTAAATGCAGGTGGACCCTCATTGAGCGCTTCCGATGCTCCTAACCCCGACTGGGAAGAAGACACAGGCAATATTGACAACGATGGAAATTCTCAGTATTTGGTTTCCGTTTCGCCTAATACCAGCACCTATACGCAAGCAGCGGTAAGTGCATACAAGGGCCCTATTGATCTATCTGATCCGAGCCTTGTAGGCACTAACGTACCGGCTGATGTGTTCACTACAGAGCGATATGACGGAAGCGCGGTCGCCCCTCCGATGGTCTATGAATTCCCCGTTGCTTCGGGCACTTACGAAGTACGACTTTACTTGATGGAGCTCTTTTCAGGTATAGACGCGGCGGGTGAACGCGTATTCGATGTTTCAGTGGAAGGAACGGTACCCCCGGTTTTTGATGATATAGATGCTTTTGCACGCAACGGTGCTTTGGGAGCCTTTATGCTTGCTCACCAAGTGTTCGTAACTGATGGTGCACTGACGATCGAATTCACTCACGGGGTAGAAAACCCGGCAGTAAAAGCCATCGAGATTCTTGGTTCGGCACCGGGTACGACTCCTTCCGTAGCTGATGCCGACGTAATCAACGAAGCTATTAATGGAAATCAGACAGGAGTGGATGTGGTACTCGCCACTACCTCCCTGCTTGACTTGAGTAATGGATTGAATGATGCCACGGTCAACACTTCAAACATTCAGCTTCTTCAAGGTGGTTTACCGGTAACAGGCGTAAGCGTCAACCCCACTGCCGATGGCAGCAATATGGTGCTCAGCGCTAATGATCTGGATTTTGGCACAGAATATACCTTCCAGGTGAGTTCAGGCGTTCAGGACGGCGATGGCAATGCCTTCAGTCCGTTCAGTTTCAGCTTCACTACCGATGCGGGAGGTTCGGTGCCTTCGCCTAATGTGGCATTCGACGAATCAACGGTGGACGATAATGTGTCTTATACCAATCTAGAAATCGGTCCTGACGGCAAACTGTACGGACTAGCTAATAATGGCGTAATTCACAGATTTGATATAAATCCTGACGGAACCTTGGCGAATGAACAAGTGATCACTAGCTTGACTACTGCCGAAAGTGGAGACCGTCTGGCACTTGGGATGGCCTTTGACCCTTCAGCCACAGCCCAAAACCTGATCCTTTGGGTTACGCACTCTGACTTTGCGTTCAGTGGAGCGGCGGCAAACTCAGGAAAGCTCAGCCAGCTGAGTGGTGCCAACCTCGAAAATGTCACTACTTACATAGAAGGGCTTCCACGAGCAGAAAATGCCCATGCTACCAATGAGATCGCTTTTGATTCTAACGGAGACCTGTATATTTCTCAGGGACATACAGCAGGAGCAGGTGAGCCGGGAGCAACGGATTACGGCTCACAAGGAGAACTGCCCCTTAGTGCAGCCATCCTTTCGGTTGACATCAGTGCCATAATCCCACCTTATGATGCCGCTACAGCCGACGGAGAGACCGGACCTGTGGTTCCTTACGCTACGGGGGTTCGAAATGCTTACGGCATGACTTGGCATAGCAACGGAAACCTCTACGCTCCAGTGAATGGCCCCGAAACGGGCAACCCCGTTCCGGCTGCAAATGGAAATCCTTCTTTCAACTTGACGGTTGATCCGCTGGATTACCTCTTAAGAGTGGAGCAGGGCGGATACTATGGACACCCGAATCCGGGTCGCGGTGAACTCATTTTGAACGGAGGAAATCCCACGGCAGGTTCTGATCCGGCAGAGGTTACAGAATACCCGGTTGGAACCCTTCCCGATCCGAATTACCGTAGCTTTGCCTACAAGTTCGGCGAAAGTGAAGCACCCGGAGGAATCATTGAATACCAAAGTGCTGCCTTTAACGGAGCACTTCAAGGCAAACTGCTCGTGGTTCGTTACAACCAAGGAAACGACATCGTAGCCCTTACCCCGGGTGGAAGCAACCAGGACATCATCGGAGCCGAGACCATCTATGGTGGTTTTATCAATCCATTGGCCATCGTGGAAAATCCAGCAACGGGAGACCTCTACGTGTCCGAATACACCGGCAACTTGAAGCTTTTGAAAGTCGCTGCAACTCCGAATGCTGATCCTATCGTCACCAACCCAGGTAATCAATTGGGCTTTAACGGTCAAGTGATCAACTTGCCCATTTCAGCAACTGATGCCGATAACTGCGGCGGTTTGACATACAGCGCTACTGGCTTGCCTCCCGGATTGGACATTGATGAAAATTTAGGCGTCATTTCCGGAACGATTGATCCTGGATCAGGAGGCACTGGAGGAGCGTTTATTGAACAAAACGGTTTAGTGGTGATCGAAATGGAATCGGCGGACAACCTTCCAAATAATTGGGAAACAATCAGCGACTACAGCACTACCTTCTCCCCAAATGTCAATAATCCTACCGA
>CAZFBU010000060.1:0-23625 GCA_964517175.1 uncultured Saprospiraceae bacterium
TGTTGTGATCAATGCCTTTATTTTTGGTCAAGCTGCACTATTCGCTATCATATTGTACCCCATTTTGCCGTGGCCCGTTATTGTTAATCCCATCGGGTATGGAACGATTCTTCTGCTTTACGCGCTCACATTCCGTGATTCCCGGGACTTGATCGATCGCTTGGTCTTCGCACCCATTTCTTTTATTCTAGGGTTATTTTTAGCTATGGTGATACCTGCAAGCATTTTTGTATTCTTAAAATGGCTGTTTTAAACGGTAAAAACACTATTGCTTGATTGTTTTCATCAAAGCTTCTATCTGCTGAGGCTGTGTCTTGCCATATTCGAGCATCACATGCGGCAACGCATGCATTTGGTAAAATTCCTCCAGCGTTATTTGGTTCTGCAGGCTGTACAACCAGGTCAACTCCTCCGTGAGCATCTCTTTATCAATGAATTGCAAATGAAAACGCCCCAGGTGCTGTTCCTCGCCCGTCGTCTCATCCACGTAATATAACTCGGAATACCGCACGGTTTCAGCCGGAAATGCTTGTCCGCTCAGCAGAAACACATCGGCTGAAAGCTCAAACTGCTGCCCCTGCTGTGGCAAACGACGCGCAAACCAGCCATCCTGCAAGTGATGGCGAATGACGAAATAATGCGCCGTATCCAGCGGGAAGTTTTCGTTCGATACAGAAAAATTTGTCGCTTGTACAAAGAAAATGTCATCCCGGAAATAAGCTTTCAAATCGTATTGATCTTCAAATACTTCCATTTCCTCTACTTCGTTCGATCGGATGCCGGGAAGCGGATATTCATTGGGCGGAAAGATGGCTTCTTTCAGAGCCACCAAAAACTCCCCCTGGCTGTTGGCGCTGCGTTTACTCTTCGCCACGCCCAGCACGAAATACCCCCGACCGGGCGCCATGACGCGCACATAGACATCAACCGAGCTGAAGCGCAGACTCGCATTTTCGGTTATTCTGTCCTTTTTTTTCAGTTCTTTCCCATCGGCAAAGACCTTTCCTCCCTGCACGCTGGTCACGTAATATTGCGCCTGCGAAACGGCTGCAAATCCGATAAAAAGAATGGCAAAACAAAGCGTTTTCATAGTATGTAGTTTTTGTTTTAGGATGCGGCTGCCGATTGAACCTCGGTGTGTTTTTTTGAATGTAAACCAGCCTTTTTCCAAAAGAATTCGATCGTTTTCAAATAAATGAGTAAAATAAGAATGTTGATATGGATATTGAACAAAAAATAAGACAATAAAGTCACTAAAGTTAACAGTACAACCTCGTCCAGTGCATTCAGTATAAGTTGTCCGGCTTTTGATTTGAAGAGCCTCAGTAGCCATTGTGGTTTGGAGACCCGCACATCAGAAAAAACCCGGTACGAAATAAACGTAAACGATACGAGTAAATAAGCGATCCATGCTGCCGACATAACGTGCTGCCCACTTACCAGCGTCAGATAAGCATTAAAAATGAGCAGTAATCCCGGCATTTTTCCGAAAGAAGTGCTGTGCACATCCGCCTCAAAATCACCGATTAATACGATTTCTTTGCCCTCGAAGTATTTAGCCAATTCCGCTTCCGGCATTCCCAGAAAATTCGAATCAACGGATTCCAGTATCGTCCCCATGGGGTACATCGCAAAGTTGACGTCCGAACGGCTGGTGGACGGCCGGAAGTCGGCGCTATCGACTTTAAAATCCACGATAGGCGCCGGCAGGCTCAGGCGGCCGTTGATGGTGTAGAACAGCTTCCCCTTCCGAAACGTTGCCCCATCCAGTTTTTCGTGCATCACCAGCGGCACGGTTTTCAGCGAATCATTCAACAGGAGCGGGTATTTCAAAAACATGCCCTGGGTAGCGGTGTAAGTTGCCGGCGCATGCGCTACATTTAGCACCGGTTTCAGGTACGGCCCATCCTTTTGTAAATGGCTGATCGTAAGCAATTTGCCATTCAATTTATCAAACGCTCGCTGCAGTGCCGCATCGTGGCTGGTAGTATCTTCAAACAAAATATCACAAAGTATCAGACGCACATCATCGCCATGTCGGTTGAGCAATTCAAAAAACTGCACCAGATGCGCTCGGTCCGTTATCACTTTGGTGTGGTAAGGACTATCGTCGAAGAATTCGCCGCTGGTGGTAATCGTCGTTTTGTTATTGGCGATATTCACAAAAAGCAACGCCTCGGGCGAAGGCTTTGGGTCGATACCCAGCAGCTTCTTTTTGGTCAGGGATGACCACTTGATCAAAAATGCTTCGTCGCCAAAGGTATAAGGTTTGCTCAACCAATAATAGGTAAAAAAGAGCATGAATACCGCATTAGCGATACTGAGCAGCCAAATCCTAAATTGATATTTTCGTTTTGCCGGCATATTTCGTTTGCTGTACAAACTTCATGTTGCACGAACTAAAAATAGCATAATGCTGCATACAAAGCCAGTTTTGTCGGCAAATTTTGTGAGAAACACGACGAAAGGCTCTATTTAAACCTTTGAAAAACAAAAAGTTATTAAAAAACAAAAGCCACAAATAAAATTTACGCTTATCGAGTTTCGCACAATTTTTATCGAGTATTTTGTTCGTTTGCCGACAAAATTTTGGTAATATTGGTGCGGAATATACATTTGTCGTTGATCGCTGATCGGAACACTGTCAATTCTCTTAATCCATACGAAATTGCTTTTCTTCCGAGCCGAATGTATCAATTTGCATCCCATTACTTAGTCGTTCATAGCATACCCTATTGAGTCTTTTTTCAAAACATCCGGTGCGGTGTACTTTGCCACTCGTTTTGTGCGTACCGCGCTGGTAATCCCATAGCTAAATCCATCCTTCAGAAAGAAAAAGCTGCAGGAGGCAAAACTTCTTAGTTATTCATGTTTGATTCAAAACCGTTTTTTGCAAAAACCTCTTCACAGGCTGCAAAGAACATAAATATTAATACAGATGAGACTAAAACCCATTCAATTGAATGCGCCAGCCACCGGTGCCGGTACCACTACCAGGTACGCTGTATCGCTGGGTGAAGCGCCGGAAAAAACCATACAAGTGACCCTGACGAAACTGCAAACCGATTCTGATACGCGGGTAGCTGCCCTGCAACTGGACGCGGACAGCAACATCATCACTTCGCAAATTCTCACAGCGGAGGGCGCTCAGGCGGAGTTTACCTTCCAGAGTGACGGAGAACTGTGGCTAACGCCGCTCGACAGCAACGCCCAGGCTCCGAAATCCGGCAGCACAAGTTTTTCTTTTTCCTTAAATGATGCGGAACTCCGGCTACAGGAAAAAGGACTGAAAAAAGGCAAAAAGCCACCGTCCATTAGTTCTGACAACAAAGCCCGGTCGGGCGATGATGTATAACTACTAATGTCGATAAAACGATCCGGGCGCTTGCAAATACCATTTTTAACCGAACAAAGCCTTTTGTTCGCAAATTGTCATTTCCCCATGCCAAAGCCATTGCTATGGACCATCGGTTTCCTGCTCGCACTGTGCAGTGTGAGCGGGCAAACCATTGAATCAGAAATCGTTCGCAACCTCGAACTGGCAAAAACCGCCATGGCTGAAAGCAACCCGGACAGTATGGCTATTTACATGAAGAAAGCCAGAGCAGCCAGCCTGCAAAAAGAAGATCTGACCGATTATATTTCAACTTCACTGGCAATTGCGCAAGCGTTGTTCCGAACGCCCAATGCCGAAAGCGGCCTCCGACTGCTGCAACAAGTGCAAATGGATATCCGGCAGACCACTCAAGCCGGTACGCCGGAAGAAATGGAAATTTGCTATCAGGTAGCCCGCGGCTTCTACTTCCTGGGGAGGTATGATTCCTGCAGAATACAGGCCAGCGAGAATTTAGCGCATTTCCGTACGCCATCCTCAACGGAAACGGCACTCGACCGCGCCAATCACTACAACCTGATTGGAGCTTCGTACAACGCCTCCGGCCAGCCGGCAAAAGCGCTGGAAGCCTTCCACATGGTGCTGGAATTAAGACTTGCCGCACTGGGCAAACTCGATAATCGCGTGGCCAGCATTTATTACAATCTGGGCAACGCCTACACCAACCTCCGGCTGTACAACAAAGCACTGGAGGCTTACACAAATGGTATTGACATCAGCGAGCAATTGCTCGGCAGCGATGATCCCAGCCTGGGGCGAATGTTCCTGAACATGGGCGCACTGTACGACGACATGGGGGCTTATGATAATGCCATCAAAACTTACTACCGGGCGTTGGCTTTGTACGAAAAAGAACCGGAAACGTTTGCAGATCAAATCGCTGATTTGTATAAAAACCTGGCGATTGCTTTCAAAAACAAGGGTGCCTTTGAGCAATCCGGCGCTTACCAGCAGCGAGCGCTGCAACGCTACGAACAACTGCCGGGGAATCAGTCGGCCAATATTGCCGATGTTTATACCAATATCGCCCTGCTTGCCGGTATCAAAAAAAAATTGGCGGAAGCCGTACAATGGCACGAACGGGCATTGCAATTGTACGAACAAAACCTGCCGCCCGCTGACCCCCGCCGGATCGCCGCGCACAACAACCTCGGCATTGCCTACGCCGAAAGCGGTGACTTTGAAGGGGCGCTGGCACAACTCTTTGGAATCGTTCCGTTGCTGAATGCGCACGACGAATTGCAGCCGCAACTTGCCAATCTGCAAACGGACATTGCCGATGTCTATTTTAAACTTGGAGATTTAGCGCAGGCAAAAGCCCACAATTTGAAGGCGCTCGCTATCCAGGAAAAGGTTTTTCCGGCTAAGAGCTACCGCCTGGCAATTACCTGCAACAGTCTGGCGGAAATTGCGCTGCTGACCCAACTGCCGGATACCGCCCTGCATTACATCCAACGCGCACTCGCCGCCAATCACGTGCATTACACCGCCGAAGAGACGCAGGGCATTCCATCGCCGGGAGGATACCTGCGCTACGAGCCTTTTGTAAAATCGCTGATGCTGAAAGCTGCGCTCCTGAGCCGAAACAACGAGCAGGACAATTCGATGCTGCTGCAAATTCATCTGCTGTATCGGGCAGCGGATTCAGTGCTGACAGCCGTGCAAAACGAACTGCTTTCTTCCGAAGATAAACTCCGGCTCTCCGAGCAAATTTACAACTTGTCGCAGCGCGCCATTGAAAACAGTCTGCTCCTGTCCGACGCTACCAGCGACCCGCGTTACCTGGAAGATGCCTTCCGATATGCAGAAAAGAACAAAAACACGGTATTGGCGCAGTCGATTACCGCCAATCATGCAAAGCAGTTTGCCGGCATACCGGACAGGCTTACAGCGCTTGAGCATCAACTGCAAGCCAATATTCGCTATTACAAGCTAAGGTTCACCGAACAACCCGACAGCAGCGCCGCCGCCCGGTATCAGGAAGAGCTTTTCAACGCCGAAATTGCTTATCAGGAACTCATTCCACAATTGGAAACAGCGTATCCACTGTACTATCAACTAAAATATGACCAGACTGTACCCCGGGTATCGGCCCTGCAATTTGCCCTGCCCGATCAAACGGCTATGATGAGCTACTTTGCGGGGGATTCTGCTCTGTATAGCTTTGTTATTACAAAAGACGAATTTTCCGTGCATCGCGCTTCCATTGACGATGATTTTTACCAACAGCAAGTAGGGCTGCGCAAGAGCATCAACTGGCAATTGGACGAAGACTACGTAGCACTGGCTTATACCCTGTACCAGAAGTTGTTTCCGATTGCGCTGAATCCCCGGATAAAATCGCTGATTATCGTGCCCGACGGCACCCTGAGTAAGCTTCCGTTTGAAACCCTGCTGACCCGGAAAATCAATCCGCGCCGGGGTTTCCAAGCGTCGAAATTGCCTTACTTGATTCAGGATTACGACATCTGCTATGCGCTTTCGGGGGCGCTGTATTATCAGCAGCGGGTTGCAACGGCAAATCCGCAGATTGCGGGCGAAGGCTTGATGGCTTATGCGCCGGTTTTTTCTGAACAGCAAAATGTCGTATCGTTTGACAATGGCGTTTTTAATCCATTGCGAAACGCCAAAGCCGGTGGTGTCGGGCGTGCCATCACCCTGAACGGCGCTTATGTAACTGCTTTGCCGGCAACCGCCGAAGAAGTGCAGTCGATTGCCCGCGTCTTTCGGCAAAACGGGGAGCCGGTGGTCACCTATTTATTCAGGGAAGCCAACGAAAACAAACTCAAACAAAGCAACACACAACGCAGCAGATATATCCACATTGCAACGCACGGCTTCATCAACGAAGAACAACCAGACCTGTCGGGCTTGCTAATGTTTCCGGATTCTGTCGGGCAGGAAGACCACATTTTGTACTCCGGTGAAGTATATGGCTTGAACCTGAGCGCTGACCTCGTTGTGCTTTCTGCCTGCGAAACCGGGCTGGGCAAAGTTGCCAATGGGGAAGGTTTGCTGGGGCTATCGCGCGCCTTCCGCTACGCCGGTGCAGAAAACCTGATCGTTTCGCTCTGGAAAGTGCAGGACCGCGCTACCGCCGACCTGATGGTGCGCTTCTACACAGAACACCTGACCAAACAAACGAACCGGTTTGCCACGCCATTGCGGCAAGCCAAACTCGATATGATACGTTCCGAGACTTTTAGTCATCCTTATTTCTGGTCGGCGTTCGTGCTGATCGGAGAGTAATAAAAAACAAATACAACGAATTATTCACTAATATTTAAATTCAAACAATAATGAGCTTATCAAATATCATGAAAATTGCAACAGATAGCGTTTTCAGAACATCGTACACTATTGACAATGGAAAGAAGTTACGACTCGCGGCAAACACCTTGGTAGCAAATACGCTGGTGTATGGCGCAAGACAGGATTTTGGCAGGGGTACAACCGAAATCGAAGATTTTATTGCACTCGATGAAAATAAAAAGCAGGATACATTCACCGCTGGTACCGGAACGATTTCGATGGTCGCCTTGCTAAAACCTGAATATGAAAATGGCCAGATCGTCATTGGCAGAGGCGCTTCCGCCGATTCCGATGACAACTTTGTTGGGGCAAGGTTAAATATCTCTTTCCAGGATACAATCCCCGCCGATGCCGGTAGCCTCGTATCCTTGCCCGGTGAAAGCATAACGCTGATCAATCCCGCCCGAATACCGCAAGCGTATTACATTAAACTGCAGGATATTGCGTCTGGTAATCGCTATTGCAGAATTACCGTGGATGATTTCACTTGGCAAGACCAAAAAATGGGCGCGCTGGAAAATGGCGTCAAGATACACCTGGCTTTCAAAAATGGTTCTTATTCACTATATAACACCAATCCTTCCGTTGATGACCATGGCGCCAAGTAGGATGATATTCACAACCGCGATTTCTATATCGACCTGCAAGCCTACTCTGAGGGTATTTACCTGCTCGCCCCCATCCAGTTCAAACGAGAGCAGGATGGCGAAATATCCTTCACAATTGGAGACCCGAAGACGGATGCAACAGTGAGTATCATGGAGGTATAATACATTAAAACGACTCGAAAGTATAATTGTGAAAATTTCTATAGTCAACATTATTAATAACTAAAACCAAACATTATGGACCATCCGTTGCAATTAGCAAGCGAAGTTGCCGGTTTAAGCTATCAAGTTACCGATGCGCCTAAACAAGTAACATACTCTGCACCTACGATTTTACCAAACGTACAAATTTATTACATGCTGTATCAAACAGGAAATAATGCACCCTGGGCTTGGGGCTTTTTACGTGACAATCAAAAAACTGTCACCGATAGATGGCAGGCTAATGGTCATATCAATCTGTATGGGATGCTATTACCTCAGATTCATCCTGTTCAAATAGTAAATGGACACCCGAGCTATGTTATTGACATTGGGGTTGGGGATGGAACAGGAGCGGATTTTGATGGTGTAATGGGAGCAAGAATTACACTTACTTTCATCCCACCGACCGCTACCAATGTTGCACCTTACCGTGGTGCTCCCGTTACAGTGACCAATACCGTAACCGATTATTTGAAGCAGGAAGGTTATTTACTGGACATTAATAACGCTGCTTTTGGTGGAAATGCTTCTAATTACCAGGCAATTCAGGTTCAAGTAGATGCGGATGATCACAATAAAGCCATGATTGAACAAATGGTCTGGATTCACTTATTTGATGGCAATGGCAATTTACTGGGTGTTATTGATACACTGGATCACACCGTAGTGAATAATAATGTCAATATTGATATTAGGAATGGCTTTCAAATGATGGCATTAATTCAGGGCAATGCTACCAATTCTAATAACTTTGCATTTTCTATCGGAGACCCTAAGACGGATGCGACAGTGAGCATCATGGAAATTTAATTGTGTAAATGAATAGCCCCGGTGAGGATACCGGGGCATCTTTTCAACTTTTATCACAATGAGTAAGGTACTATTTTTAACAATGGTAGCATCATTTTGCATCGGCAAGGTCAATGGACAAACCGCTGATTCGTACATTCAGCTTGCGGAGCAATCGCTCGAAGCAGAAACTTTCAACGATAGTATGTTTAATTACATGGCAGAAGCCTTGTCGATCTATGCACCTACCGGCGAATGGGAAACAGCTAAAGAAAATTTCCTTCGAGTTGCTTTGGCGTGTTACCAAAAGCGATTCGTTACGGAAGGCATTCAACTCTTGCAAAACTTAGATGAAGCGATGTCGGCTTCATTTAGTGAACCAACGACCATGCAACTAGAAGTGCGTTATCAGATGGCGCGGGGCTATTATTTCTCCGGAAATTTTGCGCAATGCCAAGCCCAGGCAGAAAATAATATGTCGTACATTGATGATACGTCATTATTATATGCCGATCACAGCAATTTACTGGGTGTTATTCATTACCGAAATGGCGATTTATTCGCAGCGCAAAAAGCTTTGGAAAAAACCCTTGCCATTCGGCAAAAAAAACTTGATCCCACGAGTAATGAGATTGCCAGTGTTCTAAATAATCTCGGTAATATTTACAAAGACTTAGGAGTGTACAGCAAGGCCGTCGATTATTATAATCGCGCTATTGCTATCCGGCAAGAACTACTGGGCGAAGGTCATCCAGCCATTGCCGTTGTACTATTCAATAGCGCTGACTTGCTCAACAAAAAAGGAGACCACAATCAAGCGATTGCCTATTTTCAACGAGCACTCGCCATTTTTCAGCAAGATACCGATAGCTATTCGGAATATATTGCCGAAATTTTCAACAACCTTGCAGCGACCTACAAAAACAAAGGCGCATTCCAGGAATCCACCGCTTATCACCAGCAAGCCATTCAGCAATATCAATCATTACCAGATGATTATTCAGTTGAGATTGGGAATGTCTATGTCAATTGGTCCAATCTATCAGCGCTACAAAAAGATCATGCTAAAGAAGTGGAGTTAGCAGAGCAGGCGATCGTATTATACGAGCAAACACTCGAAGCGGACCACCCGCGCCTGGTGGCGGCACGCAACAATCTCGGCATTGCCTATGCCAATAACGGCGACTACGAAGGTGCCATTGCTGAACTTAAAAGCCTCCTTCCCCTCATCGAAAATGACGCGGAACAGCGCGAGCAATTCGCTAATCTCAACAATGACATCGGTGATGTGTATTTTAAAATTGATGAAATAACCGAAGCGAAAATTTACAATGAACAGGCACTTGCCATTCAGCAAGAACTGTTTGGTAATAAAAGTTATAAACTCGCTTACACCTACAATAATCTGGCGAAAATCGCAGAAGCAGAAGCCCGAAACGAACAAGCCTTGCAATATTTACAGCAGGCGCTGGCGGCAAACCACGCTGAATTTGAGATCGCATACGGCAATGCTGCGCCACCACCCCGGGGCTTTTTCAAATTTGATTATTTCGTAGAATCCTTGCTGCATAAGGCCCGGCTCCTGCGCCGCTCAGCTGATGCTACGGCACTGATCCAGGCAAGTTTATTGTACACCGTTGCCGATTCTGCGCTTACGCAGGTGCGTGACGAACTCTTATCAGCGGATGACAAAATCCGGCTTTCGGAGAAGGTGTTCGAATTATCACAGGCTGCTATTGCCAATTACGTGCAGCTTGCCGACGTGACCGGCGATATCCGCTACCTACAGGAAGCGTTTTTGTTTTCCGAAAAAAGCAAAAGTAATGTCTTGTCGCAATCCATCCAGGCAAATCAGGCGAAGCAATTTGCAGGCATCCCTGATTCGTTGATCGCGCTGGAAGATCAGTTGCAGTCAGATATTAATTTTTACAATCTGAAATTACTAGAACAGCCCGACAGCACGCAGCGCATTTTGTATCAAAATGAACGCTTCGCTGCGCAGCAAGCTTATCGCAATCTGGTGGAAAAACTGGAATCGGAATATCCGTTTTACTACCAACTCAAGTATGACCGTACGACGCCACAGGTGGAGGCCCTGCAGTTTGCGCTCCCCGAGCAGACCGCGATGGTAAGTTATTTTACCGGCGATTCGGTTTTGTATAGTTTTGTGCTGACCAAAGAAGATTTTCAGGTGCATCGCTCGCCGATTGGTGAGGATTTTTACGAACAACAGGTGGGCTTGCGCAAAAGCATCACGAATAAGCTGAATGCGGATTATGTAACCTTAGCCAATAATTTGTACCAGACTTTGTTCCCGTTTACACTGGACCGCCAGATCGAATCGCTCATCATCATTCCGGATGGTACGCTGAATAAATTGCCGTTTGAGGCGCTACTGACCAAACGCGTCAACCCGCGTGGCAACATCAACTTTAGCCGACTGCCCTATCTGCTTGGCGATTATCAAATCAATTATGCGCTCTCGGCAACGCTTTACTACCAGCAAGAAGCGACCATGTCCACACTGGATGTAGCCGGAGAAGGGTTGCTGGCGTACGCGCCGGTATTTGCGAAGCCGCAGGAAATTGGCTTTTTCGCCAATGAATTTCGCGATCCGATTGCCGCCATTGAGGAAGAAACGAGTCGTACGACCATTTTGAATGGGCAATACGTCTCCGCCCTGCCCGCGACGGCGGACGAAGTGCGAGCGATCGGGCAAATTTTTCAGCAAAAAGGACAAAAGGTTTCGACATATTTATTCGAAAATGCCAATGAACAACAGCTCAAAGCGAGCAATCTTCAGCAAAGCAAATATGTACACATCGCCACTCACGGGTTCATCAATGAAACCCAGCCTGATTTGTCGGGCTTGCTGATGTTTCCGGATTCTGTCGGGCGCGAAGACCACATCTTGTACGCGGGCGAGGTCTATAATTTGAACCTGAGCGCTGACCTGGTCGTGCTTTCGGCCTGCGAAACGGGCTTGGGTAAAGTGGCCAGCGGCGAGGGGCTACTGGGACTTTCCCGCGCCTTCCGCTACGCCGGCGCAAACAACCTCATCGTCTCACTCTGGAAAGTGCAAGACCGTGCTACCGCTGATCTCATGGCTGATTTCTACCAGAATCACCTGAACGGCGAAGGCTCAGGTTTCGCGACACCATTGCGGCAAGCCAAACTCGATATGATACGTTCCGAGACTTTTAGTCATCCTTATTTCTGGTCGGCGTTCGTGCTGATCGGGAACTAAAAAAAAATGAGTCATACGGGACAGAACGATCTCGCATGACTCACCGTCAGAAAATTCAGAAAATTACTTCTTCATTTTCCATTCTTTGATAGAAGCTTCGTTCATGCTTACATACTGTGCATTGCCTGCTTCCTGTGCGAGTTTTTTGGATTTTTCAGCAGCAGCAATCGCTTCGTTCGTTTTGCCCAATGCTGCCAGAATCAGCGCTTCGGTACGCACCGTCCAGAAGCGCGGCTCGCCCATAGCATTGGACTTTTGTACCCACTCCAGTGCCTGGTCCAGGTTTTTCTCTTCTGACAGCAGATAGCTCGCGGCAGCGTAGTAGTCGTTTGCCGAAGGTCCCGCCATCACGCGCTCGATAGAAGCCATCACCATCTTGTCCGCCGGTACTTCCATCGGGATGCTGATCTTCGTATTTTCCCACATCAGGTTGAGGGTTGCGCTGGCGTTCCGGATGTCGTTGATGTCAATGGTGAAAGTTTCGACCTTGTCGTTCAGCTTCATTGGTTTAATCATGAAGCTCGCTGCCGGTGTCTGCTCGGCGTAGTCGTCAGAATTGGAAGAGCCGTACTTGTACAGATTGACTTTCCATTCGTTCATGCCCGGAACGGTCGTCATGGTGTAAGCGCCGCCTTTCAATTCCTGCCCGTTGATCGTAACGTCGGTGCTGAAGGAGAGTTTATTCGCCTGGTTCGCGCCGGTTCTCCAGGTAACGCCATAAGGCTGCAAACCGTCTTTGGCGAAGACAGTGCGTTCTCTTACGCTTGGCCGCGAATAGTTGACCGTAATTTCCGTCAAACCAACCATTTGAGTAAACTCATGGCTTGGAGATGGAGCGGGTGTTCTGATCTGTGCCTGTGCAGGGTTGGAAAAAACTGCCACCAGGGCAATTGCGCAAAAGTAGAAAAACAATTTTTTCATGGTTGCTTGGTTTTGGTTTAGAATTAGTGAATTCGCAGCGAAATTAATTCTTTTCGGATAGCCAAATGAATAGATGAACACTTTTTCACATTTTTTTAAAGATCATGTACTGGTTACTTCAGCAAATCGAGCGCCATTTTCCACAAATCTTCGTAGGGAATAATCTCAATTTCGTAGTTTTGATGAGCGATGTCCGCTGGTGCAGCCTTCAGTTTTTCATAATATTTGTGCACGCGTCGGTTCACGCCATTCAGGTTGTAGCTCACATTCGGCAGTTCCAGCAGCATTTTGATCATACAGTTGCTGCGCAGGGTTTCATTTTTGCGCAAATAACGCGAGCTATATCGCTCGATGGCATCCATTTTCTTTAGGAGTTTGTCAAACTGCTTTTTTTCGATCAGAAACAAAATTTGTATAATGAGAATGGGAATGTTCATGCCGCGTTTATCCTGCGAATAAATGGGCGTTTCGTTCAAAAATTTACCCAGCCGGAATGTGTGCTGGTGGTGGTGGTCGTCGTCTGGTTGAATATTGCCGGTGATGCTCAGAAAATACATATAAGCCTCGTAAATTCTCCACATTTCTTTTTCGTGGTCGGGCAGTTGTTTGAATTGCCGATGGCGGGTGACGGTTCTGAACACCTTCAAAGCGTGCTGATAGCGCCGGGTATGCGTGGCCAGCAGCAAATTCATTTCCTGCACCTTAAACCAATTGTACGTGCCCTCGTCGAGTACGCGCAGGCAGGCACCGATGGCGGTTTGCCCTTTCTCATACTCTTTCAGTTGAAGATGACAAACCACTTTCTGATAGTAAAATATTTGTATCGGCGTTTTTGCCAAATATGATTTTTTGGAAAAAAAGGCAATGGCTTCGTCACAGATTTTTACGGTGCTGCGATAATCATGCACACTGGTGAAAATCATCATCCGGATGAGATAACCGCAGAGCTGCAAGCGGTAGGATTTGTGCTTTTTCATCAAAGGCGCCAGGCGCTGATAGTAGTCTTTGGCTTTGGCGGGGGTTTCTTTGCGCAGCTTTTTGTTGTTGACGTAGCGCACAATCAAGTCGGTGTACCATTCTTCTGCTGTATTTTCTGCTTCCCAAAGCAACTTCGACTCCTTGAACAGCCGGTTGCATTCTTCGAATTTTTTAAGGTCGCGCTCGAGCGTACCATAATATACCCGCAGAAAGTTGGACACCGTCATCACCAATTCGGTGAATTCGTACTTTTGAGCTTTATGCAATACCTGGCGGCAAAGATCCGTGCCGGTGCTGCGCGCTTTGCTGCTTACCAGTATTTTGGCGGCTGCCCAGTCCTTGTAGCATTCAAAGTAAGCCGTTTGCCGTGCTGATGAACTGATGAGTTGCAAATCCAAAAAAAACAGAGCGTCAATCAGGCGTTTCTTCGTGTAAGTCTTGAGCTTTTTATATTTGCCAAATTGCCGTTTCCTACCATACAGCGCCGAGGCGGCCTGGTCATCGTCCTCAAATTCGTCATTTAATAGCCCTTCGTAAAAAGGAATAATTTTGCCGTTGCCAATTTCATTGATTGCCACGAGTTCACGGGTTGTCCTACTGCTTCTCAGTAACTCAACCAGTTCCTTTAGCTTATCCATATTCATTCGGCTTTGTATCTCTCAATATTCGCGATGGAACAAATCATTTCACAGACGCTTTCCGGCGCATCCCTGCCAGAAATGAATGCTGCGCAGTTCGGATAAATTCATTAAATCTCCAAGCTTTACAAAATGTTAATTATCAAATATTTGAATATAAATGAATTTTACTTTTGAGCGGCTTTTGCGATTTAGAATATAAATATATGAATAATTTCCGGCGAGTGTAAAAAACGGAATCGTTTATCCCGGAAAAATATTACCCATCCGAACCGGTACCTAAGAGTATGTTTAAAACTTTTCTCTGCCGGGCAGGCGGCCGATTTTAAACTAAAGGCTGCAAAGACGGGTTAACAAATGGAAACGAATGCGGAAGTATAAAAAAAATTGAATGAATCGCTTACAATACGAAACGAGTCCTTATTTGCTGCAACACGCCAACAACCCGGTCGATTGGCACGCGTGGAAACCGGAAGCATTTGAAAAAGCAAAACGGGAAGATAAACCCATCCTGGTCAGCATCGGATATTCCACCTGCCACTGGTGTCACGTTATGGAACGAGAATCTTTTGAAAATGAAGACATTGCGGCTTTCATGAACGAGCATTTCGTGAACATAAAAGTGGATCGGGAAGAGCGCCCCGACGTGGATTCCATCTACATGGAAGCCTGCCAGATCATCTCCGGCTCCGGTGGCTGGCCACTCAATTGTTTTTTACTCCCCGACGGTCGCCCTTTCTTTGCCGGCACGTATTATCCGCCGCGCCCGGCCTTCAACCGGCCTTCGTGGATGCAGGTGCTGCAAAACATTCTGCAAAATTACCGCGACCGACGCGATGTGGTAAAAGACCAGGCAGAGCGGCTCATGGCAATTATCAAAAGTTCGGATTCGGTTTTCCTGGGGGATCAACTCACGGATCAGAAAGAAGAACTCATCTTCACGCCCGTGCTCCTGCAAAACATTTTTTACCAATTGCAAAATCGCTTCGATCGGGAAAACGGCGGCTTCGGCGGCGCTCCGAAATTTCCGGGCAGCATGGCGCTGGAGTTTTTGTTGCGCTATCACCACCACGCAGATGAGCCCGATGCGCAGCAGCATGCACTTTTTTCACTGGATGCAATGATTCATGGCGGCATATACGACCAACTCGGCGGCGGCTTCGCCCGCTACGCCACCGATAAAGCCTGGCTCGTGCCGCACTTTGAAAAAATGCTGTACGACAATGCGCTGCTGGTCGGACTTATAAGCGATGCCTATCGAATCACCAAAAAAGAACTGTACCAGGAAACAATCGAGGAGACCCTCACTTTCATCGAACGCGAAATGACCAGCCCGGAAGGCGGTTTCTTCTCGGCGCTGGATGCCGATAGCGAAGGCGAAGAAGGCAAGTTTTACATCTGGACGAAAAAGGAAATCGACGATCTGCTTGGCGAAGATGCGGCGCTTTTCTGCGATTTTTACGATGTGACCGAAGCAGGCAACTGGGAAGAAAAAACCATTTTGTGGCGCGCCCGATCTTTCGAGGAATATGCCGAAAACTTCTCCTGGGATTTGGAAAAATTAAAAACAAAACTTCAAACCTGCCGCGAAAAACTTTTTGCCGAGCGAAAAAAACGCATCCGCCCGGGGCTGGATGACAAAATCCTCCTCGACTGGAATGCCCTGATGTGTACCGCCTATGCCAAAGCGTACATGGCGCTGGGCGAAGAAAAATACCGCAAAACTGCCCAGCGAAACCTGGCGTTTTTAATTGAAAAACTGCGGCAGGATAAGAACCGCACGAAATTTTACCACACTTACAAAGAGGGTAAAGCGCAATACGATGCTTTTCTGGATGACTACGCCAACCTCCTGGAGGCGGTCATCCACGTGTATCAAATTGATTTTGACGAACAAAAACTCGAACTTGCCCGGGAAATTACATCCTTTGTGCTGGACGCTTTCTGGGATGAACAGAGCAAGCTCTTTTTCTTCACTTCCGGCGAGCAGCAGGATATTCCCGTGCGCCGCAAAGAATTGTACGACAATGCCACGCCTTCCGGCAATTCGACTATGATTCATAACCTTCTGAACCTGAGTGTTTTACTGGGCGAAAGTCGCTACAAAGAAATCGCGGTGGAGATGCTGAAAGCCATGCGCGATGCGGTGGAGCGCTACCCCAACTCCTTCGCCCGCTGGGCCAATGCACTGACCCTCATGGTGTACCCCATGCACGAGATTGCCGTTGTAGGTGCAAAAGCCGATGGATTGGCCGAGAAACTGAACCACCTCTATCTGCCAAACGCAATCTTGATGGCAAGCCCCAACGCCAACGAAAAATACCCGCTTTTGGCCGGTAGAAATGCAAGCGAACAGACAAACATCTATATTTGTCGGGATTATACTTGTCAAATGCCCGTGCAAAGTGTTGAAGAAGCAAAAAAGATTTTGCATATTTAAAAAATGCTTCGCAGTTTCACTGTTTCAGAGCTTCATGGTTCAATGACCTCCGAGAAACGACAGGACAGGGAAGCAGCGTAATCATTAACCGTTTTTACACATGAGATATACCCTTATCATTCTGATTGCCATTCTCAGCCTGCAGCTCGGCTACAGCCAGCAGCCGGCGCAGTATAGCCTGTATATGCTCAATCCGCTGGGCTGGAATCCGGCCTACGCCGGGCTGGATAATTCGCTGAGTGTCACAGGGGTATTTCGGGCGCAATGGACAGAACTGGAGGGGAATCCGGTCACGCAGAATATCAGCGCGCATATGCCGCTTTATATCCTTAGTGGCGGCATCGGCATCAATGTAGAAAACGACGCACTCGGCCCCGAGCAATGGACCACCGGCACCATTGCCTATAATTTTCAGAAAGAGATTGGCTCCAGCGTGTTGTCGCTGGGAGCGAGCGGCGGTATGGTGCAGCGTACGCTCGATGGCTCGCGCATCCGCACACCCGACGGGCAGTACGAAGAACCCGGCACGATCAACCACAACGATCCGCTGCTGCCGCTTTCCTCGGTCAGTGCGCTGGTACCAACCTTCCATGCAGGCGTTTACCTGATGAATGAATGGCTGGAAGCTGGCGTATCCGTGCGAAATATTACCGAAAGCAAAGCCGAATTCGACAATTTTAACCTGTCGCTGAGGCGCAATTTTGCCATCAACCTCGGCTTTCATTTCGACATTACGCAAAGCCTGTCGATCCATCCCTCCGCGCTGCTGCGCTCCGACCTTTCCCAAACACAAACAGATTTTTCCGTTATCCTACGTTATGATAACAATATCTTCGGAGGGGCTTCGTTTAGAGGTTATAATTCCAGTAGCGCAGATGCCGTTGCCATTCTGGCGGGCTTCAAGCTGAGCGAAAAAATGACTCTTGCCTACGGCTACGATCTGACGCTTTCGGAATTAAATCTGGTGAGCAACGGCTCGCACGAGATTTCGTTGAATTTCAACCTGAATAAGCGAATAGGCGAAGGACGCCCGCCGGCTATCATCTACAATCCGCGGTCGCTGTAGAAATTGTTTATTATTGATTGCAAATTAACAGTCAACAATTAGCAATTAACAGAGTTAACAGTTGGCAATTCCTTTAAATTTTCCTTTTGGAATACTAAAGCGCAAAAGCCCGGCGTTGGAAGAAGTGTACGAAATGCGAGGCTGTCTTTTGGCTGCGGAAAATGTCTTAAATTTTCCAATTCGCTTTCACAAATCCGGATTTTAATTTGATAATATTAGATAACCATCTATATTTACAATCTCTTTTACAGAACTTTAAATCTGAAGGAAAACTAGGGTGTACATATGAAAAATCTACTCAAACTCGCACTGGCAGTACTAGTGTTAGCACTTTCTTCCTGTGGAAGCCGCGAAACAGGACAACTCACCGGCGTTTTGGATCGTCCAAGCTGGAAAGGTATCAATCCATTTGGTATGGTGTATGTTCCTTCGGGAACGCTGCACATTGGTCCGAGCGATCAGGACGTGAGCAACACGTTTGTGCAACGTCCCAAAGCCATTTCTATCCAGGGTTTTTACATGGATGATACGGAAATCACCAATAATGAGTACCGACAGTTCGTTTACTGGGTTCGGGATTCGCTCGCGCACGTGTACCTGGATCACTTCATTGAAGATCCGGAAACCGGCGACGAAAAGATTGATTGGGAATACGATATTGACTGGCAGGACGAAACCCTCCAGGATCTCTACTATCAGGGCGATGATCGCTTTGCAGGCAAGAAAGAACTGGATGTGAGCAAGATGATTTACGAATACGAATGGTACGATTGGCAAAAGGCGGCACACGACCGTGGGCAGTCACCGCGCAACTCGTTCATCAAGCGCAAGAAAGTCAATGTCTATCCGGATACACTGGTCTGGATTCGCGACTTTTCTTATTCTTATAACGAACCATTTACCCGCAACTATTTCTGGCATCCGGCTTTCGACGATTATCCGGTTGTCGGTGTGGATTGGCACATGGCCAATGCCTTCTGCTACTGGCGTACCAAGCTCTGGGATACCTATCAGCAAACGCGCGGCGACGGCATCAATACGGAAAACTATCGCCTCCCAACCGAGTTTGAATGGGAATATGCCGCACGTGGCGGCCATGATCTGGCACCATACCCCTGGGGTGGTTACTACGTGAGAAATGCGAAAGGCTGTTTGCTGGCAAACTTCAAGCCCGGGCGCGGCAACTATCCGGAAGATGGTGGTCAATATACCGTAAAGGCAGATGCTTACTTCCCCAACGATTACGGATTGTATAATATGGCAGGCAACGTTTCTGAATGGACCGTAACGGCATACTACGAAAATGCGTATTCGTTCATTCATGATTTGAACCCGGATATTCGCTACGACGCCGAAGACGATGACCCGGAAGCATACAAGCGCAAGGTGATTCGGGGCGGTAGCTGGAAAGACATTATGCACTTCATCCAAACGGGTACGCGTGCTTATGAATATCAGGACACGACGAAGTCGTACGTCGGTTTCCGTTGCGCCTTGACGTTCCTGGGTCGTTCTATCAATGATTTTTAACATTCAATCGCGATAAACGACAATATGGATATTGCACCCGACGTTGCAGTATCCATATTTTTTTGTTATTTGAACCGCCGCCGCCAGCCAGCGGCAGAGCATAATCCCAACAAAATTAAAAAGTAGTCTGAAAGACAAAGATTTTGGTAACCGAAATGTAACTTTTCAAAAATACTGCATTATACAGGTGATTTTCGGATCCAATCGTTTCATCAAACTCGATTTCTAAACGCAAAAAAGAATTTTAAAATGAGTTTCGTAAAAACTAAAGGCTTCAAGTATCTCAAAAATTTGTTGATTGGTGTAGGCGCCGCATTGGTATTGGCAGGCGCTTTATTCAAAATTGAAAGCTGGGAAGGCGCAAGCGAAATGCTGATTCTCGGTATGGGCATTGAAGCTTTCATTTTCCTGTTCCTCGGAGTTATCGGCCCGGAGCCAGACTACTACTGGCACAAGCTTTATCCCGGTCTGGATAATTACAACGCGCAGATTGCGCCAATCACGACAGCGCCGGCAGGTACGCCTGCACAGCAGATGCCCGCACTGAATGGTGAAGTGGTAGAACGTCAGTTGGGCGGTATGCTCGTTGAATTGCAAAATATGTCGCGCAGTATGTCCTCCCTCAAAGCGCTGCAAGAAGTGGATTTCTCGGGCACGAGCGATCAGATCAAGACCATGAGCAACTTCTACGCAAAGCTGAACGAAGCCATGGCAGACCTGGGCGATTCCCTGGAAGATACCAAGCAATACAAAGAGCAGTTGGTAGAGCTGAACCGCAACCTCGGCAATCTGAACAATACATACAGTGCCTTGAATAACGTTTACGGCAACGTCATCTCTGCAATGGCAAGCGTGGGCAGACAGTAAAGGTTGATTGTCAATTGATAATTGTCAATTGATGATTGATAATTGTAAAATATAAAAAGAAGAAAATATGGCTATTCCAAAGGAACCGCGGCAGTTGATGATCAACCTGATGTACCTGGTTTTGACGGCGATGCTGGCGCTCAACGTCTCTGCCGAGATCATCAATGCCTTCTTCATGATTGACAGAGGCATCGAAGGTTCTAATAAGGTAATTGATGATTCCAACAATTTTGCGATGACGGCGCTGGAAAAAAACGCCGAGCAAGATTCGGAAAGATATGGAAAACTGGTGGATGCTGCCAAGCAAATCCGTCAGCTTTCCAAGGAGTTTAATGAGTACATCGCCAGCACTCGCGAGGAGATGGTGGACGCTACCGGAGGCTACTATCCGGAAGACGATGATAAGCACCCTGGTCAGCCAAAAGGCTACAAAAACAAGGATGTGACAACTCGCCTGCTGGTGGACCAAGGCAGAGGGGAAGAAGTGAAGGAAAAAATCCTGAGCACCCGCCAACAGATACTGGACATCATCAACGCGCTGAAAGGTACGGAAGGTACGGCAATCAATGACGAAACCGTTGCCGACCTGGAAAACAGTATCACGCTGGGCATCAGCGATGATTGGGAGAATGTAAAAAAACCGATCAGTTGGTCGCACTTCACATTCAACCAAATGCCACTGGCTTCTATTTTCCCGATCTTCCGCAAATTCCAGAATGACATGAAAAGCTCGGAAGCAGCGGTGCTGAATTACCTGGTGAATCAGGTGGGTGCGGAGACGTTCAAGGTGGACAACTTCATCCCGATCGCTTCTGCACCAAAGAGCTACATCATTGCCGGCGAAGAATACCAAGCCGATATTACAATTGGCGCTTCCAGCCGCTCGGTGTATGACAATATGTCAATCAAAGTGAACGGCAGCAATCTAAATGTAGAAGATGGCATCGCAACATTCTCGGCGCGAACTTCCACACCGGGGCTCCAGAAGTACAACGTATCTATTACATTGACCAACCCGACTACCGGTAAGGTGGAAACGTACGAAAAGGAATTTGAATACGAGGTTGGTCGTCGTTCGGTAACGGTAGCTGCAGACAAAATGAACGTGTTCTACATCGGTGTGGACAACCCGGTTTCTATTGCGGCAGCGGGTGTATCTTCCAATGATCTTCGCGTAAGCGGCAGCGGTGGTGGTTTGCAACTGAGCAGAACCGGCACGGGTAAGTACAATGCTACCGTATCCGCGCCGGGCGAAGCTAAGATCACCGTTTCCGGTGGTGGCTTGACGCCAACAAGCTTCGACTTCCGCGTGAAGCGTATTCCGGATCCCGTACCTCAACTCGGCAGAAGCCGTGGCGGCAACCTGGGCAACGGCGAATTCAAAGCACAGGAAGGCGTACTGGCTATACTGGAAGGCTTCGACTTTGACGCACGCTGCGATATTCAGGGTTATACGTTGGTTTACATTCCAAAGCGGGAAGACCCGATTGAATCCGTTAACCCCGGTGCAAGATACAATGAAAAGTCCAGTCGCCTGGCTGCCAGAGCAAAACCCGGCGATGCGTACTACTTCAATAACATCAAAGCAAGATGCCCGGGCGATAAGGCCGGTCGCGATATTGGTACAATGGCGTTTCAAATCCGCTAAATCTTGAAATATTTATGTTAACGAATAATAGCGTATGGGGTTAATCCGTTAACTTTATGCGCTATTATTCGTAATAGAAGCAAGGCATCTGGACTTTCAGACGAATCCAATGCCCGAAGTCTAAAAATCTTCCGAAGGAATGCTCCATGGAGTCCTGTGGACCTTCGGCATAACGTCTCAAAAAAACTTAGATCAATGAAGGGAATCATGAAACTTTTAGGTGTATTTGTCCTGGCGCTTATCCTGACTAATCCATTGGCAGCTCAGCGTCCGGGCGACATTATTATGACGGAATCCGGTGAGCCGTTACAACAACAAAAGACGCCGGTGGATGACATTATTCCGGAGCGAACGACCTTCCAAAAGCGCGTTCTCCCTTATGACCCGGTACGCGAAGCGGATATCTTCTACGAAAAGCGGATCTGGCGTATAATTGATGTTCGGGAAAAAATGAACCTGCCATTTGCTTATCCGCCACGCCCGTTGGTCTCAATCATTATGGATGCTGCCAAATCTGGAGAATTGACGGTTTTCAGTAACGAAGCCGAAGATTTCTCCCTGCCGCTGTCGCCGGAAGAAGTTGCTGCACAGGGCGCCTCGGTCGATACCGTCACAACTTTCGACCCCGAAACGTATGAAGAAAAAATTAAAATTGTTACCAATGAACTGAACCCGGAAGACATCAAGCGCTTCCGCATCAAGGAGGTATGGTTCTTCGATAAAGAAGTTTCTACCCTGCAGGTGCGTATTCTCGGCATTGCACCGATGAAAGAGGTGAAAGATGAAAACGGCAACTTCCTCTACGAAACGCCTATGTTTTGGGTTAACTATCCGAATGCACGGGATATTTTGGCGAAAGAGCGCGTGTATAATATCACCGGCAACGATGCCAGCCCTCTTTCCTGGGAGGATCTGATGGAAATGCGTTTCTTTTCCAGCTATATTATGAAAGAGTCGAACGTATTTGACCGCCGACTGGAAGAATACCTCTCCGGGGTTGACCTGCTGCTGGAAGGCGAAAAGATCAAGCGTGAGATTTTCAACTTTGAGCATGATCTTTGGTCGTACTAACGCCGTCAGGATATTAACCGGTACGCAAAAAAGCTCGAACCCAGTCGCTGAGTTCGAGCTTTTTCTATCTTCCTGTCTATATAAAAATCAAACCCCTCGCACATATTCCCAGGCAGACTGGTACGCGCCGTGCTGTTCGCAATACGCCAGAAAGTCTTCGTAGAATGTATCCCCGCCAATTGTTGCACTATCGCCAACGACGATGAGTTGCTTGCGCGCGCGCGTCATCGCCACATTCATCCGCCGATAATCGCTTAAAAACCCCACCTCGCCTTTTGCATTCGAGCGCACCAATGAAATGTACACAACGTCCCGCTCCTGCCCCTGAAAGCCATCGATGGTGTTGATGGTCAATGGCGCCGCGGCAAGTTTTTCATCTGCTTCGACGATTTCCTGCATGTACATCACCTGTTCGCGGTAAGGCGAAATAATCGCAATGTCCGGCACCGGTTGCTCCACCTGTTCAAACTGATCCAGCAGTTGGTACAAATGTTCGCACAGGATTTGAAACTCCTCCGGATTGTAGCGACTTTGATATACTTCCTGCACCTTTTCATCAAAACCGCAACCGGCCGTGTCAATAAAAATCAGTGGATGGTTTTGCTCAATCGGCAGCCGATGCGCCCGCACGCTTTCATCAGCGCGCAATTGATTGTTGTAAAATTCCTGATTTGAAAAGCCCATAATCGTCTCGTGCATCCGATACTGCGTGTTCAGCAGGCTGGTATGGGTCAGGCGTTGCAGGCACTTCTCGATGAGCGTCACGCCGAAGCCCTTGCGCCGGGCTTCAATCGACTTCACCGTTGGCGGCAACTGAAACGGATCGCCGGTCAGAATAACTTTCGATGCTTTCAGAATGGGAATCCAGCTAGCAGGCTCCAGGGCCTGAGCCGCTTCGTCAATCACCGCCGT
>CAZFBU010000061.1:0-2539 GCA_964517175.1 uncultured Saprospiraceae bacterium
AAATAAACTAGATGATATAAAAATCATAAAGACTACTACAGACAAGTAACTTGCTAAGTTTTTATTAGTTAACATGATATATTGAATTTATAAAGTTTTAAATACCTACTCTATTCCAGGCTTTTCGGCATCCGCCTTTTGTTTAAGAAAATAGACATTAGAGCAGAGATGGCAGAAGGCAGACTGCTTAGTTACGGTTCGTTTGTTTTTCGTTACGTTGCAGTAGGTATTGTCGGAGTTCCGGTAGTCGGTCGGTGTTGAGCAGGTCAACGCCATTATCGATTAAGAAAGCCCACACTTCCGGTACATCGGGCGCTGCCCAGAGGCGCACTTTTTTGCCTTCGGCGTGGGTGCGCTGTACGAGGTCTTGCAGTCGTTGCCGTTCTTGCGGATTTACGGTGCCCTTGCCCGTCCAGCTCAAAAACTTGTTGTAATTTTCACTCACCACCGGCATCACGGCGGCGGAGATGTCTCGCCCGAGTTCATCGGGACGACCATCCAGCGCGACGAGCTTTTTCTCATCCGCCAGAATCTCATCGTAGGGTCTTTTGCCGGTATGCCCGGAGATGAAAATTTTGACGGGTTTTCGCGGTTCGTCTTGGTCATTGGTCACAATAGAAATCATTCGTCGGTACTTGCGAAGTAGCTTCGTTAACGCTTCATAAGCGAGATTCGCATCGCTTTTGAAGTCAATCATCAGGTAGAAAAAATCGTCGTAGCCAGGATAGACGCGCCCTTTGTTTGCTTTGACGCGCTTTAGCAATGGTTTCAGGTACAAATTCTCCAGCGAGCGAGATTTATACAAGGTATCCGGCAAATCATGATACACGTAAAAAGTGCCTTCCACGAGATACACATCCGTTTCCACCGAGGTGAAGCCTTTTTCCAGTGCATCGAGTAGTGGACGGGCGTGTTCGTAATCGTTGTGTGCGTGCGCACGCGATAGTGGCTGCGCAAAGAGCGTCCAGCTCAGCGCAATAAAGCTGAAAATCAGGGTAATAGGTGTGTATTTCATGTATCGTATTTTTAAATTACAAGTGTTTATTTTCTTTTCTCAAATATTCCAGTAGTTCCCGCGGCTTATCAGTCACGATAATGTCCATGCCAATATCAATCGCCCAGGCCCAGGTGTTTGCGAAATCTTCATTACAATTCGTAAAAGAAAGCGGCGAAAACAGCAGCCAGCGGTCCGACTTCGCCACATTCTGAAAATTTTGACTTTCAGATAGCGCCAAATTGCAACTCGGAAAAAGAATTCGGTTCACTGAATTTGCCAAATGGCTTTCGATGTAAGCAGTGCTTTGTCCGGCGCCAATTCGAGGAATGAAGTTTAATTCATTCCAAACGTTCGGGTATTTTGCCTGGTACTGCGAGAGACTTGCCACACCTTCCACAACAGACTGGCGGAGCGTGCCAGTCTGCTGAAGAACGGTGTGGACTTCGTTCAGGAGTTCGTATCCTTTGTCAATGAAAACAAATATGCGGTCTTTCGCCAATAGCATGGCTTCCGCCAATGTAGGAATGGATTCATTGGTAATCGAACCATTACTGTTGCGCAATTTTAAACCTCGCAATTCCGCCAAAGTAAAGTCCGCTACCTTCCCCGTGCCATTGGTGGTGCGATCGAGCGTCGCATCGTGCAGCAGAACCAGATGACCGTCTTTGGTCTTTTTAATGTCCACTTCCACAAAATCCAAGCCCATTTCGATACAACTCGCTATCCCCGCCAGGCTGTTTTCAGGATGATTTTTCCAATCGCCCCGATGGGCCATCACCATAACGTAGCCACTCGGCGCGCCTTGCAGCTTCTCTCGCACCAACTGATGATAAGTTGTATCAATTCTTGGCACTTCATTGTCAATTGAAATGTTCTGCTCGGTGGGTTCCACGCAGGCAAAAGTTGCTACTGCAAGCAACACGCATATTTTAATTATTTGCATCACTGTTATTGTTTACAATTTCCATCCAAAATATCCTGAAAAGAAGGGCTGAAAAACTCGCCGTTGTTGATGGTACAAACTCGATTGGTCAACTCGGCAATGGTCGTATTGGCAATTACTTTTTGCAACGCACAATAATCGGTCAACTTCGGGTTCGGCTTGACCGTGCCGTCCAAGCCTTGCCAGCCTTGATAGCCAATGAAAATTCGGTTCTGCACGGTTTCCAGGTTTTCAACGCCTTTCAAAGTCGTCAATTCCGGATTGTCCAATACCCCAAAATCATCCCCGATAAACGTCAGGTTTTCCAAGCCTTCCAATGAAGTCAAAGACGCATTTTCCCGGATGACCAATTCGCCGACGTCAATGCCGCCAATTGCGCCGATGGAAGTCAGATTGCGGAAAGCCCGAAAATCTTCAATCAATGGCGTGCGCTGGAACAAAAAGCGACCGCCGATTTTTTCCAACTTAGAAAATTTCGACAAATCGGTAATGTCATTGGTCGAAGCATCCAAGCCGATGACCAGTTCTCCGGTGATTTCCGTGTATTCCGGCAGCGCATCCACTTCCGCCTGGGTATTTACGCGCAAACCGCCTTCCAG
>CAZFBU010000061.1:2639-13705 GCA_964517175.1 uncultured Saprospiraceae bacterium
ATTCCGGCAGCGCATCCACTTCCGCCTGGGTATTTACGCGCAAACCGCCTTCCAGAATATTGTCTTGGATAGGCTCTATTTGACAATTGCCGTTCACAATGTCGTCAAAGCTTGGGTTGAAGGGATTTCCTTGGATGTTGGAACGATTCGCTTTTAGTGCCGTTAAATTCGCATTCACCACCGTTGTCAATGCACAAAAATCGGTCAATCTCGGATTGGGTCTTTCTGGACCGCTCGGACCTTGCCAGCCTTCTTGCCCAATGAAGATTTCATCTACTGCTTCCAAGTTGTCAATCCCCGAAAGTGTCGTCAACAGTGGATTCGCAAGAATCGCAATGTCGTTGCGCATGTAAGTCAAGCCCTCCAGACCATTGAGCGATTTGATTTTCTGATTGTCCCGAACGGTTAGGTTTCCTGTAATGATAGAATCGAGCGACTCAAGCCCGCGCAAGTCTTCCAGCATAGCGTTACCGTCCACTTCCAGGAAGTCCACTTTTCTTACGTTGGAAAGGATGGAGAGATTGGTAATGTCGCCATTTTTGTCGTTACCAATGACCAACTTTCCGGTTATGACCGTATATCTGGTTTGAATCGCATCTACATCGGCTTGGGTTTCCAATACCAGATCTCCTTCAAAAATAACATCTTCTTGCTTACATTCGTCCGTAAGAATCTGAGCCAGTGTCGGATTGTAACTGTTATTTTCAACAGTAACCTGCCCGTTAAAATCAGCTAATGCAGCCTGCAAAGCGCAATAATTGCCCAAGATATTATTATTGGTAATGGAAATATTGCCTCCAATGTGTGCCAAATCCGACAAACCCTCCAGCGTTGTCAATCGAGTATTGGAAGCAATAGTGACATTTGCATTAATCTCACGCACACTTCCGAGCTTGGTAAGATCGGTCACATCACTTGCTGACTCGCCGCCGATGACCAAACTACCCGACACATCCGTGTACATCTGGGAAATGGTATCGACATCGGACTGCTTTCGCAAAATTAAATCGCCATTATAAATCAACTGCGGGACAGGTAAAGGCATCACTTCTATGGTATTCTTCGGAGAAGCTTTGGCGCGTGTATTCAACCAAGCAATGCTGAAGGAATAGACGACATCTGACCTTAGGTTGGAAATCGTAACGGACAGGCTGTCCGGATTATTGATAACGACAGATTTTTCATCGGGTGTATATGAAATCACATAACTGCGGACGTCTCCTTCGGGCTTTGTCCACAACAACTCCACGGACTTAATACCAGGTGTTGCCATAAAGGTTTCTACCGGATTTTCCGGGCTAAGTATTGTTATATCGTCGTCATTATCGCAAGCAATGGCGAATAAAGAAATAAAAATAAACAGGAATATATTTTTTAAAATATTCATTTTATATTACAGTTTTGAATTTAAAAAAAGATTAATAACCTTTATTTTGATAAATGTTGCCGGGATTAATGTCAATCTGACTTTGCGGAACCGGAAAAAACTGGTGAAAATCTTGCACCAATAAAGGTGCACGTGTTTCTTCGTAAGCATTCATTACTTCCATGTACTTCTTGGTTCTAACCAAATCAAACCAGCGGTGATTTTCAAAGGCTAATTCCAGTCGTCTTTCCTGACCGACAGCATCGCGAAAGCTTTGCTGATTGGGCAAATCGGCAGAAGTCAAAACCGGCAATCCTGCTCTCGTCCGAATCTGATTGAGGTAAGTAAATGCTTCTCCATCCGCCACGTAGCCTTGTTCATTCAGGGCTTCGGCAAGCATCAAAATGACATCGGCGTAGCGAAGCACCATAAAGTTATTGTCTTCATCATTGGTATTGGCGGGGATGCCGTTGTACTTATTGGTGTGCAATCGCCCATCGGGTAATGCACCGACCGTGACTGCCTTGCGCAAATCGGCATCATCGAATGCGTTTAATAAATCCGCCGAAGGCAAATTATCACCAACACCGCCCGCACCGACGCCGCCGAGTAGTGTAGTATTGTTTAAAGGCGTGTGCAATCTTAGAAACAAGCTCCCTTCGCCATTGCTATTGCCGACAAATTGTACCTCAAAAATGGATTCCGCATTATTTTCATTCTTGACATCGAAAACATCCGCGTAGTTTGGCAATAAGCGATAACCTTGTACTTGTTTGAGGGTATTGGTAGCAGTTGCCCAATCTTGCCGAGTTAACTGAACCTTTCCCAATAGCGTGAGCGCTGCGCCTTTGTTGGCTCTACCGACATTGGTTTGCGTAGCCGGCAATTTGTCAACTGCGCTTTGCAAGTCCGCAATAATTTGGGCATATACCTCCTCGATGGGCTGGCGGCGGTGGTCATACGCATCTGCCACGCTTGACAATTCTTCCGTTACAATTGGAACTTCTCCCCAGATTCTAACCAGGTTAAAATACGTCAAAGCTCTGATAAATTGCACTTCGCCTTTGCGAACTTCCCGCAGCGCAGCATCCATTTTGATGTCATCAATGCGCGCAAGTACAATATTGCAACGCTGAACGCCGGTGTAGCAAACATTCCAGGTAGATGCCAGATACGAATTGGTAGTCGCCTCTCGGAAAAGGTCTAAATTGCCTTCTTCGCCGGCGGCTTTGGTGATATCCTCCACAATTGAATTATCTGAGCGTGCCTCCATGAAATACAGGAAGTTTTGCGCATATTCGCCCCGCGATTGCAATGCGGCATAAGCAGCTACCACGGCTTGTTCGATGTCTTCCTCATTATTGTAAAAACCGTCCACATTAGCGGAGGATTCCGGTGCCAGATCAATAAATTCATCGGCACAAGAACTTGCTGTAGTTACCAAAGTAACCAGGAGTATATATTTTAATTTATTCATTGTATTAAATTTTTAAAAATTTAGACTAAGTCCGAAAATCAATGATTTTGCCAATGGGTATGTCCCGTAGTCTTCGCCTTGCGAAAGCGGGTCTTCGGGGCGCATATTCACTTCGGGGTTGTAGCCCGGATAGTCCGTAATGGTAAATGGATTTTGTGCGGTAGCGTACAATCGCAAACTTTGGAAAGGCAAGCGCTTGCCATTATTTAAACCTGAGAAAGTATAACCCAATGTAATGTTTCGGACTCTGATGTAAGAACCATCTTCTACGTGATAGGATGAAATGGCATCATTGTCATTGGTAGGATTACTGTTAGGACGATAAACTTTTCCATTGCCAGGGTCACTTTCTGAGAAATAAGCATTCTGGTAAATATCCGCTCGATAGTTGCTAAATGTTTGTAATGAACCAAGATAACGCTGCGCCAGGTGAAAGACCTCAAAGCCCTGCGAGCCTTGAATCAGGAAACTCAAGTCAAAATTTTTGTAGGCAAACTGGCTGGAAAATCCAAAAGTATAATCGGGAAAGAAATCCCCGATGATCGTTCGGTCGGCAGAAGAAATAATGCCGTCTCGATTGACATCCTCGAAGATAAAATCACCGGGCTGCGCATCGCTTAATGCTGGGAATTGGCTGAGTTGCGCTTCATTTTGAAAAACACCAAGAACGTTGTATCCAAAGTAAGAGCCGATCGGGCTTCCAACTTGCGTGACGTGTGTATTGGGTACGCCGCCGCTGGTAATGATCGGTTCATTGCTCTGTCCAAGTGAAATTACTTCGTTTTGAAGCGTAGCAATGTTGGCATTGACCGACCATTGCAGTTGTCCCAAATTAAAATTCCCGGTAACACCCAATTCAAAACCTTTATTTTCAACCTCGCCAATATTTTGCAGAGAACTAGAGAAACCGGAAGTGCCTGGCACTGGAAGATTGATTAACAAGTCTTCGGTATTAGCAATGAAATAATCGGCATTGATAATCAGTTTGTTTTGAAATAAACCAGCGTCTATCCCCAAATTGGTCATTGTTGTTTTCTCCCAGGAAAGATCGGCATTTGGCGACGTATCAGGAGCTAAGCCATTGATCGGTTGATTGTCAAACACGTAATTAGCAGGTTCCAGGAGTGCGATGGCACCGTAATTTGGAATAGAAAAATTACCGGTTTGGCCGATGCTCGCCCTTAGTTTTAGATCACTAATCGCATTGGAAGACGGGAAAAACTTTTCCCTGGAAATTCTCCAACCAACAGAAGCGGAAGGGAAATAGCCCCATTTTGTATCCTTACCGAAGCGAGAGGAACCATCGCGACGCAAGGAAACATTGACAATGTATTTGTTACCATAATCATAAATCAATCTGGAGAGATAAGAAAACAAAGACCATTCCTGAATTTGCGTAAAGCCGGCATTCACCGTTCCTGCATTAATGGTTGTAACCAAATCATTCGGAAAATTATTGGCGAAAAGTCCGGTACGATCAATGCGCTCCTTCTGTGCGGTAATACCCGCCAGAAGGTTAAAGGAATGCTGCCCAAATGCAAGTTTGTAGTTGAGCGTATTCTCATTGATCCAGTTCAAAACATTGGTAGTGAAGCTTCTGGCTTCAGGATTAGAGGGCAAGGAAGCACCTCTCACTGGTATCCAGGATGGACGATAATAATCGCGATCGAAATTATTGAAATCCGCACCAAATGAGGTGGCGAACGTCAAATTATCCAGGATTTTAGCTTCCACTTTTAGATTTCCTAAAAATCTGAATTGATTTAAATCGTCTTCTACCCCATTTGCCAGTGCGATTGGATTGACAAAAGGACCGGAGCCCAGTGCGGTATTTTGATTGAAATTATAAGAACCATCGGCGTTATATATCGGATCGGTTGGGATGGCTAGTAACGCCAAATTGACCACACCATCCACAAAATAGGGATTTTCAGCGGGCACCAAATCGCTCTGCGTGAAAGATGGATTTACATTTAACGTAATTTTGAATCTATCCGAAAGGTTACCTTCTAAATTGGAACGCAAGGAAAAACGTTCAAAGCCAGAGCCGATGATAATCCCGTCCTGTGAAAAGTAATTGCCTGATACATAGTATTTTAGCGCATTATTTCCTCCTTTGACTGATAAGTCATAATTTTGAATGGCAGCATCGCGAAAAAGCGCATCCTGCCAATCGGTATCCACCAACCCCGGCTCATCATTGAGGTACGGGATAAACTCTTGCGGATAGCCACCGTCCGTACCGCCGTTAATTCTTGCGATATAATTCTGCTCGGCAAAAGCGTAAGCATCCATCAAGTCGTAAGTGGTAATAATTCGCTGCCCGCCGTAATAGCTATTGAAGCTAAATTGAGCTTTGCCTTCGGTGCCTTTCTTTGTTGTAATTAAAATAACGCCATTTGCTCCTCGAGAACCATAAATCGCAGCGGCGGCGGCATCTTTTAAGACTTCAATCGACTCAATGTCATTTGGATTAAGCGTATTTAAAGGATTTTGAGGGTTCTCGCGGCGGGTCGCATTGGAAGGGCGAGAGCCTTGTACACTTGAAGTACTGTACGAATCAGAAATCGGGAATCCGTCAATAACTATAAGTGGTTCATTGCCGGCTGTTATGGAGCCTGTACCTCGAATTCTGATAGACACATTACCCCCTGGTGTACCGGTGGTTTGCTGGACATTCACTCCTGGTAGGCGACCAACGATATTCTGTTCAAAACCTGTGTTGGGCTGATTGACGATTTGATTGCCACCAATCTGAACAATGGAGCCTGTCACCGTTGCTTTATCCGATGTGCCATACCCAATCACCACCACCTCATCCAACTCCGAGGCAGCCACCGCCAGTTGGATATTCAGTTGCGTTTGTCCGCCACTTACCTGCACTTCCGTTGTCCGATAGCCGATGTAGGAGACCACCAGCGTTGCTGCGCCTTCATCCGGCACAGCGATGGTGAAATTGCCTTCGTTGTCCGTCACAGTGCCTTGCCCGGTTTGTTTCACCACGACGGTTGCGCCGATGAGTGCTTCGCCGGTGGTAGCCGTCACTTTACCCCGCAGGATTTGCTCCTGCCGCAGGTTTGCAGGTTTTACTTCGTAAACGACTCGGCTGTTGCCACTTTGAATCCATTGTTGGAGTGTTGATAACTCCGGAACGTCTATTTTCAGTTGCTTCCGAGGTTGCGTGTTCTTCATCATCTCCTCTTCGTTCAGCACATAAATAATGTCTTGAAAAACGGAGAATTCCAGTCCGGTCTCGCCAGAAATGTACTTGAGTAAATCCACCAATGCCATTTTGGAATTGTCGTTAGAAATAACAATTTGCTTAATGGCTTCGTAGTTGTAGGTGAAAAAGAAATCAGTCTGGTTTTGTACATCGGCGAAAGCACGATCCAGACTAATGCCTTTCCAGTCGCAAGAGATAGACACCTCTTCCAACGCTTGGGCGTGTCCACTATTCGCAACGGCAACCGTTGCAAATATGCTTTGGATACAAGCCAGATAAAAAAATAATTTCGACATTGCGAAAATTTTTCTTAACAACTTAAGTTTCATAATTTTGAAATTGAGTTAATGAATAAAAATTAGCTTACTGTTTTTACCCGCACCTGTATCTCGACTCATCGTTACCACACGCAGTCTTGATGCAGGAGGTGTAAAAAGAAGATGTTGCCAGCTACTCGTTAGCTGGCATTTTTCGTTTCCGTATTATTTAGGTTTTATCGTTAATTTCTGTTCGTTTTTCCACTCAAAGCGATAATCCATCACCGAGCTGATCCCCGTCAGCACTTGGTCAAGGGTCATTTTTCGCGTGTTGTAGCGGAATACCAACGTTCCATGTATTTGTTCTTCCTGTTCTATCGTTACGCTGATGTCATACCAGTTTTCCAGCGTCTGTGCCACTTCTCGTACGTCCGCCCGGTCAAAGTGGATGAAACCATCGCGCCAGGCGAAGGGTGCGTCATTTTTAAATTGCTCTTTTGTAAATATGTTATCCGTTTTGCGGTAAGCAAATACATCGCCCGGGGCTAGTATTTCTGAATGCCTTTTAGTGGAATCCACATCCATTTCCACATTGACTTTGCCTTCTACTAATGCCACTTCGATCGTTTCCCCATTGGCAAAGGCGCGCACATTGAAGGAAGTGCCCAACACTTTGGTCTGCACCTGTCCGGTGTATACGACAAAAGGCTTGCCCGGATTTTTAGTTACCTCAAAAAAGGCTTCGCCTACCAGCGTCACCGCGCGAATGCTATCGTTGAAATTTCGTTCGTAACGAATCTGGCTATTGCGATTGAGCCAAACGGTGGTGCCATCCGCCAATGTAATTTGCTGCACCTCACCGGAGTCATTGTATTGTTCTGCAATAACGGACAAATTTGTATCTATTTGCTGTACCCATAAATAACTAATGCCCGCTATCATCAGCAATGCAATACTAGCTGCTACGGCGCGCCAAACAGGTGACAAGCGACGAATGGTTGGTTGTTTTTTGGTTGTTTTTGCCAAACGATTCCACACATTTTCCTCCACAGGAGGCTCGATGACTGCCTGCTCCTCTATCTCCGCCCAGTCTTTTTCCAAAACAGCCTCCAATGCAGTCAGATCATCCTGCTGAAAATAAGCATGTAGCTCCGCCAATTCCTCTGGCGTACAATGCCCGTTGCGAAATTTGTCCAATAGTTTTTTGTTAATCATTCTGTCGAATTACATCATTTTACGAACCGTTTCTACCAGGAATACATTTGAAAAAGGAAAGACCTTTACTCCAGGAGAAATTTTTTTTCAAAAAAATTGGCGGTGCTCAAAACGGCGGACGGGATTTCGTAAATCTTGAAGATTTGCGAAATCTGAACCGAAGGTCAGGTGATTTATTCCCTGCCAAAAATCAGAGCCTTAAAAAAAGGGCAGGTGCGCCATACGTTCGCGCAAAAAACGAAGTGCTTTTACCATTTGTGATTCAACCGTATTTTTGGAAATTTGAAGTACCTCGGCAATTTCTTCGTAGGTGAATCCTTCTAATTTACTCATTTTGAAAATTTCCCGACGCTTGGGAGGTAAGGCTTCGATTGCTGCATGAATTTGTTGGACGGTGTTTGGCGAAAGGTCATCAGCATCAGTATCCGCTTTTTTTTGTGCGGCAGTTAATTGTTCGTAAACCTGCTGTTTTGAAATTTCACGCCGATATTGATTGATAATAAGATTGCGAGTGATTACAAAAATCTGCGCTTCAATGGGCACATTGGGATTGATGAGCGTCCGTTTTTCCCACAATTTCAGGAAGGCATCATGTAGTATATCTTCGGCTAGTATCGAATCGGAGGTGTGCTTACGGGCAAACAGATATACTTTTTTGTAGTACTGCCGATAAATTTTCTCGAAAGCGTCCTGATTACCTTGTTTGAATAATTCGACAATGGTCATGCAAGCACATTTTCAACAAATTTAGCTTTGTAAAATGCGACGACGGTCGTTTGCAGTTTAAGTTTTTGTTAATTCATCTACCCTCTTGCCGCCAGCAAATACAGCACTGCCATACGCACGGCCACGCCGTTTTCGACCTGTTGCAGAATGATGGAATGCTCGGAATCTGCCACATCGCTGGTAATCTCCACGCCGCGATTGATGGGTCCCGGGTGCATGATGACGATGGGTTTATCAAGCTCATCGAGCAGGGCTTTGTTGATGCCGAAATATTGAGCGTACTCGCGCAGAGACGGGAAGTACTTGATGTCCTGGCGCTCCAACTGAATGCGGAGAATGTTTGCTACGTCACACCATTGCAGGGTTTCGCGCACATTGTGAGAGACTTCTACGCCCAGCTCGTGGATGTGCTTGGGCATGAGCGTCGGCGGACCGCAAACTTTGACCTTTGCGCCAAGCTTCCTTAGGCAAAAGATATTGCTCAGTGCGACCCGCGAGTGCAGAATATCACCGAAGATGGCCACCTTCGTGCCTTGTAAATCACCAAGCTTTTCGCGAATAGAATACGCATCCAGCAGGGCTTGCGTGGGGTGCTCGTGAGTGCCATCGCCGGCGTTGATGATGTTGGCACTGATGTACTTCGACAAAAAATGGGGCGCGCCGGGCGCGGGATGCCGCATCACGACCATATCGACTTTCATCGACAGGATGTTGTTAACCGTATCGAGCAGGGTTTCGCCTTTTTTTACGGAAGAAGAAGAGGCCGAGAAATTCAAGGTATCTGCCGAAAGGCGTTTTTCGGCTAATTCAAAGGAGATGCGCGTGCGGGTAGAATCCTCAAAAAACAAGTTGGCAATGGTAATATCCCGGAGGGACGGCACTTTTTTCACCGGACGATTGAGTACTTCCTTGAAGCTGTCTGCCGTTTCAAAAATGAGTTGTATGTCCTCCGGCGTGAGGTATTTGATTCCCAGTAAGTGGTTGGTACTCAGTATTTGTGTTGTGCTCATGTTCTTTTTAGATGTCCGTACCGGCAGAATTTATCCGCCGAGCGGCGACTGAAGGTCGCCGGTACTACTCCGCATCTTTTTTATTTGCAAATAACAAGACTTTATCTTCGCCGCTGCTTTCGCGCCAAAAAACTTTCACATAGGCTTCATCGAGCGCGTCCACGGTGATGCCGGTAAAATCCGCCTGAATGGGCAGATGCCGGTTGAAACGTCGATCCACTAAGGTCAGCAATTCCACCGAGTTCGGGCGGCCGTAGTGATTCAGCGCCGTGAGCGCCGACTGTATCGTCCGACCAGTATATAGCACATCGTCGATCAGCACGACATTGCGATCTTCCACGATAAAATCCATGTGCGTTGTACTGGCAGCCAGCGGTTTGTCCCGCCGCCGGAAGTCATCGCGGTAGAAGGTGATGTCCATTTTGCCGTAATCCAGTTGCTCAATGCCCAGCATAGCTTGCAGGCGTTCTACAATTCTATTCGACAAATACGTACCCCGTGGCTGCACGCCAATGATGCAGGTATTCGAAAAATCATCGTATTCTTCGATCAGTTGCCGGCACAAGCGCTCGATGGTTAGCTCGAACCGCTCCCGGGTTAATATGACGCGACCTTCACTCATTGCAGCAAAGATAGAATATTCCCAGTAGGGAGAAAACAAGAAGTATCACCCATTGAATTTTTTTTGAAAAAAGTTTGATGCCGGATTAAACCCTCGCCATTTCGCTTAGTCTATCAGGTGTCAACAAAATAATTAAAAAATATTACAGAATTGACAGCTTAGGCTGCGTATGCATGCATATTCAGCCCCTTAAATCTTATTTCTTTAACCAAAAAAGTTCAATCTACCATGAAAAAGTTTGCATTTCTATTCCTGATGTTCGCGGCGATATCTTTCGCATTTACGGCATGTAATGAGGACAACGACGACGCTACCGATGTTGCCGACGAAAACGTTCTGACTTCTGAAGATTTGACTTCCATCGAAGACCTGGTTTTTGATGCGGAAGATGAAATCGAGGAAATTCTGGAAAATGGACTAACTGCCGAAGGCGAAATCGAAGTGCGCGAAGATGAGTGTCCGACCCGCACGGTCGTTCCGGCGGATGGCACTTTCCCAAGAACGGTAACGATTGATTACGGCGAAAACTGCACTTCTCCGCGTGGTCGCGAGAAGAGCGGTCAGATCGTAGTCGAACAAAGTGCACCGCTGAATGAACCGGGCGCAACGCGTATGATCACATTTGTTGATTACTTCGTGGATGGCGCAAACCTGCAGGGTTCTACCGTCAAGACCAACAACGGTATGGACGAAAACGGCAATCCTTCGTACAGCCGCACCCGCAATCTGACCATCGTTTATCCGAACGGCGAGCGGGCAAGCTGGGAAGCTTCTTACACGGTAACGCAGATCGCCGGCGCAGCTACGCCTCGTCACATCGACGATGTATTCGCTACAACGGGCTTCTCTTCCGGCACCAACCGCGAGGGCAATGCCTTCAGCGCAGAAATCCTGGAGCCGATCATCAAAGCCAGAAGATGCCCCTGGATTATCAACGGCATTCGCCAGATAAGCAGAAATAACAACACGGCTACCATCGATTTCGGTTTTGGTGGTGAAGATTGCGACAACCGGGCACAAATTACCCTGCCTGATGGGACGACGCGCGTGATCCGCATCGAAGCCTGGTGGAGACGGTAGAGAAAAGTGGGCAGTAGGCAGGAGCAGTAGCAGGAGCAGTAGGCAGGGGCAGTAGGCAGGGGCAGTTGACGAGCGAGGGCTTGTCAACTG
>CAZFBU010000061.1:13805-23614 GCA_964517175.1 uncultured Saprospiraceae bacterium
GCAGTAGGCAGGGGCAGTAGGCAGGGGCAGTTGACGAGCGAGGGCTTGTCAACTGCCTTTTTGTTTTTGGTGGTCAGAATTCCATTCCAACAGAAAGTTTTCGGGTGAAATTTCTACTTGCGGTTGAGGCTGCATTTTTAAATATTGCTTATCTTTTTCGCCAAAAACAAACGAAATGCAAAAAATACTTCTCCTTGCCCTTTTGATTTTGGGCAGCACATTTACAATAACGGCACAGCAATCCGCTGAAAAATCCGAGCTTACCGAATTTTTTAAACCCATAAAATATCGAAATATCGGACCATTCCGGGGCGGGCGATCGGTTTGTGCTTCGGGTGTCATCGGCGACCCGCTCACCTACTACATGGGCACCACCGGCGGCGGCCTCTGGAAAACGGAAGATGCCGGGCAACACTGGCGAAATGTTTCCGATGGCTATTTCAAAACGGGTTCCGTCGGGGCAGTCGCGGTTTCCACGAGCGATCCAAACGTCGTATATGTGGGCATGGGCGAGCACGCGCCACGCGGGGTGATGACTTCGCACGGGGACGGAGTTTATAAATCAACCGATGCAGGCAAGACCTGGAAACAGTTGGGTTTGGCAAAAACGCAGCACATTTCCAGAATTGTCATTCATCCAAAAAATCCGGACATCGTCTTCGTCGCAGCGCAAGGGCAATTGTACGGCAGAAATGCGGAACGCGGCATTTTCAAATCAACCGACGGCGGCGAAACCTGGGAAAAAGTTTTGTACGTGGATGACCGCACCGGCTGCGCCGAGTTGTCGATGGATGCCTCCGACCCGAATATACTCTACGCAGCCATGTGGGAGCACCAGCGCGTGCCGTGGCAAGTCATCAGTGGCGGACCGGGCAGCGGTTTGTACAAATCTATGGACGGCGGCAAAACCTGGACCGAAATGACCGAAGGCTTGCCCGAAGAAAAAGGGAAAATGGCGATTGCGGTCAGTCCGGCTAATTCTCAGAAAGTTTATGCGCTGATCGAGAGCGATTCCGAGCAGGAAAAAGGCGGGCTTTTTGTGTCCAATGATGCCGGCAAATCCTGGAGTCGCGTCAGCAAAGACCACCGTCTGGTGCAGCGTGCCTGGTATTACATCGAAGTTTTTGCCGATCCGCAGGATGAAAATACGGTTTATGTGCTAAGCGCGCCTGCCTTGCGCTCGATTGACGGTGGCAAAAGCTGGGAAACCCTTAGCGGCACGCACGGCGATTATCACGATCTTTGGATCAATCCAAATAATTCGAAGAACCTGTGCATTTCCAATGACGGCGGTGCGGCAATTAGTTTCAACTACGGCGCTACCTGGTCCACGCAGAGCAATATGCCGACCGGGCAGTTTTATCGCATCAATGTGGACAACCAGTTCCCGTATCGCATCTACGCGGGTCAGCAGGACAACACCTCGGTCGTCATCACACATCGCGAGTTTGGTTCCTACGGCATCAGCTCCGATAGCTGGGAGCCTTCAGCGGGCGGCGAGAGCGCGTTTTTGGCATTTGATCCCGACGATCCCCACTTTGTGATGGGCGGTAGCTACCTGGGTACGATCGAATTGCTGGATACCAAAGCCAATGCAGGAACCAGCATCATGGCAGCGCCCATTCAATATCTGGGCAGAGCCGCCAGCGATATGAAGTATCGCTTCAACTGGAATGCGCCGATTATTTGGCAGGAGCCAAACACTTTCTACCATGCCGCGCAAGTGCTCCTGCGCACCAGAGACATGGGCAAAACCTGGGAAGAAGCATCGCCCGACCTGACGCGCAATCAGAAGGACAAGCAGATCAAAGGCGGCGGACCATACACCGTCGAAGCCGTTGGTGCGGAGAATTACGGCACCATCGCTTACGTCATCAAATCGCCGCACGACTCGGACGTAATCTGGGTTGGTACGGACGATGGCCTGGTGCAAGTGACCAAAGATAGCGGCAAGACCTGGACGAACGTCACGCCGAAGTCCTTGCAGGAGTGCCTCGTCAATGCGATTGACATTTCGCCGCACGATCCGGGCACGGCTTACATTGCAACCACGCGCTACAAATTCAACGATCATGCGCCGAAGTTGATGAAAACCACCGATTATGGCAAAACCTGGACGGACATTACCGGCAACATTCCTGCTGGTGCCTACACCCGCGTGGTGCGGGAAGACCCGGTTCGCAGGGATTTGCTGTTCGCAGGTACGGAGACCGGCATTTACATGTCCTGGAATGGCGGTAAAAACTGGGAGCGATTCAATTTGAATTTGCCGGTCACGCCGATTTTGGATTTAATGATTAAAAATAATGACCTGATTGTTGCGACCTCGGGGCGCGCTTTCTGGATACTGGACGACCTGGCACTGCTGCGGCAATACCAACCGGTTAAAGATCAGGCAGTGCTGTACAAACCATCAGATGCCCTTCTAGCCAATGGCGGCAGCGAACTGAACGGCAGCGACGGAGATTTCGACGGCACGCATCCGCTACGCGGCGTGAACCCTGCCAATGGCGTGGTCGTCTATTATTTCATGCCAGATGCGTTGAAAGACCAGGAAATTGAAATGACAATTCTGGATAAAAATGGTGACCTGGTTCGAAAGTTAAGTTCAAAAGCCGACCCGAAATTTCAATCTTACCCGGGCGGTCCGTCCGCCGATCCGACCATCCCAAAGAAAAAGGGTCTGAACCGCTTTGTGTGGGATATGCGCTATCCGACCATGATCGGCGCGCCTACGGCTTATATCGAGGGTAGCTTCCGGGGGCATAAAGCGGCACCGGGCGAATATACCTTGCAACTGAAAGTCGGCGATAAAACGTTGAAGACGAATTTCACCATCATGGCGAATCCGCTTTACGGGCTTACCGATAAGGATTATGCTGATTATCATCAGTTTATGTCAAAAGCAGAAGGTGAATTGAATGCTATGCACCAAATGGTAAATGATATACTCGATTTACAAAAGCAAGTGAATGATATTATCACAGGTTTGAATGATAAAGGGCAAGAAAATTTGAAGAAAGAAGCGGAGGCGCTAGTGACCAAAATGAAAACCTGGGACGAAGAAATGATCCAGCGCAAGTCCAAAGCCTACGATGATGTGGAAAATTTCCCGAATAAATTCACGGCGAACTATCTGTTTGTGATCAATCACGCCGAGAGTGACATTCCGCGCGTGAACCAACCGACACGGGACAGATTAGCCGAACTAAATGCCGAGTGGGCAAAGCGGAAGCAGGAGGGCGAGGTGATACTGAATACGGCGGTTCCGGCGCTAAATAAAAAACTCTGGGAAGCAGGAATTGGTGCCCTGCGAATTAGTAAATGAATAATCTGTTCATTGGGGATTTGAAGTTTAAGCTTCAAATCCCCAGTATCTTTTGGTGCCAATCTACTTATTCTGCTTCGCCCAGTTGTCGCGCAGCGGCACGGTCAGGTTGAAGACTGGCATTTCCGGCGTTGATGTTTCATCGACACAGAAGTAGCCTTTGCGCATAAACTGAATGCGTTCGCCCGGCTTCGCTGCTTTCAGGCTCGGCTCGATATATACTTTTTCCAGTACTTCCAGCGATTCGGGATTGAAAAACTCCAGAAAGTCCTTATCCTCATGGTTCGTCGGCTCCGGGTCAGTGAACAAGCGATCATACATGCGCACTTCCGCCGTCATCGCATGCGCAGCGGAAACCCAGTGAATCGTGCCTTTCACCTTCAGACCCGACGTATCCGAACCGCTACGACTCTCCGGGATGTAGGTGCAATGCAGTTCCTTGATATCGCCATTATCATCTTTGATCACATCATGGCACTCGATGATATAGCCAGCTTTCAGGCGCACCATGCCACCCGGCGACAGGCGGAAATATTTCTTTGGCGGATTTTCCATAAAATCGTCCCGCTCGATGTACAATTCCCTTGAAAACGGCATCGTTCGCAAGCCTGCACTTTCATCCTCGGGGTTGTTTTCGATCTCCATATCCTCACCCTGCCCCTCGGGATAATTGGTCAGTACCACCTTGATCGGATCGAGCACGGCCATCATGCGCGGTGTCACTTTATTTAGTTCTTCCCGCACCAAAAACTCCAGCAAACCGACGTCGATCACGTTATCGCGCTTCGCGACGCCCGCCCGGCGGCAAAACTCCTGGATCGCTTCCGGCGGGTAGCCCCGACGACGCATCCCGGCAATGGTTGGCATCCGAGGATCATTCCAGCCTTCTACGTATCCTTCTTCCACCAGCTTGAGCAGCTTGCGCTTGCTGGTGATCATGTAATTGACGTTCATCCGCGCAAACTCGATCTGCCGCGAAGGAAAGATTTCCAGATGCTCGATAAACCAATTATACAGCGGTCGATGGTGAATAAACTCCAGCGAGCACAGCGAATGCGTGATCTCTTCGATCGAATCGCTCTGCCCGTGCGCAAAGTCGTACATCGGATAGATGATCCACTGATCGCCCGTGCGATGGTGATGATCCCGCTTGATGCGATACATGATCGGATCGCGCAGGTGCATGTTGGGCGAAGCCATGTCGATCCTGGCGCGAAGCACCTTCGAACCGTCAGGAAATTCGCCATTGCGCATACCCTCGAACAGCTGCAAATTCTCCTCCACCGAGCGCCCGCGGTACGGACTTTCCTGCCCGGGCTTAGAAGGGTTGCCCTTCATTTCGGCGATTTCTTCCGGCGTGGAATCATCCACATACGCCAAGCCTTTTTTGATCAGCCTGATCGCAAATTCGTACAATTGCTCGAAATAATCGGACGCGTAATACTCCCGATCTTCCCAGTCATACCCCAGCCACTTGATGTCTTTCTTGATATTTTCGACATAATCGGTCCGCTCCGTCGTCGGGTTGGTATCGTCAAAGCGAAGATTGGTCTTGCCGCCGTACTTCTGCGCCAACTCAAAATTCAGCACGATCGACTTCGCGTGCCCAATGTGTAAATACCCATTCGGCTCCGGCGGGAACCGCGTGTGCACACGCCCTCCGTGTTTGCCGTTCTTAATATCTTCCTCGACAATCTCCTCGATAAAATTTAAAGATTCTTTGACTTCGCTCATGAAAAAAATAATTGTTAATTGTTATGATTGTTACCGGGCTTTCATATGAAAGCCCAGTATTTTCAGCTAATATGGCTTTTGTCATTCACTTTTACGTAACAAAAACTGGCTTCAATTCGTTTTTTCCTTCATTTTTCTTCGCCTGGTATCGCGTTTCTTCGTTTTTTCTTTTGGGCTTTGGCGGTTCTCAGCTATATGCAGGCAGGGATTTTTACCACTAAACTTCCTACGAAGAACTGAACTTTAAATTTACCACTTTCCTGTCCTACGAAGCACGAAACCCCTGCTTGCGTATAGGTGATGTTATGCCTTCGTTGTTCTTTTTTAGCAAGTCTTTCGTCTGTAGTTCAAGTGATTTTACTATTGTCACGTCCGATTCAAAACCAAAAAGTCGGCTTATTCCTGTTTCTCTAGTTTGGATTAAGATTTTCATTTTATAGTCCTTGCCATAAGAAGCCTTTTCTAGTTTCTCAATTGCATCTTCAATCGTTTCATATTCTCCTTGAATTTTTACTGGAACTGGCATACCTTCAAAATGATCTTTTAAAAATCCGTCAATTCCACTATTTCGTTGAACAGGAAAAGCATTTATGTTTTGTAAAATGGCTAGTTCTTTTTCAGTTTTCTCTTGATACTCGTTTGTTCCTTTGTTTAAAAGATTGGATTCTGAAATTACCATTTCTTCTAACCTTGAATTTGCTAGTTCAACAGCATCTGGTGAAATGTCGATTCCGATAAATTGTCTTTTCAGAGATTTTGCAGAAACACAAGTTGTTCCGCTACCACAAAAAGGGTCGACAACCAAATCGCCTTCGTCTGTAACGATGTTTAATATTTGATTGAGTAATAGAACTGGTTTTTGGGTTGGGTAACCTGTTCTTTCTTTTGCTTTTGGGTTTAAATATGGAATTTCCCAAACGTCAGAAAGTGGAACACCTTTTTTCTGCTTACCTAAAATCACATTTCCGTTTTCATCTTTTTTATAAACAGATTTTCCGTTTTCATCACGCTCTCTGTCTTGTAAAATTTGGTCAAGATTTGTTGTTGCTGAATAGTCCGTGTAAAGCGTATTGAATTTGAAACCTTGTGTTTTAGAGTAAAAGAAAATTATTTGATGAGCATTCAACAATCCTTTTTTTGCATTTGACCATCTTTTGTATGACCAAATAATTTCACTTTGGAAGTTCTCACGCCCAAAAACCTTGTCCATCACAACTCTAATATTGTGCGATGCAGTTTTATCGCAATGTAAAAATACACTTCCCGTGTTTTTTAAAACTCTTTTTGATTGCTTTAAAACGTTTTCTACAAGGGTTAAATACTCTTCAAGGGAATTGTATTTGTCATCAAATTCATAAGTTTTAGAATTGTCTTTATTCGTAAGACTGTGTTTGCGTTGAGTAAAAAAAGGGGGGTCAAAGTAAATCAAGTCAACTTTGTTGGCTTCCATTTCTTTGAGTTTTTCAACGCAATTTCCGTGATAGATTTTATTAGTTTCCATTTTCGGGTGTCCTTTCGTTAGCAATCTGTGTCAAAATAGCCTTTAGGTCAACTCCTGAATAAGCTTTTAAATATTCCCAAGCTTCATCACCCCCATAATATTCTCCTTCCACACCTGCATAAAGTGTTTTCAAGGTTTCTTGAATTCTTATCGCTTGGTCACGTTGAGGATAATAGAACATTACCCTAATTGGCTTGTAGCCGTGTTCTCTGATTACTTTAACTCTTGTATGTTCTTTTGTAATATGGTCTCCGTCCGTAGTTGCATCTCTCCACTTTACTTCAATAGCGTCATTTCCATTTAGAAAATCAATTTCAAAAGTTTTCGGACGCTGTCCAATCGTATTTTCAATTTTGGTTTTTATGCCTTCGGGGAATTTGAAATTCAAACATAAAGTTGCTGCTTCTTCAAGAAATGAACCTGCATACTTATAAAGAAATCGCCCTGTATTTTGATATTGGTCGATAAGTTGTCCTTCTTGTAACGAAATGCCCAAAACACGATAAATAAGATAATGAGAGTTGTCATCAGCTTTCATTTCTTCTGTTCTGGCTTCAATTTTACCTTTCAAGTTTGCAGAATAAACTTCAGCTAAATTTTTTATATTTTGTATTAATTCGTTCATTCGTTTTTGATATATAATTTGTTTCGCAAGTTACGGAATTTTGTTCGGTTACAGTCGTCCTGTAATGAGGCATAACGGTTTGTATATACAAAATAACCTGTCCGCCCACCGGCGGATTACACATATTTTCCTTATCCCCCTACATCCGTTCCGGCATCTCTATCCCCAAGATTAGCTATTTTTGCTTTATCATTTGATTAGCGGCATAAAAGATATGAATCAATTCTTCCAGTAAATGATTTATTTCCACTTCATTTTTTTGAATCCAGGCATTTACCTCTTTATCAATTTCTATGCTAACCGTAAGTCTTTCTTTCAGATTCTCTAATGGATCTACATCCGTCCGCTCCCATTCATAATCATCAAACTCAGGATCGTAAGCCATATCCGCATCATCATACTCGATCACCTCCTCGGGCACTTCAATGCCTGCCTTACCCAGTTTGAAAGCATCCAAAGCTTTAACCTTTGCCTTATTGAAATCAATGGTTAACCCCTCTAAATTTTCTCCACTTTTCAAACGCTCTAATGCTTCGGCGACCGTGATATGTTCCCTATTCATTACCTGTTTTTGACTTGTTTTTCCGTTCATCCCATTCAAAAAGCGCCATTTATCATCATTCCGTTTGTTCACAACACATACCAATCACACGTCCCAATTAACAATAATAACAATTAACAATTCTTACCTACATCCGTTCCGGCATCTCAATCCCCAGCATATCCATTCCAAACGCCAGCACGTGCCCGATTGCCTGGCACAGCTTGATTCTAAACGCCCGCGCCGCTTCGCTTTCCGCTTTCAAAATGGAATAATCGTGGTAGAATTTATGGTACGCCTTCGCCAGGTTGTAGCAATAATTCGCGATGACGGACGGATCATACGTCTGCGCCGCCTCTTCGATCAAAGCCGGAAATGTGTACAATTGCGCGATCAAATCCTTCTCGTCTGTCTCTAAAGTTACATAATCCTTAGAATGACTTCCGATTTCCGAATTCCGAATTCCGAGTTCGTCTGCTTTCCGCAATACCGACTGGATCCGCACGTAGGCATTCTGCACATACGGACCGGTTTGCCCCTGCAAATCCACCGACTCCTTCGGATCGAAGACCATGCGCTTTTGCGGCGTGACTTTGATGATAAAAAACTTCAGCGCCGCCATGCCGATCTTACGCAGAATCTCTGCCTGCTCTTCCTCCGAAAGTTCAGAAAGGGTATCCCGCTCCTGCGAATTGTTCTTCGCCTCCGCGATCACCTCCGCGATCAGATCATCCGCATCCACGACGGTGCCCTCGCGCGATTTCATCTTGCCGGTTGGCAAATCGACCATGCCATAAGAAAGGTGATACAAGCCTTCGGCGTACGGCTCGCCGAGCCGCTTCATCGTTTCGAATAACACCTGGAAGTGGTAATTTTGCTCGTCCGCTACGACGTAGATCATGCGCTTGGCGCCAAAATCCTCGTACCGCAGCCGCGCCGTGCCCATGTCCTGCGTGATATAAACGGAGGTGCCGTCACTCCGCAGCACAATTTTTTCATCCAGTTTCGCATCGTTCAGGTCAATCCAAACCGAGCCATCTTCTTTTCTGTAAAATATACCTTGCGCCAGACCATCTTTAATGATGTCTTTGCCAAGTAGATACGTATCCGATTCGTAGTAATATTTGTCAAATTCGACGCCCAGCTTGTGGTACGTTTTTTCAAAGCCTTCATATACCCAGCCGTTCATCTGTTTCCACAGCGCCACCGTATCAGGATCGCCGGCTTCCCATTTTAGCAGCATTTCCCTGGCTTCTGCACCCAACTGGCTGAAATCATTAAAATAAGCATTTTTTAAAGCCTTGAAAAACGCCGCTTCATCCTGATCTTTCTTGCGCTTCGCCGCAAAAATAGCCTTCGCTTCGGGTGTCTGCTGCCAGGTTTTGTATTCTTCCTGAAATTTCTTTTCAAACAGCACGTAATACCGTCCTACAAAGTGATCGCTCTTCTCCCCTACTGATTCGGGTGTTTCGCCGTTGCCAAACTTTTGCCAGGCAAGCATGCTCTTGCAAATGGCAATACCCCGGTCGTTGACAATCTGCACGCGAATGACGTCAAAACCGGCAGCACTGAGAATCTTCGAAGTGGACCAACCGAGCAAAATATTCCGGATATGTCCCAGGTGCAAGGGTTTGTTCGTGTTCGGAGAAGAAAATTCGACCATCACTTTTTCGTTGCGCGGCTCGTGCTGTCCGTAGTCCGGCTGATCGTAGATGTTTTCCAGGAAGTCCGCCCAAAATACATCGTCCACCACCAAATTCAGAAAGCCCTTGATCACATTGAAAGCTTTCACCTCTTTTACATTGGCAACCAGATAGTTACCGAGGTCTTCACCGATTTCCTCCGGCTTCTTCTTCGCCACGCGCGTAAACGGAAACGTCACTACGGTGTAATCGCCGACAAATTCCTTGCGCGTACCGCTCACCTGCACCTGCTGGGCGGGAACGGATTCGCCATAGAGCTGTGCTACGGCTTTGAGTACCTGTTCGTGAATAATTTCCGTGATGTTGGTCGATATCGTCGCACTCATGTATTGCTTAGGTTTTGACTAGTGAATCCGGACTGTTTAAGTAACTAAGTA
>CAZFBU010000062.1:0-23421 GCA_964517175.1 uncultured Saprospiraceae bacterium
ACGCCCAGCGTTGGCTGCCCGCTGATGAGATCACTTTCAAAACTGGGTTTCAGTTGCAGGGTCAGATCATCGCTCATGTCGAAGGTGTTGAGGTGCGCATCCACAAAAGCTTCGACGGATTGCAGGGCATATACGACCACCAACCCGACGTAAGAAAGCTGGGTGTTTTTGTCATAATTGTCGCGGAGTACGCGCAGCGTGCGCTCATTGTCGAGGCGGGTATTGGAAAATTCATGCGGCTGATCCTGGAGCCGGGCGCGGTAGGCATCGCGAAAGCGGCGATAGCTCGATTGATTGAAGTCGATCAGATAGACCATACCGCCCAACGCACCGTAAATCACCGGCACTTTGACGTACCAAATGCCTTTGTTGTAAACTTGTCCGGCGCCGGGAACTACCAGTGACATGATCGCTGCCTTTTTTGGATTTGGGTAATCCCTGGCGAACCAACCTTGCTTTGGGGTACTCGTATCCGGCAGAACAACCGAATCCGACAAACGCTCCAGCGCCAGTGAATCCTGGGGTGCGTTCTGGCTGTAGCCGATATTGGCCACTGCGACCATGAAGAGTATAAAAAATAAAATTCTTTGCTTCATCCGGTTGTTATTGCTCTACAAATCCAACTGTTCCAGCATGTCATTCAACTGATTGTCCGATTCAAATGGAATGACGATCTGCCCTTTGCCTGCTTGTTTTAATTTCAATTGAATGCGGGGCGTTCCAAAATGCTCGCGCAATTGCTGCTGCACCTGTTCGTATTCATCCGGAAGCGCGGTTGCTTTCTTCGCAGCAGATTTACCGGATTTGTTTTCGCTGTATGAACTTGCCAGTTGCTCCAGCGCTCGCACCGACAGCGCTTCCTTGATCGTCGTTTTGAACAGCGCTTCGCGAATGCCGTAATCATCCACGCCCGCCAGCACGCGCGCGTGCCCCATGGAAATAGAACGATCCTTGATGGCTTTTTGAATATCCGCCGGTAATTTTAACAATCGAAGATGGTTGGTGATCGTACTGCGCTTCTTGCCGACGCGCTCGGAAAGCTGTTCATCGGTCAGCGTACATTCTTCCTTCAGGCGGGAGAGCGTCAGGGCTACTTCGATGGCATTGAGGTTTTCGCGTTGGATGTTTTCCACCAGCGCCATCTCCAGCATTTCCTGGTCATTCGCCAGGCGAATGTAGGCGGGCACTTCCTCCAGACCTGCCATTTTAGAAGCGCGCAGGCGGCGCTCCCCGGAAATGAGTTGGTATTCGTTCGCATTCAAGCGGCGCACCGTGATCGGCTGGATCAAACCGTGAATTTTGATCGATTCCGACAATTCATTCAGCGCTTCCTCGTCAAATTCATTGCGCGGCTGGTACGGATTCACCTCAATTTCCTGCAGGGGAATCATCGCCACCGAGTGCGACAACTCCTTTACCACTTCCGCCTGATTTTCCGTGACTTGGGTTTCGATATTCCGGAGCAGGCTGTTGATACCCTGACCCAGCTGTTTTTTGTTCACTTTTTTTGCCATCTTCTTTCGGGATTTGAATGGCTGGCACTCTGCAAATAAATAATTTAAGCAACTGCTGCTTTCACCTTTTCGCCATTCTTCGTTAAAAATTCTTTCGCCAGATTTAAAAAATTCACGCTGCCGCGACTGCTCGCATCAAACATCACCACCGGCATGTGCAAACTTGGCGCTTCGCCCACCTTCGAGTTCCGGTGGATAATTGTATCAAAAACCAGGTCTTTGAAGACCTCGCGCACCTGGCTCACGATCACGTTTGACAAGCGCAAGCGCGCGTCGTACATCGAGAGCAGGATGCCCTCGGTCTTGAGTTTTGGATTCAGCGTCTGCTTTACCAGCCGGATGGTTTCCTGCAATTTGCCCAAGCCTTCCAGCGAATACTGCTCGCATTGCACCGGGATCAGCACCGAATCCGCCGCCGTCAGTGCGTTTACGGTGATCAGACCCAATGACGGCAGGCAATCGATGAATACGTAGTCGTAATCCTCTTTTACCTGGTCGGTGATTTTTCGCAGTACGAATTCGCGTTGCGCCTGCCCGGCAAGCTCGATTTCCGCGCCCACCAGATCAATGCTGGAGGGGATGATGTGCAGATTCGGCGTTTCGGTTTCATAGATCGCGTCCTTGGGATCGAGGTCATTGATGATGCAATCGTAAATGGTGGTCTCCGCTACATCGGGGGTAATGCCCACGCCGGAAGAGGAGTTCGCCTGCGGATCTGCATCGATCAGCAACACTTTTTTATCCAGGATTGCAATGCTGGCAGCCAGGTTGATTGCCGTAGTGGTTTTACCGACGCCGCCTTTTTGGTTTGCAATAGCTACAACTTTTCCCATTATAACTTTAGATTTAAAAGACAGTAGGAGGAGAAGCGCGCATGCAGCAGACGCCCGGCTCCAGTGCCCGTTGCCAAATTTTAGTTTAAAAATGATGAAGTACGTTTGTTTCGTTGCTGTTTTTTGACAATCAGTAAGTTAGAAAGGCTGTGCTGGATAATTACTTCATCTGTTTTGGGTATTAGATATTGGATAACGATCAGGCTAATGCTGCCAATGTCCACCATTTAATCCCAAATATCTATGAAACTTCAAAACTTTTACCAATTGCGGGCAAAATTAATTCTTTTCCGCGTCTTTCGAAGGCTTTTTTTGCCGCCTCGTGATCAATCTTGATATAACCGAAGGTATCGTAATGGCATCCGATGATTTTTTCGCACTCGATAAAGTCGCTGGCAACCACCGCATCGTCATAATCCATCGTAAAATTGTCGCCAATCGGCAGAATTGCAAAATCAAGCCTCGGGCAAGTCATCGGGATGAGCTTCATGTCCATCGTCAGCGCAGTATCGCCGGCGAAATAGAAGCAGCATTCATCATTCCAGATCACAAAACCGCCCGGATTGCCGCCGTAGCTGCCATCGGGAAAGCTGCTGGAGTGAATGGCATTCACATATTTCACGATGCCGAAGTCAAATTTCCACTTTCCGCCGTGGTTCATCGGGTGCCCTTTAATGTCTTTGTTGCTGTAATAGTCCACTATTTCTGCGTTCGAGACGATGCTGGCGTCGGTGTTTTTTGCGATCGTCTCTACATCCGCCACGTGGTCGCCGTGGGCGTGCGAGAGCAGGATGTAATCGGCTTTCATGCGGTTGACGTCGATGTCTTTCGCCAATTCATTACCACTGATAAAGGGGTCAAATACAATATGTTTTCCTTTGATTTCCAACCCGAAGCACGCGTGCCCGTAGTATGTGATCTTCATAATCCCACTATTTTTTTGGTTTTGGTCAAAATTCTGATTCACCAATATAAAAGCTTTTGCCAAAAAAACGGTTAAGAGTATGTTTAAATTTCTGTTGCTTATCGCAAATTTAAACCTTTACCTGCTTTTCCGTATTGTATAGGTATTTTTGTCAGAAAACAGCAATTGAATGATAACGGTCATTTCGGGAACGAATCGAAAAAATAGTGAATGCCTGCAGTTTGCTCGAAAATTTGTGGAAGCCATTCAGGAAAAAACGGACGAAGAAGTGAAACTGCTTGCGCTGGAAGATATTCCGCACGACTGGTTTCATCCGGATATGTACGAAAGCGGCGGGCAGTCGCCGAGCCTGACGCAACTGCAGGATGAATATATGCTCCCGGCGGATAAGTTTGTCTTCGTCACCCCGGAATACAACGGGAGCTTTCCAGGGTCGGTCAAGTTGTTCATCGATGCTTGCTCGGTGCGTGCCTACAAAGCGACCTTCAAGAACAAAAAAGCGGCGCTGGTCGGCATTGCTACGGGGCGCGCCGGCAACCTGCGGGGCATGGAACACCTCACCGGCGTGCTCAACCATCTTGGTATCATTGTGATGCCCAATAAGTTACCCATTTCCCGTATCGCCCAATTGATGGATACCAATCGCAACATTACCGATGCCGTTACGCTGAGCGTTATCGGCAAGCACATGGAGGAGTTTCTCGCATTTTAGCGGAGTAGCTTTGGTATGCACTTGCGATTTGGTTGGATTTTAAAAAAAAATGCAAACAGGCAGCCCACCATATAGATGAACAGCCTGTTTTTTATCTGCAAATCTGCAAAGAATTACTGATTTACCATTGTATTTGGCTGAGAAGCGCCAGCTACTACGCCTTTCAAAGACAAGAACGTCTGAGGCGGATTCGTGTTGGCGGTCAGGGTTACTTTCTGGTTGCGGTTACCGGCTTTGCCCTGCGTGTTGAATTCTACAACGATTTCGCCGCTTGCACCCGGCGCAATCGGCTCGCGTGGCCACTTCGGTACAGTACAGCCACAGCTACCCTTCGCATCGCTGAATACCAACGGTTCGTTGCCGGTGTTTTTGAAAACGTACGTGTGCGAAACCTTCTCACCTTCCGCTACGGTGCCGAAGTCGAATTCCATTTCGTCCCATTCAACATTGGTAGTCGGACCAGCAGGTGCGCTTGGCTGAACGGCAGTGGTTACGTCATTATTGGCAGGCTGTTCGCCTTGCTGCACGGCGTTGCGTGCATCCTCTCTTACATCTTTGCCAGCCGTCTGGCAGCTAGCCAACAGTGCCAAAACGGCTACCGCTGCGAATAGAGTTCTGATTTGCTTCAACATAATCTTTCTGGTTTTTAAATTTTAGTGATGAATTTTTGAATTTGAATAAGTTGTAAGTTTTCAACAACTTAACTGCCACAAAGTTAAAAAATGCCCGGGCAAGTTTTGTTAACTGAAAAGCAATAATTGTTAACGAGGTGTTAATCTGATTTTTGCGGAAAAATGCCTTTCAGATGACAATTGTCATTTGCAGAAATGCGGTTCGCAATGTATTTTTGTAGCGTTAATTTAGACTTAATATGAATAAAAAGACTGCTTCCGGTTCATTCGACCCAACATCGTTGCAATTGCCTTTCGCGCTGCCGGTTGTGCAGAGCAAGAGCCTTAAAAAGAAATGTTGCAAAAAATATAAAAAGGGAAAACGTTGCAAAAAGTGTCCCGACCGATAGTTTTTTGACTTTTTTTTAGCTCGTGCAATACCTCGTCTTTTGTTTGTCAAATAATTGATAGACAAAAACTTACATGTGTTTATTTCTCGCAATGATTACTCTCCGTCAATCTGCTGTTTTGCGCATCCGCCTTTACTTTTATCAGAATCCTGTTAATTTTGCATTTTGAAACATGATGGTTTTGGCAACATTATATCTGCACAAACCTTAATATACATAGAAGAAAAATGATTATCCATATATGCCAAAGAATTTATTGATAGTGGAATCGCCGGCAAAAGCGAAGACCATTGAAAAGTTTTTGGGAAAAGATTTCACGGTGAAATCGAGTTACGGACATATCCGCGATCTGGAGAAAAAGCAGGGCGCAGTTGATATTGAAAATAATTTTGAGCCGAAATACGTCGTTTCGCCCGAAAAGAAGAAAGTGGTGAAGGAACTGAAAGAATGGGTGAAGAAAGTGGACAACGTTTGGCTGGCAACGGACGAAGACCGCGAGGGGGAAGCAATCTCCTGGCACCTGTGCCACGTACTGGGTTTGGATGAGCGCACCACCAAGCGCATTGTTTTTCGTGAAATTACGAAACCAGCTATTCAAAATGCCATTCAAAATCCGCGCACAGTGGATATCAATCTGGTGAATGCGCAGCAAGCGCGCCGCATTCTGGATCGCCTCGTTGGTTATGAACTCTCCGAGGTACTTTGGAAAAAAATCCGTGGTCGCCTGTCGGCCGGGCGGGTGCAGTCGGTAGCGCTAAAACTGGTTGTAGAGCGCGAGCGTGAAATCATCAACTTTGAGTCGTCGCCTTTCTTTCGGATCAATGCGGTTTTTGATGTAAAAAACGAGCAGGGAAAAATTGTGCCGCTAAAAGCGGAATTGCCCGGGCGATTTGATAATCAGCAGGATGCGGAAACTTTTCTGAATAAATGCATCGGTGCGACCTTCAAGATCGACGATATCGAATTGCGCCCGCTCAAGCGCAAGCCCGCCGCGCCGTTTACGACTTCTACCTTGCAACAGGATGCCAGCCGTAAGCTGGGCTTTTCGGTGGCACGCACCATGTCGGTCGCGCAACGACTGTACGAAGCCGGGCACATCACGTACATGCGTACGGATTCGATCAACCTGAGCGAGAGCGCCATTCAGGCAATTGCGCAGGAAATCGAGCAGAACTACGGTAAAAATTATTTGCAAACGCGCCGCTACAAAAACAAAGTGGCCAATGCACAGGAAGCCCACGAAGCCATCCGCCCGACCTACATACAGCGCCAGAGCATCAGCGCGGACCGCGACGAGCAGCGCCTCTACGACTTGATCTGGAAGCGCACCATTGCTTCGCAAATGGCAGATGCTCAGTTGGAAAAAACGGTTGTCAAAATCGGCATTTCCTCGCTGCCAGGCGATCAACTGAACGCAGAAGGCGAAGTGCTGAAGTTTGAAGGTTTTCTGAAAGTTTATCTGGAATCTAAAGACGACGACGAGGAAGAAGAAGCAAAAGGCATGCTGCCACCCTTGAAAATAGGGCAGGCGCTGAACCTGAATCACATGACGGCGACGGAGCGTTTCACCCGGCCGCCAGCTCGCTTTACGGAAGCGGCGTTGGTGAAGCGTTTGGAGGAATTGGGCATTGGTCGTCCGTCCACCTATGCGCCGATCATCAGCAAAATCATGGAGGATGGTAAGGGCTACGTCGTGAAGGAAACCCGCGAAGGCACCGAGCGAAAGTATAAAGTGCTGACACTGAAGAACGATCAGATTGCAAAAAAAGATGATTCAGAAATAACCGGTGCGGTGAAAAATCGCCTGATTCCTTCCGATCTGGGTATTGCGGTGAGCGATTTCCTGGATGAGCACTTCGAGGGAGTGATGGATTATCAATTCACGGCGGACATTGAGAAGGAATTCGATGATATTTCCAAAGGCAACCGTGACTGGCGTTCCATTCTGAAAGAATTTTACTGGCCGTTCCACGAAACGGTGGAGGAAACCATCGAGCACGCCGACCGCCCGTCGCGCGAGCGCATTTTGGGCAAAGACCCGGAAACGGGTCGAACGGTGCTCACACGCCTGTCGCGCAATGGACCGGTAATTCAAATCGGTGCACCGGATGAACTGGCGGAAGAGGAGAAGCCGCGCTATGCGAATTTGCAGCCAGGACAGTCAATCGAAACAATTACCTTCGACGAAGCGATGGAACTTTTCCAGTTGCCGCGCGACCTGGAACCTTACAAGGGGCAACCGGTGCAGATCGGTACCGGCCGCTACGGTCCTTATGTAAAATATGGCGACAAATACGTCTCTATTCCACGCAGTGAAGACCCGCTGCACATCACGCGGGAGCGCGCCATCGAATTGATTGATGCAAAACTGAAAGAAGAACAGCCGGTTGGCACCTACAAAGGTATGCCGATCACGAAGGGCAAAGGACGCTTCGGACCATTTTTGAAGTGGAATGACATCTTTGTCAATGTGCCGAAGAAATACGACTTTGACAACATCGCGCTGGAAGACATGCACGAACTGATCGAAAATAAAGTGCAAAAGGAAGCCAATCGCTATATCCAGCGCTGGCCGGATGAAAAGATCGACCTGGAAAACGGTCGCTGGGGACCCTTCATCCGTTTTGGCAAGCACAAGATCAGCATTCCCAAAAAAGGAGATGGCAAGCGCATGACTTCGGAAGAAGCCAAAGACCTGACCCTGGAAGAGATCAAGGAACTCATCACCGCGCAGGTGCCGGATGCATTTGAAAAAAAGAAGAAAGCGACGAAAACAGCAAATAAAAAGCCAGCAGGCAAGAAAAAAACAACGAAAAAATAATCATCATGGACGAGAGTAAAAAAGGTAAAGGACAAAATCAGCTCAATATAGAATTATCGGAAGAGATTGCGGAGGGCGTTTATTCCAATCTGGCGATCATTTCGCATTCGCCTTCGGAATTTGTGGTGGATTTTGTTCGCATTGTACCGAACGTGCCGAAAGCCAAAGTAAAATCCCGCATCATCATGACGCCGCAGCACGCCAAGCGCCTGCTGAATGCCCTGGCGGAAAACCTAAAAAAATACGAGTCGCAGTTTGGTATGATCGAAGAGCCAGAGCAGCCGCCGTTCCCGCCGATGAGCTTCAATACGCCCAAGGCGCAGGCTTAATACTTTCGGCGACCTGTCAGCGGTTGATCTTGAATAATGGCATCCTGAAGCGGGGCAGTAACGACTTTCCGTTTGCTGTCTGTAACTGTTCTTTTAATAAACTTCACCAAGCCAATGCCTTATGCCAATTTCAACTGATAATGGCGTATTGAAAAGCGCTTTAAGAATTGATTTCCAATTATTTACCATTTCTCCCGAAGAGACGCTCCATAGGAGTCATATTGACTTACGGTGCGACTTTCCATCCCAACCTTTGGTGCGGGATTTTACTTCGCTCAACTTCCGACTTGGCATTAGTTGTAATCCACCAGTTTGATTTCAAAAACCAGTACCGAATTGGCCGGAATGCCCGGAAATGCCCGGTTGCCATAGCCCAGCGCGGAAGGAATAAAAAACCGGCCTTCACCGCTTTTCTCCAGCAACGGAATACCAATTTGCCAGCCAGGAATAAGCCCTGCCAGTGCAAATGAACGGGGCACGTTGGGATTGGTTTGGTCGAATACAGCGCCACTCGTCAGGTAGCCTTTATACTCCACCGTCACATCATTGTTCAGCTTGGGGCTGCCGCCAGATGATGTAAAACAGCCCGGAGGGGTGCTCCGTCGCTTCGATATTGTTGCTTGCCAGATATTGCTCTATAATCTCGCGATCCACTTCCGCCTGATTGACGGATGGGCCTTCATCTTTGTTGCAGGCGGAAAAGGTAAGCAGCAGCGCCGATGCCAACAAAAGCAGTCTTGTCATTTTTTTTTAAGTTGTACGGAAAATCGTCACCCTGATGCACCTATTTTCCATTGATTTGAAAATTGCAATTGTAAAGGTAAGCAATAGCTTTGTTGGCAAGGAGGATAATGGTGTGAAAAATGATGCTTTTTGTCTGCCGTTTTTCAAGAAATAAAACACCAGTTTTATCAATTTTCCGGCTTGTAAATTTCATTCCCCTGTCAAAAATCACTTTTTTGCGTTACATTTGAAGACTTTTTCCGGAACACCGAAAAAATCAAAATATGAAAGATCTGTGCGTTTTTCTTGATGCCGGGCACGGCGGGCTGGATTTGAGCGGCAATTACGTAACCGCCCCGAGTAAGCAATTCGAGCACCGGCAGGGCACTTTTCACAATGGGCGCTGGTTTTATGAAGGCATTTTCAATCGAATCGTAACCAACCGCGTAGCGATGAAACTCGAACGCCTGGGCATTTCCTACATCATCGTTAGCCACGAATATCTCGATACGCCCCTGGCTCATCGGGTGGATATGGCAAACTGGTATCACCGCAACTTTAAGCCCGGAATTTTTATCTCCAGCCACGCCAATGCTTTTAATGGTGCGGCGCGCGGATACGAAATTTACACCTCTCGCGGCAAGACCAATTCAGATACGATTGCTGACATGCACTGGAATCACGTCAAAAGTTTGCTGGACAGTAAAATATCGATGCGCGCTGATTTGTCGGATGGCGATTTTGATAAAGAAGCCGGCTTCTATGTGCTTACCAAAACGCTGATGCCCGCTATTTTGATTGAGCATTTATTTTTTGACAATTATGAAGATGCTCTTTTGCTGATGGATGAGGAAGTCATCGATCTGTTTGCAGAAGCAACGACGCGAACGATCGTGCAATATCTGAATACTTGATAAAAAATCGAAAAAAAATCTTTTGATGACCAATAAAGACATCGCCCGCGCCTTTCGGAAATTGGGGGAAATCATGGAATTGCACGGGGAAAATAAATTCAAAATCCGATCTTACCAAAATGCCTACATCACCCTGCGCAAACTCGACCAACCGCTGGCGGACATGAGGGATGCGGAGATCGAAGCCATCAACGGCGTCGGGAAAGCCATTGCCGGCAAAATTCGCGAACTGCTGGACACCGGCAAAATGGCAACCCTGGAGAAATACAAAGATATGACCCCGGAGGGCGTGCAGGAAATGCTTCAGATCGGCGGCTTCGGACCGAAAAAAATTCTGACGGTTTGGAAAGACCTCGGCGTGGAAAGCGTAGGCGAACTGCTGTACGCCGTGAACGAAAACCGGCTGCTGGAGCTGAAGGGCTTTGGTGAAAAGACCCAGGACGACCTGCGGCAAAAGCTGGAGTATTATCTGCGAACCCGACATCGATTTCACTATGCCAGGCTGGAGGCAGTAGCCGATACGTTATTGCCCAAAATCAGGGAGCACCTGCCTGCCGATGTGCCGGTGGCGCTGACCGGGCAGATGCGACGGCGCTGCAATATTGTTGATGCCGTTGAGATTTTGATCGGCAAGCCGGATGATCTTATCGACTTGTTTGAGGACGATCTGCTGACGAAAGAGAAGGAAGAAGGGGGTTCTATCGACGCAACGACTGCGGAAGGGTATCCGGTGGTTCTTTACCGCTGCGAGCCTGCGGCGTTCGGCTCCAAGCTTTTCCGCTACACGGCGTCGCCGGAGTTTATGGCGGCTTTTCTCAAGCAATTTCCGGGGCTTGATTTCAGAAATCTGGCAACAGAAGAAGCGGTTTTTGCGAAAGCGAACCTGCCATACATCGAACCGGAATTGCGCGAAAGCGAATACTTCCTGGAGCAGGCAGTCGCCGGAAAACTCCCCGCATTGGTAACGGAAGACGATGTTCTGGGGGTTGTGCACGCGCATTCCACTTACAGCGACGGCTTGCACAGCCTGCGCGATATGGCAGTGGCAGCGCGCGATATGGGCTATGCTTACCTGGGCATCACCGACCATTCCAAAGCGGCGTTTTACGCCAACGGTTTACAACCGGAGCGCGTGCTGGAGCAGTGGACGGAAATTGATCGACTGAATACAGAGCTTGCGCCTTTTCGGATTTTTAAAGGCATTGAAAGTGATATTCTAAACGACGGTTCGCTGGATTACGAAGAAGACCTGCTGCGGCAATTTGATTTCGTCATTGCTTCGGTGCACAGTAACCTGCGGATGGACGAAGCGAAAGCGACCCGGCGGTTGCTCGCAGCGATTGAAAACCCATATACCACTATTTTGGGGCATCCTACCGGGCGTTTGTTGCTTTCCCGGGAAGGTTATCCAGTTGATTATCAGAAAATTATTGATGCCTGTGCGGCAAATGGCGTTGCTATTGAACTGAATGCCAATCCCTATCGACTCGATCTGGACTGGACGTGGATACCTTACGCGCTGGAAAAAGGCGTAAAAATTGCAGTCAATCCCGATGCGCACAGCCGGGAGGGCGTTCGCGACATTCGCTTCGGCATTCTGTCGGCCCGCAAGGGTGGACTTACTGCTGAGATGTGCCTGAATACCCTGTCAGCAGATGAATTTGCTGCATTTTGTAAAAAAGGCTGAGTGAACCTAGCCCGGATTGCTCAAAAAACCACCTCCAGTTCCATTTCTTTGCCATCGCGAAGAACTTTCACTTTGGTTTTGTCGCCGGCATTAAATTTGCCAAGACCTTCCATATAATCGTAAATATCCTTCACTTTCAGGTCGCCGATCTGAATGATAATGTCGCCCTTTTGCATACCGGCATTAGCGCCCGCGCGCCCGTCGAGTACGCCATCCACGCGCATACCTTCGCCATTGTGCACGTAGTCGGGCATTACACCTAGCGACACCTTGAAGCTTGCGGCCCGGCGGTTTTCGCTTTCGTCTTTGGTTTTGGTGAATTCGAGCCTGCCGTCGTCGTCGAGTTTCTGGATCAGGGCGACGATAAAGTCTGCAACATCAAGCAATCCATTGTAGTTTACGAGTTCTGAGTCGTCGCTGGGCTTGTGATAATCTTCATGCTGCCCGGTGAAGAAATGCAGAACCGGTTTATCCGCCAGATAAAAGGAGGTATGATCCGATGGGCCCACCCCCGAATCGCTGGTTTTTACGTTGATGTTCCCGGCTTTGATACTTTCCAGTGCGGATTTCCAAACCGGAGACGTGCCTGCGCCATTTACAGCCAGCACCCGCTCTTCATTCAGCCTGCCGATCATGTCCATATTCAGCATATAATTCACCGAAGCCATGTCGAATGTAGGATTGGCAACGGCAAATTTTGACCCCACCAGTCCCAGTTCCTCACCGGAAAAAGCCATGAAGAGATAGTTGTTGTTCTTAGCTTCAGGGTTGTTTTTTAGTTGTTCTGCAATATAGAATAAAGCAGCTGTGCCGCTGGCGTTGTCATCTGCACCATTGTGAATGGCGTTGTCATTTGCGGCAAGCGAACCTGCGCCCCCGTGCCCGAGGTGATCGTAATGAGCACCGATGACGACAGTTGTTTTCGCGCCATTGTCCAGGTAGCCAAGCACGTTTTTGCCCGTGCGATCCTCGCCGCCGCTGGTTGCGTGCGGGTTCGGGTTGTGGCGAAAGTCAAAGCTCTGATACCAGGAGCCATTGCTGCCCATTGGCTTCAAGCCGATTTTTTTAAAACGCGTGGCGATGTACTGAGCGGCGAGTTTTTCACCCTGCGTACCCGTTTCGCGCCCTTCCAGCAGATCACTGGACAGATAGACCACATCCACCCGAAGGTCTTGCAATGCAGCGCTTTTGTCCGTTTGGGCAAAGCCAATGTTTGCCAGAAAGAGGAGTACGATAATCAGAATGGAGCCGTAGCGATTCATAGGTTTTTTGTTTTCAAATGAATAAAAAATTGGTGCAAAGTTCGCACAGGAAGACGGCATGCACAAGCGAATTCCTTTTTCTTGCAAAAGAATGACGCATTTAAACCAGCCAAGCATACTTATTTTTCATTAAGAATCGTAACAATTTGATTTTCAAAAGGATAGAGGTTGCCCCAATTAACCAATAACGCCGACGGTCCGAGGAACTCCTACGGAGCATCCCTACGGGACATTATCCTATTCCTTACCGCCGCTTTTTCTTTCGATTCGTTTTGCGTTTAATGCGGGGCGCGCCGCCACCGGGCACGCTGCCCAAACCCTCTCCGGGCATTTGCATATTGCCAATTCCCGGCATTTTACTCATTTTGTGCATCATTTTGCGCATTTGGTCAAATTGCTTCAGGAAGACATTGATCTCGTGCACGTCCTGTCCGCAACCCTGCGCGATGCGGCGCTTGCGGCTCATATTCATCAGTTCGGGGTTTTCGCGCTCCTGCGGCGTCATGGAGAGAATGATTGCCTCTACCTTGTTGAATGCGCTGTTGTCGATATCCAGATCCTTCACCGCTTTGCCCATGCCCGGTATCATCTTCATCAGGTTCTTGATGTCGCCCATTTTGCGGATTTGACCAATCTGCCCGAGGAAGTCGTTGAAGTCAAACTTATTTTTTTTGATCTTTTTTTCGAGGCGCTTGGCTTCCTGCTCGTCGAATTGTTCCTGCGCTTTTTCCACAAACGAAATGATGTCGCCCATACCCAGGATTCGCTGCGCCATGCGGTCGGGGTGGAAAACGTCCAGCGTGTCCATCTTTTCGCCCATGCTGACGAATTTGATGGGCTTGCCAACGGTATATTTGATTGAAAGGGCTGCACCACCGCGGGTATCGCCGTCGAGCTTGGTGAGCACCACGCCGTCGTAGTCGATTTGCTCGTTGAAGGCAGCAGCGGTATTCACGGCATCCTGACCGGTCATGGAATCGACGACGAAGAGCGTTTCCTGCGGATTGATACCTTGCTTGATGTTGGAAATTTCCGCCATCATCTGCTCGTCCACTGCGAGGCGACCGGCAGTATCGACGATCACGATGTCCAGTCCATGCGCTTTGGCGTGTTCGATGGCGTTTTTCGCAATCTCAACTGGGTTTTTATTGTCTGGTTCTTTGTAAATCGGTACACCAATTTGTTCGGCAATGACCGTCAACTGGTCAATCGCCGCCGGGCGATACACGTCGCACGCTACCAGCAGTGGCGACTTCTTGCGCTTATTCTTGAGGTGATTCGCCAGCTTACCGCTGAAGGTCGTTTTACCCGAACCCTGCAGACCCGCGATCAGCACGACCGAGGGTTTGGTTTTGCCGATATTGATCTCTTCGTGCTCGCCGCCCATCAGCTCGATCAGTTCATCCTGCACAATCTTGATCATCAATTCGCCGGGCTTCACGGACTTCAGCACATTTTCCGAGCCGAGCGCTTTGTCTTTTACCTTGTCGGTAAATTCCTTGGCAATTTTATAGTTGACGTCTGCATCGACCAGCGCGCGCCGAATTTCCTTTATAGATTGGGCAATGTTGATTTCCGTCAGGCGATTTTCACCGCGCAGCGTTTTGAACGCACCTTCTAATCTTTCGCTTAAATTATCAAACATCTCTTCTTTTCGATTTAAAATTTTACATCAGGAGTGCAAATATAAGCAAAAACACGATCTCCCAAATGGGAACAACACGTAAAGTCAGTTTTGTTCATCTATTGCTTCAAAAAGTGTTGAAATTTTCGAGCCAAATGCCTGATAATTCAACGGTTATTCTCTATATTTGACCAGCTACACAACAAATACACAACTATCGCTTTCCCGGAGTATCCAAGTTAATTTTTAACAGCAAACCAAAAAAACATTATGTCAGCTATTTTAAAAACATTTATTATGCTGGTCATCTGGTTTCTGTTCACCTTTCTGGTGTTCAGGAGTTGCTCTGAGGAGCTGTGTACCGGCTGCGAGTCTGACGGCACACTCACGGAGGTGACCGACAGCTCGCAATTTACGCGTTATCCGATTGATTTTCGATGGTCGGATGCTACGGCTTTCACCAATGATGGTTTCGATGCATTCAAAGCGTCCATTCTCGAAGAAGGCAAAGGGCTGGAGAATGGCGTGCTGAAAGTCACCGGACTGTATTACGAAGACGAATCCGAACCGGATGGTTTTGACAACATGGGCTTCGCACGGGCGGCGCAAATCAAGGAGCTATTCGCTGCGGATGTGGACAGTATCTATCTGCGCGCCGCGTTGGTGCCGGAATCCGGCGATGCGCGTACCGGGTATTTCCAGGGGGCGCGATTTGAATGGACAACCAGCGTGGTAGAAGACGTTATTGATGCAATGGAAACGGAGACCCCCGAATCAGGTACACCAACTGATGCGGAGGATGTGCCGGATGTTGCGCGATCTTTTGCCATCCGCTTCCCGTTTGGTTCTACGCAAAAAGTGGAAGATCCTGCGGTGGATGCCTATCTCGATCGCCTGGCGCAGCGCGTGCAGCAAACCGGCGAGCGGATTACGTTGACCGGACATACCGACAACGTCGGCAACGATGCTGCCAATATGAACCTCGGTCGCAACCGAGCCAATGCCATTCGCGACCTGCTCATTCGCAAGGGTGTCTCTGCTGATTTGATCACCGTAGATTCCAAAGGTGAAAACCAACCGACAGATACCAACAATACGGAGGAAGGCAGGCACAATAACCGCCGGGTGGAAGTTCGGCTCATTCAACCATAAAATTTCAAAACTAAAAACGAATAAAAACCATGTATAGCAATATCATTTTTCTACATATCATCCCGCTGGCAGATTGCTGGTGGTACTGGCTTTTGTTTTCTTTGGTTTCCTTTTTGCTGGGCTTGCTGCTCGGCTGGTGGTTGTGGTACAAATATCGCCGCCGGGTTACCGAACTGGAAGAGGAGGTTGCCGACTTGAAGCGCCGCCTAACCGAGTGCGAGGACAATACGACATCTTTGCAATACAAGCTGGACGAATTGCACAAATCGGAAAAAGATTTGCAAAATCGTTTGAATCGCAGTGAGGGTGATAACATCATCTTGAAAGGCAGATTGGAAGAGGCGGGTTTATCCCTGGGAGCTTCGCCGGCTGGTAAGTATGCGGGTATTTTTAAATCGGATAACCTGCAAATCATTGAAGGCGTTGGTCCGAAAATAGAGGAAGTGCTGAAAAATGCAGGCATCTCGAATTGGGCACTGCTGGCAAATTCTACGACGGATAATTTGGTACAAATTCTGGAAAATGCTGGCTCTAACTTCCGCATTCACGATCCGACGACCTGGCCACAGCAGGCAAAATTGGCGAACGAAGGCAAGTGGGAAGAACTGATCGCTTTCCAGAAATCGCTGGATGCCGGGCAGATCGAAACCGACCGCGATACGCCATCGAAAGTGGACAAACTGGCGATGAAGGTTCTTGGCTTTTCCAATAACCCCGAAGACCTGAAAATCATCGAGGGCATTGGTCCGAAGATCGAGCAATTACTCAAGGATGCGGGTATCAGGAACTGGTCTGATCTGGCGAAAGCCTCGCCGGAGCGCTTGCAGAAAATTCTGGCTCAGGCGGGCGATAGCTTCCGACTGGCGAAGCCGGATACCTGGCCAAAACAAGCCGAACTGGCAGCCGACGGTAAGTGGGGCGAACTGAGTGATTATCAGGACTTCCTGCAAGGCGGCACCGATCCAGGCAAATGATTCTTCTGATATAAATAAAACTTTCCCTTATCCCTATCGTTTTAATCGGCGATGGGGATTTTTTTGTGCCGGCGAGTGAACTCGCCGTTCAATTTTAAATGTTCTAAACATGAAAAAACTGCTGACATTCGCACTGTTTTTTACGGCTTCTTTTCTTTTTGCGCAACAAGCCAATGAAGCCAATCTGCCTGCGCCGGGCTTCAATGCTGCTGCTTCCGATGCCAAAGCCATCGCCATTGCCGACGAAGTGATGCAGGCAATGGGCGGTCGTAAAGCCTGGGACGATACACGTTTTGTTACCTGGAAATTCTTTGGCCGCAGAATGCTGATCTGGGACAAGCACGAGGGCAAGGTGCGCGTGGAAAGCGACGATGATATTTATCTGGTTGATATTTTTAACAACACCGGTAAGGTGAAAATGGGCGGAAAAGTATTGGAAAATCCAGACTCGATCGCCAAGTATGTGGAACGCGGCATCAGCATCTGGATCAACGACAGTTACTGGCTGGTGATGCCATTCAAGCTCAAAGATTCAGGCGTAACGCTCAAGTATCTGGGCGAAGGTCAAACTGCGGCGGGCACAGCGGCGGATATTTTGCAATTGACATTTGAAGCAGTCGGCAGAACACCGGAGAATAAATATCACGTTTATGTGGATAAGGATTCCCGATTGATCATACAATGGGATTTTTATTCCAATTATACGGATAAAACGCCTCGTTTTACAACCCCCTGGGCAAATTATAAGCAATATGGCGAAATCCTGCTTTCGGACGGACGGGGCGAGCGCGGGCATACGGATGTAGGCGTTTACAAATACATACCAGCGAGTGTATTCACTTCTTTTGAACCGGTGGATTACGACCAGTTTAGGTAGAACGCTTCGGAATACGCATCATATTGCCTCCCGCTCGATGGGGCAGGTCATGCAGTGCGAGCCACCCCGCGCGCGGGAAAGTTCGTTGGAGGGTAAAGTGATGATCGTATTTTCCAGTTTTTGCGGGTCGATTTTGCCCGATTCAACCGCCCGGAGGAAGTCGTAGGCATGCAGAATGTTATAACCTGCCGCCTCAAATGCGAGCTCTGTTTTCGGATTGCGATCATACGTGATGGCTACGCCCGGCTTAATGGCAACGAGATTGCAACCATCCGTCCACTGCTCGCGCTCCTGATAAGGCGACTCGCCGTGCCCGCTTAGAATGAAACGCATCTCCGGGTTCAATTCTTCCAGCATAAAATCTTTTACCGAGTGATAAAAGCCCGGTTTGCCGTGCTTGCGATGTACTTCTACGTAAGAGCTTAGCCCGTCGAGAACGATCGGCTTGTAAGCGACGGTGTGATTTTTATTGATTTGGGTAAAAATCGTATCGATGTGCATATAGGAGCGGTCGGTTGGGATGTTGATCTGCACTACATTTTGCACCACATTTCTTTCAAACAAGGCATCACGTAGCGAACGAATAGCGTGGGCGGTAGTGCGTTCACTACAACCGATAAGCAAATAGTCTTTATTGATAATCATCACATCGCCTCCTTCGAGAGAGACCATTTCGCCTCGCTTGGAGGGTGGAAATTCATCCACTTTGTTCATATTGATGACTTTGCCTTCCCGGTGCATTTTCTGAAAAATCGGATGGGCGTAGCAGATGAAGCGCGTGAGGAAATTTTCGCGAAAGCGGGCTTCCTTTGCCGCTTTGGTGATGACGAGATGGTCGTTGACCGTCACGGCAATGTCGCGGGTGAAAATAAAATTCGGAATCGGATCGAAGAGGACGTGGTCGTTTTCGGCGAAATAGCCGGTAATCAGCACGTCGGCAAGGGTTTCGTTATCCAGATTGAGCAGCATATCTCCGTAGCTGGAAGGCAATTCTTCGTAATCAACGATAAGTTTGATCATTTCCTGGCGGCTTTCATCGCCGGCTTGCAGCGCTTCGATGAGCAAGTTGCGGGTTTCCAGCACATTCGCCTTGCCGATAAATGCCCGGAGCACGTCGGTGAATACGTCGTGTTCGATTTGCATCTGGGGCAAATAGACGATGTCGTCAAACAACAATTCTTCCGCTTCGCGTGGCGAAACCCGAGCGATTCCGGCGTCCGGGCGGTGTACGATTACACGTTTCAGTTTTCCGATTTCAGAGCTTACGTTGACTTTTTCAGTTGGCATATGGTTAGGTTTTTTTAAAGGTTGAAAAGTTGATTCGTTGAAAGGTTGAATCCATTCACTTTTCAACGCTATTTATTCGTCCAAAAGTAAAAATTTATATCGGTAATCAAGTCAAAACCTGTATGCGGATAGAGCCTGTTGCCGATATGATTGTCTTTGGTCGTTTCGAGCATGACGCCCGCAGCGTTTGTTTCGCGCGCCAGTATTTTGCAGCGTTCGATCAGTTGTTTGGAAATGCCTTTGCCACGATATTCGGGCTTCACATATAAATCATTGAGTAGCCAAAGACGCTGCATTCGGGTAGAAGAATAGAGCGGATACAATTGGCAGAAGCCGACAAACGCGCCATTGTCAGCTTCAGCCAGATAAATGATGGAATCGCCTTGCTCAAAAAGCATGGTCAGGAACCGGCGGGCCGCTTCGGGGTCGGAAGGTTTTTGATAAAAAACGCGGTAAGCATCGAAAAGCAGAACCAATGCCTCCAGATGCTGCTGCGTTGCTTGCAGGATGCTTGCCATGATGTCGTTTTTTTTAAATAGTTACAACTTTTTCAATTTCGTAGATTGAGTTGATCTTACCGGCAAAGGTGCAATAAAAACGAGGATTTTCACGCAGAACGGAAATCTCCGTCGGGCGTCCGTCGTCAATAAAATTTGCTTTGAGCTTTGATTTTATGGTAAAGAAAGACGAAAAATAGTGAAACTCGACATGACTGGCAAAGTATTGCTGCATTTGCGCCAGCATTTTGCGGTAGCTGGACTTTGGCCGGGCGAAGCAGGTATTGCAGTTAGCTGTGAAATCGGGCTTGCAGGATATATTTACTTGCTGACAATCAAAAGTTGGCAAATTATCATAAGAGACCTTGTGATGCGTGTAAGCCACCGAAGAAAGCGACAGCAATTCCGACAGCCCGTAGGGCATCACAGAACCAAACGGACCGTCCATCACCGTCAAACCAATGTTTTTTACCTGGGGCGAAGTGACGAAAGCAATCTCGGAAATTTCGTGCATGAGTTGAATGTCATCGACGCCAAACAGGCGATTGATGGCGTTGCTGCCGGCGTAGGTGGCGTTGATGACTTGCGCTGCGCGCAGTTGGTTGAAAGGTTGATTCGTCGAAAGATTGATTAGCCAGTGATCTTGTTGTGCTTCGGCGGTGAGGATTTTTGCAGAAGTTAATATCGTAATATTCTTTTCCTCAGATATTTTTTTCTCATAATTTTTTGCTATTAAAACGGGATCAAAAGAATACTCCTTAGTCGCATAAAGCGCCTCAATTCGGTCGAAATTAAACAAAGAATGCGATTTGACCCGGTTGCATTCGATGCCGATGTATTGGCAAAAACGCTCGAATTGCAGTCCGTCGGTGAAAGAGCCATAGCGATCAATGGCGTAGTACTGATCGAACTGAAAGTTGATAAATGCTTGATGTTCAGCCGTAAAGCGGGCTTTGTTGTCATCCGACATCAAGGCGGTTGCCACGCTGCGCGGGTAGTGGTAGCCGCTGTGGAGGCGCGCCTGATTGACGATGGAGGCTTTCCGGAGCAATTCGGCTTCTTTTTCGATCAGACAAACACGCAAGCCGCGCTTCGCCAGATACAAAGCCGCGTAGGCGCCAAAAATGCCGCCGCCAATCACCACAAAATCGAATGTTTCCCGTTGCATACTTTACATACTTTCCGCTAATACACTCATCTTTTGGTAAACATTCTGAAAATCAAATTGGTGTAAATGCCGGTAAAAATTTAAGGTGTCTTCCAGTTGCGATACTTTGGAAGGACCAACCAAAATACCCGCCACATCCGGGCTGTGGTAAGCAAAGATCATCCCGCAGTGATTCATGCTTTCGATAGCCGGTCGGTCGGTCGTCTCATTCGCCTCCGCGATGATCGCCCGCAGAGGTGCTGCGGCCGGGGGCTCCCGGGTGATGTCGCCGCCGCGCGCCGAGAGCGAGCTGTCGGCATGGTAAGCACTTGCGTCGAGCTTTATGCCGCCGGCGTTGATGCCGTAAGCGATGAAGCGCCTGTTGCCGTGAAATGGGTGATAGCGTTCATAATCAGATTGCAACAAATTGTGCTTGAATTGGATATAAAAGTCGAACTGGAATTGCCGATTTAAATCCGCATAAATATCCGGATGGCGGATACCCGAAAGTCCGATTTTTAGACCGAGTTTGCGCGCCTCGTCCAGGGCTTCCAGCGATTGCCGGATGGTATTGGCATCGTCGCGATTGTCCCAATGTACCATGAGCATGTGAAGGTTACTCCTGAATTTTGCGCGGTAGTCGTCGAGGTTCATCAGCAGGAAGCTTTTACTCAAGTTGTGCTCGGGGCTGCGCAGGTTATTAATACTGCCGGCTTTTACGATGATGTCCAGATCGTTCACGCCATGCGCATCGGTCCAGTTTTTCAGAATGGTTTCTGCCCGGCGAAAGTCTTTGGGGCGTTTGTTGATCGGGTAGTTTGTCGCGGTATCTATTTGGCGAAAGCCAGCCACATAGAAAGCATCCAGTAGTTCAAAACAGCGATGCTCAGGAATCGTCCAGCCCCACATGGCAGAGCCAAGAAGAAGTGTAGGTTGCAATTTAGCTCGGTTTAGATCAAAAGAATATTCACAGCGTCAGACGACGCCAGATTCCAAGCAAAAATAGCTTAATTTCGTAGCGTATCGATGATTTTTCTTCCAAACCGGTGCGGTTGTGCGTTTTTTCAAATTCCTGCATAGCTCTGCGAAAATCTCCCTTCGCATCAATCATTTCCCAAAATGCGGCAAAGCCCTTTTTTGCAGTTTCCAGCCGGATGGTCATTGCATTATCCTTGTCTTTCAGAAAGCTGCGGATATTGGCATTTACGGTATCGTAATAGGTTTCCGCTATGCGTCTGCGCGCTTTTTGGTCCAGTTTTTCAATTCGGTTCATTAAAATACCTTTGCAGAACGCGCGGATGATGCTGTTGTGATAGTTCCAGCGCTTGTTGTGACTTTTGACGGTTTTTTCTCTATCCCGCACCAGATGCACATAGCACGCTTCGTTGCCATATTTTTCATCCAGTGGCCCCAGAAACCAGCTCAGCCTATTGTCTATTTCAATGTGATCTTCCGGATACTTGAGCCGCTCCGGGCCTATTTCATCAATGCGGGTCTCATGTCCGCAGGAATAGTTATCGATGTGTTCGCATGCTTTATAAAACGTCATGGAACCGTTTCTCCCTGTGCTCAAAACAAAAACTCTCATTCAAAACCTGCTTTTCTAAAACGCAACAAGTCAAGCTACGCTTTTTTGTTTGAAAATACGGAAGGAAAAGCAAATATATGAAATTTTATAAAGGGTTTACAAAGAAGTACCTTACTTCCATTTGTTAAATTCCAAAGACATTGTCGGATCGATAAAAAACGGACGTCTGGCTGGCGTGATGGGCGAGGGGAGCCATACCTTTGAAATCAATGCGCCGAAAGTCGGCATCCGCCAGAAATTGTAAGCCGGGTGCATATTTTTCCCGGTCGGAATTATCGAAAATGATGACGCCATGCTTGCTGAGTGCCGTAAGGCAATTGGTAGCACATTCATTGCGCCAGCGACCGTCGATCAGGATTACATCGAACTGCCCAGCGTATTTCGTGATCTCTTTGATGTAATCTTCCCTGGATTCCTGTAAAGTAACCTGCGCATTATCGGATTTTTCGAGCATGACTTCTACCTTAGCGAACCATGCCTTGTCATTTTCACAGGAGGTAATTTGCCTGATCCGCTGCGAATACCAAATCGTACTATTGCCACTGCCATATTCGAACATAGTCAGTTCTTTGTTCAATCGCTTTTCCAGAAAATCAATCACCGGATACGCCAGCCAGGGAATGGGCGCGCCATTTTTATCCACTGGTCCCTGAGCAGACCAACTCCTGATCCAGCCTGCCTCACGCAAGTATTCGTGCTGTAGCGAATAAATTTCCAGGATAAAGCGAAGTGGCGTCGAACGGAGCAACTTTTTGAGCATAAGTCATGTATTTGGCCGCGCAAAGATAGAGGATAAAGCGGTATTGTCTAGTGAAGTCAGAACTGCATTTTGTTTTTTCGGTGCGAATGAACCTTTTGAATGGAAAATGTCGTTACATTCATGTTATAAAATCATCTGATTTAATCCGTCAAAAATGATAGACCGAATCAAACAGACCATAAAAGAACTGACCGATACCGTGCAGGAGCAAGCCACCGCCCTGGGCGCGAGCGCAAAAGAACGCAGCTTCGAGATCATTGAGGAGTGGCTGCGCATTTTCCCGAAGCTGGAGGTGTATAAACTGCAAATCACCAGTTTTTCGCTGAGCGTGGCGATCAGCCCGGCTTTGGAAGTGGAACTGGTGGGCAGGCACGAAGACTTTTCGCAGGAACGCCTGCAGCAAATACTCACCGAAAACAAAGACAGTACGGCGCTTTCGCTGGTGTTTAACACCATTAAAACGACCTACGCACTGCACCGTAAAACCTACGCTACGCTGCACGATCCGCTCATTGTGAAAATCAAGGTGAAAATTTCGCCGCAGGTACAGGTGTTTCTGGGCGAACCGCTAATTCAGTGAGTTGCTACCCACTTTGCCGGTGCTGAGGTAGATCAGTTGTTTTTTGTACAGATTTCGCAAACCTGAAAAATTGACGGTAGTAATAATCGACTGCAACATAATATGGCAAGACCCGATAGAATCTATTTATACAGAATTACTCACGTAGATAATTTGGATTTCATTCTGAAATCGGGTAAATTAACCTGCCCTAG
>CAZFBU010000063.1:0-23339 GCA_964517175.1 uncultured Saprospiraceae bacterium
AAAATATCAATAGTGAAGTTGACATTTCTAAATTACAATGAGCACTTAGAAGAGCGAATTATTATTACGAACTTGAAGAAGAGGAATAGGTGAGATTTAGAAAACCTTAAAATTCTTAGTCTTGTCTTGCTACCAAAAAATCCCTATCTTTCGGTATCGAAAAAAGTTTTTCAACCATGGTCAATGACGCAGAATTAAAAGTTAAAATCTTTCGCCTGGTGGATGCACAGGACGGCGAGACGCTGGAAGATTTGTATCAATTGCTATTAGCCCGGCTGGCGGAAAAAGCCGCCTGGTCATCCGTTGAAGCGGGCTACGCTGCCCTGGCAGCCGACGAAGCGCGCGAAACAGCGGCTACCGAGTGGATAGAAGGTACGCTTAATCATGATGAATTATGAAAAAACGTGGTGATATCTGGTGGATAAACTTCGATCTATCAGTGGGTCAGGAGATTCGCAAGAAACGACCAGCCGTAATCATTAGTAATGATATTTCTAATAAGCACTTGAAACGCTATCAGGTAGTTCCGCTTAGCACCAAGACGGGGAAATTGTATCCGACGGAAGTAAAAATCAGTTTTGGAAAGGATGGAAGCAAAGCGATGGCGGATCAAATAACAACTGTAAGCGAATTGCGCTTTTTAGAAAAGGCAGGTATCATTTCTGATCCGGAGATGCAATTAATCGAAGCTATTGTAAAAATGCAATTGGACTTGAAATGAACCCTTCATCGTCATTCCTGGAAAAAGCAATAATCCCACAGCAGGTAAAAGCTGCGGTAGCGGAGATTGATGCGGAAGCCGAGGTCATTTTGTTTGGCTCGCGGGCGCGCGGCGATTTTCGGGCAGATTCGGATTGGGATTTTCTGGTGCTGGTCAGCCAGCCCCTGGATGACGCGTTGGCAACGACCATTCGCAACCGGCTCTATGAAATCGAACTGGAAGTGGAAGAAGTCATCGTTGCGATTATCGAAGAAAAAGCCAGGTGGCATGATTTTGCGGTTACGCCATTCTACCAAAATGTAGCGGAAGATGGCATGCTTATTGAATAAATATGACCTATTCAAAGGAAGAATTAGCTAAGTACAGGTTAGAGAGAGCACATGAATCGCTAGAAGAGGCAGGAGTTATGTCTTCACTAAAACATTGGAATACAGCTGCAAGCCGTCTTTATTATAGTTGTTTTTACGCAGCTTCTGCCTATTTGGTTATTCACAGTATAAATGCATCCACTCATGCTGGAATAAAAACTGCTTTCAATAAGCATCTCATTAAAGAAGGTAAACTAGCCAGCAAGTTCGGACAGCTCTACAATGAACTCTTCGCTTTAAGGCAAGATGCTGATTATCGGGATTATCGAGATTTAACAGAAGAAAAAATTAATGAATTATTCCCTGAAACAAAGGCTTTGGTGATAGCGCTAGAAAAGCTGATTGAAACCTGATCTACCACAAAAACATGAACCATTCCCAAATAAAATAGCCCCGCAATAAATCACGGGGCTATTTTTTCAAAAACCCGTCGGGGCTTTAGCCCCTCATTACCGAGCCTAGCTCCTACGCTCCTTCCGCTTCACGCCGATCAGGTTCTTGATCTTTACGATCTCGTTGAACTTGTTGACGCTCGCTTCCAGCGTGGACTCTACTTCCTTTTTCACTTCTGCCCATTCCTGTTCCAGGTCATCGGCGCGGGTGTAGGCAGCCTGGTTCGGGCGACCTTCGCGACCACCGGAAATGTAGCCGTCCTGACCGGTGACGTAGTTGTAGGCTTCCACCATCTGGTTGTCGAGCTTGGGCGCAAAACGGATCGGGTCCTGTCCGCTTTCGTTCCTGGTCTGCATGAGTTTTTCTTCCTGCGCCGTCAGGTCTTTCAGCAGATTGGTTGCCAGTTCCTGCACTTCCTTATCATCGTCCGCCTGCTCACTGAGCCACTTGATCTGCTCTTTCACACTGCGGATTTCCTTGATCTTGGCGTGCACTTCGGTGATGGCGTCGCGCAGTTCCAAGCCGAGTTTTAGCTGCTCCTGGTAGTCTTCCTCGGTGAAGTCGGACTCAATGCGCAGGTCTTCTTTCACTTCTATCTGCTCGGTTGCCACGGATTGCCCGTCCACAAGTAACCGCACATCGTACATGCCGGGAGGCGCCTTCACGCCACCTTTATAGCCCCAAATGATCGCACCGTCCACGAAAGTCGGTCCTTCGTACGTCAAATCCCAGGTCATGCGGTGCGTGCCCGTTTCATTTGGCAGGGGCGATGTTTTGTGCGCTTTTGCCTTTTTTTCATCATTGGTAAAAACGCGTACCACGCGGGCATCCTGATCCACGATTTCCAGCATTACTTCCTGGCTGGCGGTGTCCCGCAAATAGTAGTACATGATCGCGCCGCTGGGCTTGCCTTCGGGGGCGAGTTCGGACAATCCGCCGCCGCCTGCGTCATTCACTTTGTAAGCCGGACGCGGTTCGAACAAATGGGCAGTCTGCTGCGCCAGTTTTGGATTCAAAGCGTGCAAGGGCGAAATATCATCCAAAATCCAGAACGAACGTCCCTGCGTAGAAAGCACCAAATCTTTCTGGTGCACGCGCATATCGGTGACGGGAACAATCGGCATATTCAATTGCAAACTCTGCCAGTGTGCCCCTTCGTCGAAGGAAACAAAAACGCCAAATTCGGTGCCTGCGTACAGCAGTCCCTTGCGGTCCGGGTCTTCGCGCACCACGCGCACCGGTTGGTTGGCAGGAATGCCGTTTTGTCCAGTGGTGAGTCTTTTCCAGGTTTTGCCGTAATCATTCGTCATAAAAATGTAGGGCGCGAAATCATCGAAGCGATATTTCTGAACCGCTACGAACGCTCTGCCTTTGGCGTGGCCGGAAACGTCGATTTTATTGACCGTGCCGTATTTGGGCATGTCTTTCGGTGTAATTTCCTGCCAGGTTTTGCCGTCGTCCTGTGTGATATGCAGGCGACCGTCGTCTGTGCCCGCCCAGATGGTGCCTTTGGTGTGCTGATCGGGCACAATTTCAAAAACGGTGTTGTAAATTTCCACCCCGGTGATGTCGTGATTGATCGGACCGCCCGAATAATCCTGGTGCGCCGGTGTATTGGTCGTCAAGTCCGGACTGATGACTTCAAACGTTTCGCCCCCATTTTTGGAGCGATGGATGTACTGCGAGCCGTGATAAATTTCATTCGGATCGTGCGGCGACACCGCCATCGGAGAAACCCACTGGAAGCGATACTTCAGGTTTTTGGCCGCTTCGCCCAATTGCAATTGCGGATAACTCATCACGTTCATCACCTGATCTTTTGCCAGATCGTAGCGATCCATTACTCCGCCGTAGCAACCGGCGTAAATGATTTCGGGATGATCCGGGTGCAGCGCGACCGGTCCTGTTTCGCAACCGCCCACCGAGTACCAGTGCTGCTTGGGATGCAGGGTATTGCTGGAAGTCCAAGCCGGAACCGTGATGGTCGTATTGTCCTGCTGCGCGCCGTACAAGCGGTACGGAAAACCATTATCTACAACGACGCCGTACAGCTCTGCCGTCGGTTGATTGTGATAAGTGGACCAGCTCTTGCCGCCGTTGAGCGTCACCTGCGCGCCACCGTCATCGGCAACGACCATGACGTTCGGGTTATTCGGGTTGATCCAGAGATCGTGCACATCGCCGTGCGGCACGGGAATGGCTTCAAATTTCATCCCGCCATCTACGGAGCGATACAGACTGGTATTGAGCGCATAAACGGTGTTCGGATCTTGCGGATCCGCCACTACGTGCGTGTAGTACCAGGCGCGTTGGCGCAGTTTGTTTTCCTTGTTGGTGCGCTTCCAGGTTTTGCCGGCGTCGTCCGAGCGATAAACGCCTCCGGCGGGTTCGGCTTCAATGATGGCCCAAACGCGATCGGGATTAGCCGGCGAAACGGTCACGCCAATTTTGCCGACCATGCCTTCGGGCAGTCCGCCTGCCAGTTTTTTCCAGGTATCGCCGCCGTCGGTGGTTTTGTACAAGCCGCCCTCTTCCGAGCCGCTGATCATGCTCCAGGGTTTGCGCTCTGCCGTCCACATACCGGCATACATTTCGCGCGGATTCTTGGCATTCATTGCCAGGGAAACGGCGCCGGTTTTATCAGAAATAGCCAGTACCTGTTCCCAGTTTTTACCGCCATCTTTCGAGCGATAAACGCCCCGTTCCGGGTTGGGTCCGAAGATATGCCCGAGGGCAGCGACATACACCAGGTCGGGATTGTTGGGATGCACTCTGATCTTGCCGATTTGCCCGGCTTCCGGCAAGCCGATGAAGGACCAGGTTTTGCCGCCGTCGGTAGATTTGTAAACCCCGCGCCCTGCCGAGGTATTGCCCCGCGGATCGGCCGAGCCGGTACCGACGTAAATGACATTCGGGTCGGAATCGGCAATAGCCACCGAGCCAATCGAGCCGCCGAAGAAACCGTCAGAAATATTATTCCAACTGCTGCCCGCATCATCGGTTTGCCACACGCCGCCGCCGGTTGCTCCCATCAAAAAGCGGAAAGGCTCATCCGGAAAGCCCGCTGCCGCGGTGGAACGCCCGCCCCGGTAAGGGCCCACGTTTCGGTATTTCAAGCCACTGTAAAGTGACGTGTCAACGGTGATATTGGCAGCTCGCTGTGCGGAAAGGTCATAATTTGGTAACATCCAAAAACAGGATGCCAGGAATAGGGTTAGGAAATAAAAAGGTGTTTTTTTCATGCGTATTAATTTTTTTTTCGGCAGGAATTTATAAAAACTCCGCGATTTCTTTGGCCTGTGCACTACTTTAAATTTGGAAAAGTTCGCCAGGCAATGAATCTTCAAAAAGTTCGCCAAAGTGCTAAATTTGCGTAGTCCGTGCTCCGGGCAAAAATTATAACCAGACCATTGTTGTTTTTAAATTTGTAAAGCGAACGAGCTGAAAACGGCATGAACTATTGCATAACCAAACCCGATAAGCATGCAAATCGAACTTACCCGCAACCACCAACGCTACCGCGCTGATCTCACCCGCCCGCTCGACATCTCCATACCGCTGCGCGAAGGGCTGGAAACGGTGAATTGCTTCTACGCTCCGCCGCTGGAAACAGCTCCGGTCGTGGCGGGCGATTTCATCGGCTCCACGGCGCAGGGCGGCGCGGTCAATTTTTTGAACGTAAAAATCAATCCGCACGGCAACGGCACGCACACCGAATGCGTCGGGCACATCGCAAAGGAGCCTTACAAAATCAACGAAGCGCTGGAAAATTTTCATTTTTTTGCTAAACTCGTGAGCATTTACCCCCAAAAAACTGTTATAGGCAACAGAGTTATTTTTCGGGAACAATTGGTAGCGGCCTTGGAGGATGACGTACCGGCAGCGGTGGTCATTCGCACCCTGCCCAACGACGACCTGAAGCTGCGCACCAACTACTCCGGCGCGAATCCGCCCTACATGCACCCCGAGGCGATTACCTGGCTGGTGGAGCAGGGCGTGGAACATTTGCTCATTGATTTGCCTTCGGTGGATCGGGAGGAGGATGGCGGAAAACTGCTGGCACACCGGGCGTTTTGGCGTTATCCTGACAAAATTCGGACAAAAAGTACGATTACAGAATTGATTTATGTTCGCAATTTTGTAAAAGATGGCTTATATTTGTTGAACATCCAAATAGCAAGTTTCGAAATTGACGTAAGTCCAAGTAAACCTGTTTTGTACGCGTTACATGCTGCCGAATGATGTCTTATTTACAGTCCACATATCACTCCAAGATTTACCGCGACTTCAAAGCGATTGAAGCGACGGCTTACCGCGATATTATCCATTTTTACGAAAAAAGAGAGGCGGAAATTCGTGCGCTGGATTTCGACGAGCACTTCGAGCTGACGACCAGCTACGTGAATTCGCTGTTTGAAGTGGGCTATTATCGCAGGCATTTGCTATTTGTGGATGGCGTTATTGAAACGACGATTGCGAACAATATCGACTTCTACCGGGGAGAGGATATTTTTTTGAAAATGCTCTTTCGCAAAGCAGCATCGCTGTACAATTTGCTGGAATACAAAAAATCGGAACATCTGCTGCGGGAAATTATTCGCATCAATCCCTGGGACAAGGACGCCATTCTCTTCCTCAAAAAATGCAAGCGCCACCAGCAGCCCCGCTACTTGCAGTATGCCCGCGCCACCAGCATTTTTCTGTTCCTGACCGCCGCGGTGATTATCGCACTGGAAGTTTTATTCGTGCGTACCTTCTACCGGCAGTACGTTGCGGAAATCGAGCAAACGCGTTTTGCCCTTTTTGGCATCGGTGGCATTATTCTCATTGGTGCTGATTTGCTGCACCGCTTGATTGTTGAAAAGCAGATCAACAATTTTGTGATCAAAGCCCGCCACAAAAAAGAGCAACGAGGAGCAAATTAGCCACGCTCCCGGCAAACTTCATATTAATTTAATCGCTCTTTTGAAAAAACTTTCCCATTTTTGCCCGAAGAACAAATCCTGCACCGGAAATGAAACCAACCCTTTTGATCCTCGCAGCCGGCATGGGCAGTCGTTATGGCGGCTTGAAGCAAGTGGACCCCATTGGACCGCACGGCGAAGCCATCATTGAATACTCCATTTACGATGCGATCCGCGCCGGTTTTGGCAAGGTCGTCTTTGTCATTCGCAAGGACATCGAAGATGCATTCAAAGAAAAATTCGGCGGAAAATTCGACGCCAAGATCGCGGTCGAATACGTCTTCCAGGCAATTGATACACCCATCGCGGGCTTAACCGATCTGCCGGAACGCCAGAAGCCCTGGGGCACAGCGCACGCGGTTCTGGTTGCCGAAAAGGCGATCAACGAACCATTCGCCATCATCAACGCGGATGATTATTACGGCATCACCGCGTACCAGTCGATGTCTGATTTTCTGGTCAATACATGCACGCCCGAGCACTTCGCGATGATCGGCTATGTACTGCGCAATACGCTGTCCGATCACGGCTCCGTCAATCGCGGTCTTTGCGAAATGGACGAAAACAACTCCCTGATCGCCATCCACGAAACGCACAAACTCGAGCGCGTAAACGGCGAGGTGCAATACGAAAATCCGGACGGCAGCATTGGCACGGTGTCAGACGAACGGCTCGTTTCGATGAATTTGTTTGGCTTTCACCACACGGTGTTTCCCGCTTTGCGCGAACGCTTCATCCAATTTGTTAAAGAAAACCGGGACAATCCGAAGGCAGAGTTTTACATTCCGCTTTTTGTCACCGATCAAATGCGGGCGGGCAAGCTCAAAATGACCGTCATTCCCAATGATGAACAATGGTACGGTGTGACTTACCGGGAAGACAAAGAACCCGTGCAGCAGGCTTTCGCCAAATTGACAGCGGAGGGCAAGTATCCGGAAGGCTTGTGGGGGTAAAATGAGTGGGCGGGATTCTGTAAATCTTTGAGATTTGCACAACCTGAACAGCGTCATTTTTCAATACCGCTCTATTCGTCCCCAACCCGATTCAAAAGCTCCTCCGGAAAAACGCCCGGCTCAAACTCCCACAGCAACGGCAGGAGCAAATAGACAATGGCGCTGAGCAAGGCAATGGAAATCAAATTCATCCAGATGCCCGAGCGAATCATGTCGGGAATGCGCAAGTAACCCGAGCCAAACACCACGGCGTTCGGCGGCGTTGCGACCGGTAGCATGAACGCGCAGGAAGCCGCCACGGTTGCGGACACCATCAGCACAAAAGGATGCACGTCGATGGAAAAAGCCATGGGCGCAAGAATCGGCAGCAACGTGGCCGTAGTGGCTAAGTTGGAAGTGATTTCGGTCAGGAAATTTACGATTGTAATGATAATGACAATGAGGAGAATAATGGACAATCCTTGTAAAAGCGTCATTTGTGCACCGATCCAATTGGCCAGTCCGCTTTCTTCAAAACCCGCCGCCAGCGCCATCCCGCCGCCAAAGAGCAGGATGATGCCCCAGGGCATTTTCACGGCTTCTTTCCACTTGATGAGGCGCTCGCCTTGCTTGCCGCCTGGCAGAATAAAAAGGACAATGCCCGCCGCCATTGCAATAATGGTATCGTCGAGGTTTGGAATGAATTTTTGTAACAAAAAAGAGCGTGTAATCCAGCAAAAAGCCGTGAGTACAAAGACCGCCAGTACGGTTTTTTCTTCGCGGGAAATTTTTCCCAGTTCGTTCAGCAATCGCTTGATCTCTGCCTTCCCGCCGGGAAATTGCTTTTGCTCGAAAGTAAAAGCTACGCCCGTCAGGTATTTCCAGCAGATAAAAAGTAGCAAAACGGAAATAGGTAGTCCGAATTTCAGCCATTGCGAAAAAGTGATTTCAATACCATACGTCTCCTGCACGACGCCCGCCAGCACTAGGTTTGGTGGCGTACCGATCAGCGTCGCCATGCCACCGATGGAGGCACTGTAAGCAATTGCCAGCATCAGGGCTTTGCCGAAAATCTTGTTTTCGTCTTTCGCGGTCGCGGGGTTGTCATTCAATTGCGCGATGATCGCCATGCCGATCGGCAGCATCATGACCGAGGTGGCTGTATTGGAAATCCACATCGAAAGGAAAGCCGTTGCCAGCATAAAGCCCAGGATAATGCTACTGACATTTGTACCGATTAAGTTGATGATATTCAAGGCAATACGCTTGTGCAAATTCCATTTTTCGATGGCAATCGCCAGCATAAATCCCCCCATGTAGAGGAAAATGTAGCGATGCCCGAAGGATTCGGTGGTCGAGGAAAGATCCAGCGCGCCCGTCAGCGGGAAAAGCACAATGGGCAGGAGCGCCGTAACCGCGATGGGGATGGCTTCCGTGATCCACCAGATGGCGATCCAGCAGGTGACTGCCAGCACGTGGTATGCCGCTTCGGGCATACTTGCCGGTGCGCCGATCAATTCCAGCGTGATAAAAACCAAAGGACCGAGTGCGATGCTGATGTTCCGTTTCATAGACTTGTTTCGTGCGGTGGCGCAAAATGAAAGTTTGGACTTTTAGTTTTTTGCTTGAAAAAGCTTGTCAACAAGTTGTTGTAAAAAGATAGCATCATTCGGTGCGACGAAAACAAGCAGCAAAGCAAAATTGGAAGGAGGGCAATTTTTTTCACGGTGTTCATTTTTACAAAAATAGCAGGGAAAATGCTATTTTCCAAAAGCCCCTTTCCGCCTGGAAAATTTCAATGACATGAAAGACGGGGATACCCTGAGCTTTGATTGTTTCCTCACCACCAATCGCGTACCCGTAGCCTATCAAAAGATTTACCAGCTTCAGGATCAGTTCATTAAAAATAATTGCCGACCATCGGAGGATGGCGAATGATGAAAGGGCTGTTGTTCTGCTTCCTTTTTCTGCAAGTTCCTTACCTTTGCGCTATGGCAAAAAAAATCATTTCTTACAACCTGAACGGCATCCGCGCGGCGCTGAACAAAGGCTTCGATGACTGGGTGCGCGACAACGATTTTGACATCATCTGCGTGCAGGAAACCAAAGCGCAGCCCGAGCAGATTGATTCGGACCTGTTTGCGGAATTGGGCTACAAAACCTTTGCGCATTCGGCGGAAAAGAAAGGCTACAGTGGCGTGGCGACCCTCACCCGCCAGAAGCCGGACAAAGTGGTGGAGGGCTGCGGCATTGCAAAATACGACGCTGAAGGGCGCATTCTGCGCACCGATTTTGGCGACTGGACGCTGCTCAACTGCTACTTCCCTTCCGGCACGACGGGCGACGTGCGGCAGGCGTTTAAAATGGAATTTCTGGATGAATTTTACGACTGGGTGCACGCGTTGATACAGGAGCGCCCGAAACTCATCGTCGTCGGCGATTACAACATTGCACACCATGAAATCGACATCCACGACCCGGTGCGGAATAAAACGAATTCCGGCTTTTTGCCTGAGGAGCGTGCGTGGCTGACCCGGTGGTTTGACAATGGCTTCACCGATGCGTTCCGGCATTTAAACCCTCATAAAGTTGAATACAGCTGGTGGACGTACCGCGCCAATGCCCGCGCCAACAACAAAGGCTGGCGCCTGGATTACCAGTCGGTTTCGAATACTATTAGCGATAAGCTGATCGAAGCACGGCAACTTACGGAGGTGAAACATTCCGATCACTGCCCTGTACTGGTGGAAATTGATTTGTAAAAAGGTATAGAGTATCGCACGCTGTGAGCATCTCTTTTCTTTCAAAATTTTCTGCTATGATCAAGCCTGTAAAACTACCTGACCTGTTCAGCATTCGCGCTGGCGACATTGCGACCGTTGTTGCGCTCAGTAAGCAGATTCCGGAGTTTATCAATCCGCACGAGGTGAACGAATACAAAAAAAGATTAACGGGCGTTCCGCACCTGATCCTGGTTGTTTGTGCGAATGATGCCCCGGTTGGTTTTAAAGTCGGTTATGAGCGGGATGATTCGTTCTACTCGTGGATGGGCGGTATTCTGCCCGATTTTCGGCGGCTCGGGCTGGCACAGGCGCTGGCGGATGAACAGGAACGCTGGGCAAGGCAACACGGTTATGAAACCATCACCTTCAAAACGCGCAGTAGTCACAAAGGAATGCTTATCTTCGCCCTGAAGAACGGTTTTGATATCATTGGATTTGAACCCAGGGTAACCATTGAACAACATCGAATTCTGCTACGCAAGCACATATAATCGCCTGACCTGTTACTTTTGCCTGCTGCTGGGCATCTGGCTTACACAGCCTGCGCAAGCACAAAAAAAACTGCACGTGGACCTGAAGTCCGGTTTTACTTTTGCCCGTTTTCAAGGACCATCCGAACACTTTAGCAGCCCCCGCGACCTGGAGCGTTTCCGTTTCAATACCGGTGTGCACCTGGCGCTGGGCGTCGGTTATGCACTCACGCCCAACTCCGGCTTACAGGCGGAGTTGCAATACGCACAAGCGGGTACACAATATGAGTTTAATGGCATTTCTTACTGGTTTCTTCCGAGCAGAAGCGGCGAGGTAGTGTATAGCTTTGGCACCCGGAATATGGAACTGGATGTGGTGAATACTTATCTGGCGTTACCTTTACTTTTTTACGCTCATAGCAATCGGATTGAGCTGTCGGTGGGAGCGGGGGTAGGTTATCTGTTGTCTTCGCAGGCGACGGGCAGGCTCGCTTACAGCGGACTGACAGAAAGCGGCGCGCGCATTACACCCTTCACCATTGATTTGCGGTTTGATTATCTGAATGACTCCTTTGAACGCTTGCCTCTTCTTGGCGACCGGACACGCACCGTCGGCGGGCAACCGCTGGAAATACCCAGAGTGATTGGCGCTTATTACGAATCAACCGGCGAAGAAGTTCACCGCTTCCGGCAATGGGATGTGCAATTGTTTGGCAGTATCTCCTTCTTTTTGAGCCAGGAACTTTTTGTGGGATTCCGAATGTCTTATGGTTTAAGTGATATAACAAACAACCGACAGGATGCCTCCATCGTGCAGGTAGCAACCGACAGAAGCCTTATTTTTACCCGGGATATGGATCGGAATTTAGTATTTTATGCCTCCGTTGGGTTGCGTTTCTAATCTTTGCTATGCAAAACCAAAATAGGCATTTTAGCATGTAGTATCATTTGCTTCGTAAGGCTGGGGTGAAACATCTTTTCCAGGAAACTGCGTTGTTGGGTGCGCATAATGAGCAAATCTACCCGATGCACTTCCGCATATTCATTCAGTGCTTTCAGCACATTATCAGATATTATCTCGGCATTAGTCAGTTCCATTTCTGCTTGTTCGCTATTCGGTATCCGTTCTTGTTTGATGGTTGTAAAAACAAATTCCTGCTCCGATTGCCTGCGAACATTAACGAAGTGTACTTCCGCTTTTTCAAGCCCCATATCCTGTTTTATACGCTGAAAAACAGCCTTATCAATCGCTTTGTTATCGGTTGCATACACAACGGTGGAAAAGCCTTTGAAGGAGGCATCGGGTGGTATGAGCAGTACCGGGCAATTGGCATATTGAGCCACATATGAAGATACGCTGCCGAACAATTGCTCAATCAGATCGCCGTCGCCCGTAGTACCCATTATCAGTAGGTCATAATTTCCGGATTGTTCGACTACTTCCTCCGCGGCAAAGCCAAACGAAATTTTCTTATGCAGTTTTACCTGCTCCGTATCCAGGTTTTGTCCCTGTGGTGTACTGGGCGAAGTATTTTCACCCAGGAAAACTTCCATTCGCTTCATGGTGGCCGCTTCCTGCTCCGCATGGCTCGAACCATCCAGTGGATTGTCCGGATCAAAGTAAGGATGATACACGTGCATGACCGTTATATCGCTTTCGCGCCCACTCGTAAGCTGCATACCAAACTGAAAAGCATTGGCAGCCGTATTGGAAAAATCCGTTGGAATAAGAATATTTTTCATAGTGATATCAGAACGATAGTGCCCTGCTAAAATGTTTTGCAATTCCCGAACGGCGGGTACATATCCCTCGCTCACCACCGTTTCGCCGATGAGCAGTGCCGGCGTTGCGCTGATGGGATACCGTATGATATCCTCTACCGCCATAATTTCTTCGACAGATACCTCCCCCGAGAACATTTCGAGCGCTGCCTGCAGGTTTGCCTTCAGCGCCCGACTTTTTTTACAGCCAATCCCTAGTATCTGGATCGTCAACATTCGTTACTCTGATTTCTGGCTATCAATTACCTGATCGGCAGTTATTTCTTCGTTTGCTACGGCTCTGATGATGTCAAAGGTGGTTACAATGCCTACCAGTTCCTCATTTTCGACGACGGGAAGGGCGTGAAACCGATTTGCCAGAAATAGCTCCAGCGCTACGCTGATACGGTCATCAGGCGATAGTTTCGCCAGTCCTTTGGTCATAATTTCTTCCGCCGTGTAGGCCCGCAGGCGGGCTTCATCCACGAAGCGATCCTCTTCATTTTGTGAAAAACCACGCATAAAGTGCAGAAAATCTGTCTTGCTAATCAAGCCAACTATCTGCTTATACCGCACTACCGGAAGGTGGTGAATCGGCTTTTCATCAAAAACAGCTTTGACCTCTTTGAGCTTATCACCCGGGTTGACGGTGACCAGCTTCGTGCTCATAATTGTTTTTACAGGTGCCAGGATGTTCATAATCATTATAAATTTTAGAGAATAAAGATATACATGATGCAAAAGTCAGAAACTATCAGCCCGGAATGGATGACATTGGTCATTGACGTTTATGATTTTCATCAATCGCGGAAAACGAACCTGAATTCAGCGTCGTCATTTATCCTCTGCGTACCGGTTGGGCTACTTGGCAAGCGAGTGTTTCCGACTGCTCAAGATATATCGAAAAAATGGAATCACTTATTTTCTCAGGAACGAGCAAAGAACTCCATTTTGCTTTTTTCTACGATTTCTGTTGCTGCATGCGCATTTTTCGCCTTTCATTGAGAATTTTCCGAATCCAGTTGGGAATAATGATAACGCCCGCCAACAAATAAAAATAGTAGGTGAGCAATCGCCAGAAGGTAGAAACAACCGTCGAGACGGTTGGACTGGTGATGTAATCACTCAAAAAACCGCCGAACAGCAATTCGATCAAGCCTGCACCGCCGGGCGTAGGGCTGAATACAAAAATCAGAAACATCGTTTCCAGCCGGGCGTACAGTTCAAACTGTGTCCAGAAATCGCGGGGTACGGTATCCACAAAAGCAATGATAATCGCGCTGAGTATGACGAAGCGCAGTATCCAGATGACGAACGTCGTTGCACCCGCCAGAAAGTGAAAGCGAAAGTTCTGCTGCCTGAGTTCCTGCGAAGCGATGATCATATCGTCACCCAGTTGAATTGCTTTGCGCCGGTAGCGCCGCAGCCATTTTATTTTAGTAAAAAATGCGAGAATGCGCTTGGGTTGCCGGGGATTGACGAATATGCCGTAGTAAAAAAAAAGCGTGTAGGACGCCATTGCTACATAAGCCAGGATGAAATACAACCCCCAGCCGCCGGTTTCTACGATGCCGGTAGCCCCGGGGCGCATAATGCTTGTGCCGTGAATCAGAAATAAAAACGGCAGCGTTGCCAGAAAGAAAAAGCCATCGAGCACAATGCTGTACAACACGATGGTCGTCGTTTTGGCGACGGGCAGTTTTTCCTGGGCGATAATGAACAGCGCCACCGCCGAGCCACCGACACTGGAAGGTGATACGGCGGAGGCAAATTCCCAAATGAAGATAAGCTCAACGCACTTCCACCAACTGAACGCACCATCGGCCAACACGTACAGTCGAACCGAATACATCAGATGCCAGGCGACGAACAACAACACAGCAATGCCAAGCCACACAAACGTCTGCTGGGTCCATTCGATTTTATTGAATTCCTTTAGATCAAACTTTCGCAGCAGCAGGTACAACACCGCACCGACCCCGATCAGGATCGGCAGCAATATGCGGGAAAGGCGGATGGAACGGAGCGCTTCCTGATGTTCTTCCTTGAATTCCTGAATCTGATCGGGCTTACCTGCTGACATGTAGTTTCTTCTGGTATTTTGCAACTTATTGTAAGGAACAAAGATAAGGATACGAAGTTTTGAAGTGATTTATTGCGGAAGTTTTTACCAGATTCTTTTGGGAGAATATGTACTTTTAGTCCGCAACGACATATTTTTACCCTGTGCAACTACTTTTTTTGAAAAAACAGAAGCTTTTTTTCGGACATGGCGTTACTTTTCCCTATTTTATTCGTCTAAACATTAGTTGCCAATACTTATGGTTTGGTAATTTTTTTCAAATTTTTAACCTAAAATCAACTTTAACATGGAAGGTCTCTTGTATTTTCTTATCGTCGGTGCCATTGCAGGCTGGATTGCCGGTTTGGTTCTGAAAGGCTCGGGCTTTGGCCTGATTGGTAACATCGTAGTCGGTATCGTAGGTGGTTTCCTCGGTGGCTGGCTGCTGGGCGATGTATTGGGCGTAAGTCTGGGCGGCGGAATAGTCGGCTATATTCTGACTGCGCTGATCGGAGCGGCAGTGCTGCTCTTTATCATCGGATTGATAAAACGTTAAATGACCACCGAAAAACTTACGAAATGGCGCCTCATTCTGGGGCGCCAGGCTGATCCTGACAAGAGCGTACCCCTCGGTAAACAACAACAAGGCATGGACGATGCCCTGGATTTGCTGTACAATGAAGACCGCAGAGGCGGGCTCGGCAAATCTTCTCCCCGCATCAATCGCTGGCTGCGCGATATTCGCGATTATTTCCCGAAGGAAACCGTTCAATTACTGCAGCGCGACGCGCTCGACCGGCTCGGGCTCAAGCAGATGTTACTGGAATCGGAACTCATGGAAACCATCACACCGGATGTCCATCTTGCCAGCATTATTTTGGATTTGAATAAAACGCTGCCCGAGCGCACCCGCGACGCGGCTCGAGCGGTCGTCCGGCAAGTGGTAAAAGAGCTTGAAGAGAAACTGCGCCTGCCGATGCAGCAAGCCATTCGCGGCAGCCTGAACCGCGCCGTGCGCAATCATCGCCCCAAAGCAAACGAAATCAACTGGCAAAAAACGATTCTCGCCAACCTCAGGCATTATCAACCGGATTATAGAACAGTCATTCCCGAGCGACTGATCGGCTACGGCAAAAAAGGACAGCAACTCCGGCACGTCATCCTGCTGATCGATCAGAGTGGCTCCATGTCCACATCGGTAGTATATGCGGCAGTATTGGGTTCGATCTTGGCCTCTCTGCGGAGCATTCGCACGCATCTGGTCGTTTTTGATACCAATGTAGTTGACCTGACCGACCTGCTGCACGATCCGGTCGAATTGCTTTTCGCGGCACAACTCGGCGGCGGCACCCACATCGCCAAAGCGCTCGACTACGCGCAATCGCTCATCCAAAGCCCGAAAGAAACCATGCTCGTACTGATCAGCGATTTGTACGAAGGCGTGGATGAGGGTGAGATGGTCCAACGCATTGGCAATTTGAATAACACCGGCGCGCAGTTCATTTCACTCCTCGCTTTGAATGACGAAGGTGCACCGAGTTATAACAAAAATGTAGCTGCCTATCTCGCGCAGCTTGGTATTCCCGCTTTCGCCTGCTCGCCAACGCTTTTCCCGGATCTGATGGCGACTGCCATTCATCGGGGCGATCTGCGCCATTGGTTGGTTCGAAACGAAGTTGCCGCGAAGAATTAATTCTTTTTATCTTTGCCATCCAAAATTTTTCACATTGCCAATCATTCTCCACATAGAAACCGCAACGGAGATTTGCTCCATTTGCATCAGCCAGGGTCAACAAGTGCTGAGCCTACGGGAAAGCGCTGGCGCTTACGACCATGCTTCGCAGATCACCTTGCTGATTGAAGCGGCGGCGCGGGAGGTTGGTATAAAATTACCGGAGCTGGATGCATTGGCGGTAAGCCGGGGACCTGGTTCCTACACTGGGCTGCGCATCGGTATCTCTACGGCAAAGGGCATTTGCTATGCACTCGACAAACCTTTGATCGCGGTGGATACCTTGCAGGCACTAGCGCTGGCGAGTCAGCACGTGGAAGATCAGGAAATGCTTTATTGCCCGATGATCGACGCCCGGCGGATGGAGGTTTACGCAGCGATTTTCGATCAGAATAATATTGCTATTCAGGAAGCACAAGCTCTTAAAATTGAATCAAATACATTTGATGATTTTTTTATAAAAAAACAAGCTATCGTCTTCGTTGGCAACGGTGCGGAGAAGTGCAAGACAGTGCTGACCTCGCCCTTTGCGCACTTTCGGTCGGTTGTTTGTTCGGCGAAGCATTTGGTGCCGATCGCAGAACAAAAATTTCAGCAACAAACATTTGAAGATGTCGCGTATTTCGAGCCGTTCTACCTGAAGCCGCCCAATATCACGACGCCCAGAAAAAACCTGCTCTAATACAATTCGGAAGTGAGAAGTCGGAAATCGGAAATCATAAGTATTTGTAAATCAAAACTTAAAACACTCTTTAACACGTCGTTATCAATTGAAATTGGTATAAATTCACTACGTATTTCTTGCGTCCAGCCCCCAGATGAGTTTTTCGCGAATCGTTTCCAAAAAGCTGACGCCGTGCAGTTGTGCCAGGCGAACGGGAAAATCATTTTTGCGCACGGCCAGTTGATGGGCGGCGGTGATGGTTTCAAAGCGCGAATCAAGCGTACACAGAAAATTTTCTGCCCGACCTTCTATGTCAAAAGAAATGACCGAATCATCGGAGATGACAACCGGACGCACACTTAGATTGTGCGGCGCAACGGGGGTTATCACAAAATTGCCGGAGTTTGGGAAAATGATGGGGCCACCACAACTCAGGGAATACCCGGTGGAGCCAGTTGGCGTAGCGACAATCAGTCCATCTGCCCAGTAAGAGTTCAGGTATGCACCGTTGATGTAAGTATGAATGGTAATCATGGAGGAGGTGTCGCGCTTCAGCAGGGTAAAATCATTGAGTGCAAAACGCGTTTCGTCGAAAATCGGGAAATTGGATTCCAGGTACAACAAATTTCGCTCTTCTATCTGATACATCCCTCGTTTCAGTAATTGGATGGCTTCCGGTATCCGCTTTTTCTCAATGCTTGCCAGGAAACCCAGCCGCCCGAGATTAATACCCACAATTGGCACGCCGCTATCGCGTACATGCACGAGCGCCGAGAGAATGGTGCCGTCGCCACCCAGCGTGATAAAAAAATCGAGCTTTTTCACGGAAAAATCCATGTACCCTTCAAAGACGCCTACGTCTCGCTTGAAATTGATCTTATCTTTTATTTCTTCCAGGTAAGACCGGAAAACATAGGCATTGATCCCTTCCTCGTGCAACACATCAAAGAGCTTCTGAATGTGTTCTGCATCTTCTTCTTTAAATTCGCGACTGTAAACGACAACTTGCATGCGTGGTGTGTAATTGAGCAAAGACGTTGGAAGGTAGGAATTTTTTGCAAAACCAGCGTCAGATATTCAAACTGATGTGGAAAAATAATCCGCTTTCCAGCAAATGGTTGTAGCTGTATTCTATTTTGAACACTTTATCGTAGAATAAGACAAAGTCAAGCCCGATACCGCCGCCCCATAGCATTCTGTTGACCAGAAAATTGCTGCCCGCCAGAAAAGGATCGTTCACGTAGCCGACGTCGTTGTTGATCGAAAAATACATTTTCACCGGCATAGACCGGAACTGCTCAATGGGTACGATTCGGCCAAAGCAAACTTCACTTTTTAGCAGTTGAAACCGCAGATTGGTGCGTACAAACCCCATATCCAATCCATCCACAATGTAATATTCATACCCATGCAGATAATTTCTGCCAAAGCCAATGGCGCGGTTGTCGTTGTAGGGCTGCTGTTCCCGGATCAGCGATACCTTACCGCCTGTATTTATACCCAGACTAAGCCGGGGCGAAAACGAGTGGTAATGATCATAATACGCCGACATCGTAAGTCCGTTCCGATCATTGAAAACACCCAATCCGTCGCGTTCCAGACGCAGGAAAACGTAGTTGCCGTTGAGCGGGTAAGGCTGTATATCACGGCGATCGAAGGCAAATTCATACGCAAAAGAAAAGTAGCGCTGTGCATCCCGCCCATCGAGAAAAAAATCCGGATTTAACTCGCTGGCCACCTGGTCGGCGATGCTATTTTGAAAAAAGCTCAGGTAAAATCGGTGAAATGCCCGCAGGCCGGGCCGCCAGGTAAGCCCCAATACAGACCGAAACCGGTTGTACACAAAGTCATCCCCTTCGCGGTGAAAAAGCTGCTTGTTGCCGTCTGTGGCATAATTGATTTCGCGGTTGCGCGAAAAAGCAATATCGGTAGAAAATCCAATCGTTTGTTTTTTGTTGATATAGGGCAAACTGTACCGGAGGCTGTAATTCTGGGTGTAGCCGTATTTAGCGCCGAGCTTCAGGCGATCCATGCGACCGGTGACGTTGGTATGCGAGAAGTCAGAACCGAAATTGATGCGATTGAGCGAGCGATTCTGCTCTACCCACCAAACGTTGAAATTGCGATCCGCCAGTTCAAAAATCGGAACGGGATAAAAATACCAGGCTTCCGCTACAAATAAATAGATGACCAGGCTATTGGGCGGGCAGTCCTTGCAGGGTTTGGCAGTTATTTCCACGGCATTGAACAGGCTGGTATTGAGCAGCAATTGCTCACTTTCGGTGATGTAGGTGTCGAGTGCATCCATCGGAATAGTATCTCCTGCGCTGAATCGAAGTTCCCGCAGCAGTATGTCAGACTTCGTCTTTTTATTGCCTTCAATGACAATCCCCTCTATGTGAACGAAGCTTTGAGCATACAAATAACATTTTGCGCAAAGCAACACGAGTAAAAAAAATATTCGCATCTGTTCAAAAAATCTGAATACAATTTACGGAAAGTTACAGAAATAAAAAGGGCTGGAACGCAAATTCCAGCCCTTTTTAGGGGTTTTGTCCGCCCTTGTCATACATTGAGGTAAGCCATGAAAGAATCGAAGCGCTCGCGCAGCGCGTCAGAAAATTCGGCTTCGTTGAAAGAAGCCTGCACCTTATACTCGAAGCGCTGGAAAGTAGCGATGATGGCGTTGATATTGTTCGTATTGACTTTAATACTCACTTCCAGTTGGGAAGAGTCCATACGTGATGAGACGAAAGAGCTTAGGATAACTGCATTTTCTGATTCGACCAGACGGGCTATTTCCGCCAGGGAATAGTCTCGCCGTTGTACGGCCAGTACGATAATGCTGCCGGAGTCATTAAAGGCCATTGTAGTGGAAAAATACCGAAGCAGGTCTTCCTGTGTAATGACCCCCATGTAATAATTGGCATTATCCACTACCGGTACCAGTGTGAGGTGTGCATCGGCGAGGGCACGCATTACTTCGTAGATGTGATCGTCGGCTTTTACGTAGGGGCGCGTGAGCGAAAGGCTGTAAGAGCCAACAGCTTCGTGGGCATCGAAATTCAAAATATCATCTTCGGAGATCAAGCCCAATAGCTCTTTATTGTTGACGATGGGCAGGTGCCGCACATAGAATTCGTTCATCATACTGAGGGCTTCTTCGCCCAGGTCAGACGTTCGGAGTGGAATTATTTCATCGGATATTAATTGTTCTGCTATCATCAGGATGTGATCGGTTTCTTTTATAAACGGATGGTACGGTTTGAATGTTAGCCATCTTTGTGTTAAAGTTATCTGATTTTTAGATTTATCCCAACAACTTGCGCTTTTGCGCAGCAAATTCCTCTTCGGTCAGGAGTCCTTTCTCGCGCAGATCGCCCAGGCGTTGCAGTTGCTCCAGCAGGTCTTCGCTGTCGAGCTCCAGGGTTTCCGCTGTTTCGGCTTTGGGTGCCTCCAGCCGCTGTAAAAGCCGGTACTTGTTTTTTTCAAAATCTTCAAACTCCGGTTGCACCCGCAGGTATGCCAGGGCATCGTGTTCCTTTATTTTTTGAAAATCGTTGAATCCATGACTTACTGCTTTATCGAGATGATGAAGCGCTTTTTCGGTGTTTTCGGTGAGGGAATAAGTGCATGCCAGGTTGAAATGCACCGCAATATCCTGGGGGTTCTTCGCCAGCGCTTTCTGAAAATCAGCAATCGCGCCTTCGTAGTCATAATCCTTAAATTTGCGAATGCCACTCGCTTTTTCCACTTCATTGCTTGGTGGTGCAGGCTTGGTGTCGGAGCGGCTACGGTCTCGCCGGTATTCGCGGCGCTCCTCGCGTTGTCGGCGCATATTTTTATCGTAGTAGTATTTGGGCTTTTCTTCTTTTCGTTGATAATCCGCATCGCCGCGGCGGGAAAGCTGATAGAAATGCTTATTATACTTGATGTCGAAGTTCTCTTTATCCATTGCAAAAAAGACGATAGCATCCACCAAACCGATGATCCACATCAGCGGAAACCAGCAAAAGATCAGGTAGAAAACGCCCAGCCCGGTTTGCCCCAGATAGAAGCGATGCACTCCAAAACCACCCAGAAACAGTGCCAATATACCTGCTATATTTTTATCCTTCATTGTATTGAGTCCTGAAAATTCCTATTAAAAGCAAGAAAAAACCTGCTTTTCAAATGATTGAATGTACAATATAAATCTGTTTTTTTCAACAATTGTTGCGTTACCTTCCTCTTCTGTTCTTTTTTTAGACCGAATACAACCGATCATAGACGGAAAAGCGTCGGCTTCCTATTGCCCGATGAACACCTTGCAGGCCAAAATGGTGAAATCATCAGGGTACGTCTTGTCGCCTTTAAATGCTTCGATGCGCTCCATCAGCCGCCGGTTGAACTCCGTTGCCGACAAGTCGTAATTTGCTTTTACAAAGTTGTACAGCATTTTCTCGCTAAAAAATTCGTCATTTTTATTCCGCAAGTCGGTAATGCCATCGGTATATGCCAGTATCATCGCATCCTCGCGAATTTCGCACTCACCGACTTCCACTTCCGGCAGTTCGGTGAAGGAGCCCAGCATGGTGCAGCCTTTATCCAGCAGGAAAAAGTCGTCAACCGTTGCCACAACCGGCGGATTGTGCCCGGCATTGACGTAGCGCAGCATCTGATTGGGTACGTCGTACTCGGCAATAAAAAAGGTGATAAACCAATTGCCACCGGTGATCAGGTTGACCGATTTATTCAAATCGCGGATAAACTCATCCAGCCCGGTGCGCTTGGCGATCAGCGTGTGGAAATTTGCCTGAAAATTTGCCATCAGCAGCGCCGCCGAAACGCCCTTGCCGGAAATATCGCCGATGCAAAAAACTATTTTCCCGTCTTCAAATTCAATAAAATCAAAATAATCGCCCCCCACCCCCATCTGCGGTTTGTAAATGCTCGACAAATCGTAGCACGCTTTGCTCGGCAAGCTCTTGGGAATGAGCAACCGCTGCATTTCGCTGGCCAGTTCCATCTCGCGCCGGAGGCGTTCCTGCTCCAGTTGGCGCTTGAAGAGCCGCTTGTTTTCAATGGCAACGGCGATGATATTGGTAATGGTCGTAATGAATTGTACCTTGCTGTACATGTCCTCATCTTCGCCGAAACCTCCGATAAAAACGTACGCGATCGGATGATCTTTGTGCCGTACGGGAATGACGACGTCGAACTCGCGCACGATGGCCGGATCCGAGGCTTCGATGTTGCGCAGGAAGGTATATTTTTCGAGATGCCCGGTAATTTCCGATTTTGCCAGGTTTTCGGATTCGCCCAGTGAAGCCGCCAACGACCAGCCGTCATCGCTCCGCACAAAAAGCGCCATTTTCTTTACGCTCAGTTCCCAACTCAAAAACGACTGATACATTTGGAACAACTCCCGTGCCGGAACGTTGCTATTGATTGCCTGTGTGATATTCAACAGCCGGTTTATCTGAAGTTGCTTCAGGTTTAGCTCGCGCTCCAGCGCCTCAATTTTTGATAACCCGCTTTTTATATTTGAAAAACCAGACATTGTTCATTTGTAGTTCTGAAGGTAAAAAACGTGAATCTTCTACAATAAAGATAGAAAAAACACAACTTCCTTTATATTTTTAGCGACAAAACAAATTTTCAACCCAAACGCATGAAATTTACAACTTACAAGGATAAGCAAGTGACCTACTCTTCGGAAGGGAAAGGCACGCCGATTGTGTTGCTGCACGGATTTTGCGAAGACAGCTTTGTCTGGAAAGATTACAAGGACGAATTCGTGGATGCCGGTTATCGGGTTATTTGCATTGATCTGCCGGGGTTTGGCGGTAGCGAGTTGCCGGAGAAGGCATCGATTGAATACTATGCGGCAGCAGTAAACGCGGTGATTGACGACCTTGGGTTGCCCAAAATCATCCTCGTTGGGCACTCTATGGGCGGCTATACAGCGCTGGCTTTCGCCGAAAAGCATGCCGGCAAACTACTGGGGCTGGGCATGTTCCATTCCCATCCGGCTGCGGATGATCCGGAGAAGCTGGAAGGGCGCCAACGCAGCATCGAAGTGGTACGGGCGAAGGGTGCAGCCTTGTATGTAAAACAACTTATTCCGGGCTTTTTCTACGAAAAATTTGCGCGCAGCAATACATTTCTGGTGGATAAATTGATCCATCGTGCTGCCCGCTACAACCCGGAGGGCATTATTGCAGCGTTGGAAGCAATGGCAAGCCGACCAGATCGTTCGGAAGTATTGCGCCATCTGGAACAACCGGTACTGTTTATTGTCGGCAAAGAAGACCAGGCGATACCATCGGAACCCGCTATGGCACAAACGACGATGGCAGAAACGGCCTCTATTCTAATCATGGAAAATGTAGGACATATGGGTATGTTTGAAGCTAAAAAACTGACCCAGCAGGCAATTTTGAAGTTTGCGGAGTTTTGTGTGCAATTGGCGCACAGCGAATGAGGTCGAAGTGGGAAGTGGGAAGT
>CAZFBU010000064.1:0-5939 GCA_964517175.1 uncultured Saprospiraceae bacterium
GGATGAACGAGAAGATTCTGGCGGAAGATAACAAAGTGATCAAGCGCTTTTTCAATCTCGATACCAATGCCTATCAGGATGGCGCTTTGAACAAAAAAACCAAAGAGTTGCTGGGCTTGGTCGCTTCGCTCGTACTGCGCTGCGATGATTGCATTCGCTATCATTTGGGCACTTGCCACGAACTGGGCGTCACCAAAGCGGAGTTTTTTGAAGTACTGGCCATCGGCAATCTCGTCGGCGGCTCCATCTGCATTCCGCACACGCGACGGGCGGTGGAGTATTGGGAAGCGTTGGATAATCAGTGATCTTGTAAACAGGCTATCCGGTGAACAAAACGCTCACTAGCTCACTGCTCACTAGATTACCGGATAAAAAAATAAAAATCATGGCACAGCAATCAGGTGGGGCATATCTTCAACAACTCAATGACGTACAACGACAGGCAGTAACGACGACCGATGGTCCGGTGCTGGTGGTGGCGGGCCCTGGCTCGGGCAAGACGCGGGTGCTCACCTACCGCATTGCGCACATCATCGAGAAGGGGGTGCCCCCCTGGGAAATCCTGGCGCTGACTTTTACAAATAAAGCCGCGCGAGAAATGAAGGAGCGCATTGAGAAGGTAGTCGGTAGCCGTGCAAGTCGGGTTTGGGCGGGTACGTTTCACTCGATTTTTGCCAGAATTTTGCGGGTAGAAGCAGAGAAGATCGGCTATCCGGCGAACTTCACAATCTATGATACCGAAGATACCAAGAGCGTACTGAATGCCATTATCAAGGAATTGAACCTCGATAAAAATGTATATAATGTCAATGCCATCCGGGCGCGCATTTCCTCTGCCAAGAGCAACCTCATCACGCCTAAGCTCTACGTGCAGGACGAAAAGCTGATGGAGGAAGACCGCCTCGCCAAGCGCCAGCACACGGCTGAAATTTACGCCAAATATACCGCTCGCTGCAAGCGTGCCGGCGCGATGGATTTCGATGATTTGCTGTATCGTTTGTACGAATTGTTGCAAAAAAATCCGGATGGTGTATTGGATAAATATCGCCAGAAATTCAAATACGTGCTGGTGGATGAGTTTCAGGATACGAACCATTTGCAATATGCCATTGTAAAAAAGCTCGTCCGCTACCCGGGCAGCCCGCACAATATCTGCGTGGTTGGCGATGATGCGCAGAGTATCTATGCTTTCCGCGGCGCAACGATCCAGAATATTCTCGATTTTGAAGAAGATTTCAAATCGCACGGTATTCAAACTTTCAAGCTGGAGCAAAATTACCGCTCAACGGAGCACATTGTGCACGCAGCGAATGAAGTCATTACCTACAATCGGCGGCAAATTCAAAAGAAAATCTGGTCGGACAAAGGCACCGGACAGCGGATCAAGGTCATCAAAGCCCAGAACGACAACGAAGAAGGCAAGCGCGTAGCGGATACGATCTCCGAACAAAAAAACCGCTTTCACCTCAGCAATAGCGAGATTGCCATTCTCTACCGCACCAATGCGCAGTCCAGGATTTTTGAAGAATACCTGCGGCGATACAACATTCCGTACCGCGTTTTTGGCGGCTTGTCATTTTACCAACGCAAGGAAGTCAAGGATTTGATCGCCTACCTGCGACTGGCGGTGAATCAGCGCGACGAAGAAGCCCTGCGCCGGGTCATCAACTACCCGAAACGCGCCATTGGCAATGCTTCCGTGGACAAGATCAGCCAAATCGCCGGGCAATTGGAAAAGTCGATGTGGGATTGTCTGCTGCTGGCAGATGTCGGTGCGCGCACGCAGAATTCCATTCGCAAGTTTGTGGATATGATCGAAGATTTTGCTGCCAAAGCAACCACGAATAATGCCTACGACATTGCCAGCTACATCTCCAAACACTCCGGCTTGATGGATGCGCTGAAAACGGATACAACGGTGGAAGGCATCGGGCGACTGGACAACGTGAATGCCCTGCTCGACGGCATCAAGGCTTTTGTGGAGGATGAAGTCATCCGCGTGGAAGGCGTGGACGAAGCCGATACCGGCCTGGCGGCGTATTTACAAAACATTGCCCTCATTACCGATCTGGATCAGAATGATGAAAGTGCCGACCACGTCACGCTGATGTCGGTACACTCGGCAAAGGGTTTGGAGTTCAAATCGGTTTTTGTATCGGGCTTGGAAGAGAGCCTGTTCCCGTCATTTTTGTCGATGGATTCGCCGGATCAACTGGATGAGGAGCGGCGGCTGTTCTACGTTGCCATCACCCGTGCCGAGGAATTTCTAACGCTAAGCTATGCCAATTCGCGCTACCGATATGGGCAACTGCGCAGTTGCGAGCCGAGCCGTTTTTTGGAAGAAATTCCGCACCAGCACGTGGAGAGTACAGCCTCCATTCGCTCCCACTCGCGCGAACCAGAGCCGCAAACGGCTAAGGTCACAGGCAATTTCGTACACAAGCAATCGCAACCGGTCATTAAAATTGATCCAACCCAATTCAAGCCGACACCGACGGAACAGATCTCAGTCGGCCAGAATGTGCTGCACCTCAAATTTGGCGAAGGCAAAGTCGTCAGCATGGAAGGCAATAAAGACAACCCAATCGCCACCATTCACTTCAAAGATATGAGCGAGCCGAAGAAGCGGCGCATCATGCTGAAATATGCAAAACTGCAGGTGTTGGAAGAAGGATGAGATTTGGTAAATCTGATCTCAGGAATAGCTCACCTGATGGATGAGTACCTGCAAATCACAATCGGGCAGAAAATAGGTTAGTTTTACTAAGCAAAGCACAGGCAGCCTGCCATCGCAAGCTGCCTGGGGGTAAGTGCATTTGTTAACGCTCGCCGATAATCAATGTGAACCGACTTCGCCGGTGTTGACAGCACCGGCGGCGGCCACCGCCGAGTTGATCTTGGTTTCCTCTTTGTTTGATTCGTCCTCTGCTGATTTTACGCTCTTTATCCGGGCGCAATTCAGCGCGTCCACTACTTCTTCGGAAGGTTCTGCGAAAGCAGTGGTGAACAGTTGCTCGTAATTTTTATCTGCCTGCAACTGCTTTAAAAACAGCGCATAAACCGGCAATGCCATATTGGCGCCCTGCCCCAGGCTCAGGTCGCGGAAACGCACCGATGGTGATTCCCCACCCACCCAGGTACCGGCCACCAGTGTCGGTGTGTACCCGACAAACCAGCCATCGGAGTGGTTTTGACTCGTGCCGGTTTTGCCGGCAATTTCGTTGGTAAACTTATACCGATAGCGCAGGCGACGCCCCGTGCCGTTATCGACTGCTGATTGCAGCATTTCATTAATCATATCCGCCTGATCGAGGGTCAGTGGCTGCTTCCAGGAGCTACGGTCGATCCAGTTCTGGTAGATCACGCGCCCGCGTGCCGTTTCAATCCGTTGAATGTAGCGCAATTCCGGGCGCTTGCCCCGGTTTGCAAAGGTGCTATATACCGTCACCATGTCTTTCAGGGAAGCTTCGTGGGCACCGAGCGCTACTGCCGGCACACCGGGCACTTTGTCGCTGATGCCGAGGTCCTGCGCCATTTTTGCCACGTATATCGGACCGGCGCGCAGCGCCATCTGCACGGAAATCGTATTGACCGAGTTGATGAGCGCACCTTCCATCGAATACAGTCCCCCGTATTTGTTATCCGCATTTTTCGGCGTCCAGTATTGATACTGCGGATAGGTGCGCAAAAAATTTCCGGTGTAGCTACAGGGCGCTATACCGCGGCTCATGGCAGTGGCATAAACGATCGGCTTGAAGGTAGAGCCCACCTGTCGGCGGGATGTAACGTGATCGTATTTGAAATATTTGTGCTCAATGCCACCAACCCAGGCTTTCACCGAACCGGTCTGCGGCTCCATAGCCATAAACCCGGCATTCAGTATGGACAGATAATATCTTATAGAATCGAGCGGACTCATAATCCGATCTACTTCTCCTTTTTCCCAGTCGAATATCGTCATTGCTATCGGCATTCGGAATATGGAGTCAATTGCTGCTGCCTCCACACCCTCCGCCCGCAGGCGACGGTAACGCGGCGATTGCCGAACTGCCATCACCAAAACGGTGTCGTTTTCCCACGCCGGCTTGTTGCCGAGGTGTCTGAAAAAATCTTTCTGCAGTTGTGCCATGTGCTGCTGTACGGCTTTTTCGGCATAAGCCTGCATATTGGCATCGAGCGTGGTGTATATTTTCAGCCCATCGGTGTAGATATTGTACGCCATACCGTTGGGTTTGCGGTAATCCGCAAGAATTTTTTTCAATTCCAGCCGCAGGTGCTCTCTGAAGTGCGTCGCGATGCCTACGTTGTGATTCAACGGGCTGAAGTTCAAGCCCAGGGGCAACTGCCGCAAAGAGTCCGCTTCCGCAGGTGTCAAATAGCCGTACTTGTTCATTTGATTGAGCACCAGATTGCGGCGTTCCAGCGAATTTTCCGGATTCAAAACCGGATCGTAGGTCGTTGTCGCTTTGAGCATAGCGACAATCACGGCGGACTGCTCGGCGGTCAGCTTATCGGGCGTGACGCCGAAAAAGCGTTGCGCGGCTACCTTGATTCCGTAAGTGTTATGACTAAAAGGTACGGTATTCAGGTACATCTCCATGATCTCTTCCTTGCTGTAAATCCTTTCCAGTCGCATTGCAATAAAAACCTCTTTCAACTTATTGATAACCAGAGCATATTTGCCATAATCCTGTCGTGGATAGAGGTTTTTTACCAACTGTTGCGTGATCGTACTGCCACCGCCGGAGGCATCATCTTTCAGTAAAATGGATTTGTAAAACACCCGGAACCAGGCGCGCAAGTCCACGCCATTGTGCCGGAAGTAGCGTGCATCTTCCGTGGCGACCAGTGCGTTGATAAAATGGGGTGAAATGTGGTCGAAGCGCACATTGCTGCGATGTTCCAGGAAATAGCGTCCCAGCAATGTACTGTCTTCCGCATAAACTTCTGCGGCTAGTGGGTTGGAAATGTTTTCCAGATCGGCTCTTGCGGGTAACGGTCCAAACGCTCCATTGCGAATGCTCATCAAAAATCCGGTAGCGGCTATGGCGCCCAGCAGTACGATAATGCCGAGTACGCGAAGCAGCCAAAGCATGAAAGGATACTTGCGCAGGAAATCGCCCCAGCGCTTTCTCGCCGAATACAAGGCGTGTTGCATGGCATATACACCGTGCAACACCCGCTTGAGATCAAGGGTGTTGATAAGGTTGTTCATGGGAATAAATAGTTTTCTTTTGTCTTTTACTCCTTTAGACTGAAAAATGTTCCAAAAGTAACGAACTTAACACTTCATTAATTGCAAAAAAATTTGGTCACAACGTAAAGTCCTCTTTTTTAAGGCATTTCAAGTTTCTGTTCAAAGACCAAATTAAATTTAAAAAAAGAGGGTGACGCCCTTTGTAAAGATGTCACCCCGATTCGCACCATGTTTTCTCCTGTGTTACAGTGCGAACATGTTTACAGGAATTTGTTGAAAGATGTAGATTGTTTCACTTGCCTGGGGTGGAAATGGAAATAATTGTTTCATTAGGTTTGATACAAAGAAGCAGATTAAATTCGATTTGCGCAAGAGGGTAAAACCGCTATCGCTCCACATTAGCATAGTTTAACCTGATTCGGGAGGAAAAGAGCACAAGTGTTAAATTGTGCTTTCTGTGTAAATAGCTGTTTATCAGTAGATAATAAATAGTGTTAATTCTTTAATATGACAGTCTTAACAACTTTAACCACCTTTAAAGCCTTCTAAAATGATGTTTTTGTCCTGGAAGCTTCCCGCAAAGCTTCCACTGCTTCGATTGTTTTCGGTATCGGCTCGCCCAAAACAATGCCGCCATCGAGTTGATTGAGCAGTGCGCTTCGGCGATTCTGATAGGTTTCTTTGCTGAACATGGTTTTGAATAAGGTTTAGGAGGGTTTATAAAAGTTTAGGAAGTTTAGAG
>CAZFBU010000064.1:6039-8322 GCA_964517175.1 uncultured Saprospiraceae bacterium
ATGACTTATCTCAATTTTCTTAACTTCCTAAACCTGCTCCATCTTTCATGCCGGAATCATTAGCTTTGATCGCTGCGGCTCTGGATTTCGTCACGGATTTCGGCGGCTCGTTCGTAATCTTCTTTTTCCAAAGCATCTTCGAGCAGCTTTTGCAAATCGGTAATTTTATAGGAAGATAGAGGCTGATCCGGACTTGGCGTTGGAGCCTCCATGCCCTCTTCTTCGCCTTCTTCTACGGCGATGGCTGCTTCATCCAGCACAGTGGCATCGGCATAAATCGGGCAACCAAAGCGGACGGCGAGCGCCAGGGCATCGGAGGTACGGGAATCCACATCGAGCGTGGTGCCATCCGGTCTCAGATAAGTCAGGTTGGCATAAAAGATACCTTCCCGGAGGTTGGAAATGATCGCTTCGAGCAGCCGGACGTCCAGTGCCGAGAGCGACTCTTTGAACAAATCGTGCGTCATCGGGCGGTTGGGCTTGATGTCTTGCAATGCCAGGGCAATTGCCTGCGCTTCAAAGCCACCAATCACGACCGGTAGCCGGCGGTTTCCGTATTTTTCTTTCAAAATAACAACAAAGCTGTTGGGTTGTGTTTCGCTATTGGCTAATGCCAGTATATCCATTTCGATCTTTTCCATATCGTCTTTTGCAAGTCTGGTTTAAATTCAACGCGAAGCGGTGTCATACCGAAACATTCGCATCCAGAGATTAAGTTCGTTCTTTTATTGTAAACTTCAAAACGCGGCTTAAGTTTTATTCAAAAGATTGTATTCTGGATAAGAAAACAACCCGGCGAGATGTGGCACACGGCAAAAGTGCGCTATATCCGCCGAAAAAAATCAACCTTCTTTGGCAAGCGCCTGGATGGCTCGCACCAGCCAGTCCAGGTCGCGCGTGGTAGTATATACATTCGGTGTAATGCGTACCCCGCTGATATTTTCCCAGTTGATGCCGGTCGTATGAATTTTATGCTTCTTGAATAAATAGGTGGTCACTTCGCCGGGTTTCTTGCCATCCACGTGCAGCAGCGCAATAGCGCCTGCCCATTCGGGCTTGAGCGAAGTCCTGACCTCCACGCCGGGAATGTCCAGCACGCGTTCCGCCCAGTAGTTTTTGAGGTAATGCAGCCGCTTGGCTTTGCGCTCGGTGCCGATCATGTGGTGGAAGTTGATGGCTTCGCCAATCGCCTGCTCAATTGCGAAAGACCGCGTACCCAGGTTTTCAAATTTTCGAATATCTTCACTCTCCGGATCACCAGCGGCGAATAACGGATAGAGGTTTTTGATTTTATCTTTTTTCACGTACAGCATGCCAGTACCGAAAGGTGCGCAAAGCCATTTGTGCAGACTTGTGCCGAAATAATCGCAATTCAAGTCGCTGATCTTAAAATCAATGTGCACGAAAGAATGCGCCGCGTCCACCAGCACTTCAATGCCGCGCTTGTGGGCTTCGTCGGCAATTTCGCGAGCGGGCAGCACCTGTCCCATCCAGTTGATCATGTGCGTGATATGCACGATTTTCGTTTTGGAAGTAAAAGCCTTTTTGAAAGTACTGACAATCTGATCTTTATCCTCGATTGGAAAATCGAAATTCAGCCATTTTAATACAATGCCATCCCGCTTTTCGCGCTGCTTCCAGGCGTTGATCATATTCGGGTAGTCCTGTTTGGTCAGCACGATCTCGTCGCCCGGTTCCAGTCGCAAGCCGAAAATGACGGTTTCCAGCGCTTCGGAGGAGTTTCGATTGATGGCGATTTCTTCCGCATCACAGCCGGCAAGTTCTGCCAGTCTGCCGCGCAACGGCTCGCGCCCGGCATCCAGGGTACGCCACATGTAGTACGAAGGCGCTTCGTTGCTCAGGCGGTTGTAGCGCTCCACGGCTTCCTGCACGGATCTGGGCTGCGGAGAGACGCCGCCGTTGTTGAGGTTCATGATGTTGGGCGAAACCGTGTAGGCTTGTTTGATCTGATACCAGAACGTTTCATCGGTCATCAGTTCATCCGCCGATGCCTGCTGATAGGCATCAATGGTGTCCAGCAGATTTCTACCCTGCAAGGTATTAAAGAACGGCGTTGCCGCGGCTACTCCCGCCAGCCCGGTGAGCTTTTGCAGGAAATTTCTACGATTCGTGGAAAGCATAACGGTAAGGTTTTAGGTGTAAAAAGTTGGTTCATCGGTTTATGGTGTAACCCCAAAATCATAACCAATCATCAAAACCATATCCCATAGGGATGACTGTGTCAAAAATCAGTGTACCATATCGGTGTATCGGTGTATCGGT
>CAZFBU010000064.1:8422-9650 GCA_964517175.1 uncultured Saprospiraceae bacterium
TGGGATTTGCGAAATCTCAAAGATTTCGTAAATCTCCAACCGGCAATAGCGTATTTCAAAACAAAATCGCGGCTTCTTTCTTGATGGCCTGCAATGCTTTGTCGATAGCCGTGACGCCCCGTTTTTCCAGAATACTCATAATGGCATCCGCCAATTCCTGGCTATCTGCCTGGTTATTCACCATTTCCGATGCCAGGCTGATGGTGTTAATGGAGTCGTCCCGCGCCATTTTGATGATCTCCCACAACTGCTCCGAGACATAGACCTGCTGGGTGATATTGTATTCGTATTCCTGCTGAATGGCAAGCATCAGCGAAGCCCGGAATTGTCCGGCGGTCATGCCGTTTTTTTGCAGGCGAAGCATCAGGCTTGGCAGCGCAATGCGCTCGCAGAGCAGGGAAAAGCGTTCGTAAGCCTGCAGCCGGAGTGGGGTGGTGGTGCTTTGCTGGCTCTTTTTTAATTCTAATTGCTTGAGGGCGAATTGATTATCGAGATATTGTTTCAATACAAAGTAAGCCGTTGCAAAAACAATCAGTCCGGGAATGGTTAGTTTCAAAATTTCGAGTACAGTATTCATCCAGCGAGTTTAGTTTTAACGTTTGGAGTAAGAATTTCGTATGCTGACAAAATTACGCGCTGCCGACAGTTTTCCAAACTATTCGCCGGAATATCTCCTGATTCATCGAACCAAAAATGTTTTTGTGTCGTTTAAAAAATTAATTACTTTTGTAGAATAAATCTGAATAAGCTTTTTTCGATCGAAAAACTGAAAGCGATAAAATATAATGACAATGAGCGAAGTAAAAACAGCAACACAACCCATCACGCTGACCGAAGGCGCTATCAAGCAACTCCACCGCATTCGCGTTGACCAAAATGTACCGGAAGACTATAGCCTGCGCGTGGGTGTGAAAGGCGGCGGATGCTCCGGATTTTCCTATGTTTTGGGGTTTGATGTAAAAAAAGACAATGACGAAGTGCACGAAATTAACGGTATCAAGGTGCTGTTGCAGAAGTCGCACGCCATCTATCTACTGGGGATGGAAATCGACTGGGTGGATGGTTTGAACAATCGCGGTTTCTCTTTCAATAATCCGAATGCAACGGAAACCTGCGGCTGCGGCACTTCTTTCTCGGCATAAAAAACAACCGCCTCAAACGCTTAGGGCGTCTTACTGCTTCGCGCAATGAGACGCCTTTTGTTATAAATTTGTTCCTTAACCTAAAA
>CAZFBU010000064.1:9750-12037 GCA_964517175.1 uncultured Saprospiraceae bacterium
TACTGCTTCGCGCAATGAGACGCCTTTTGTTATAAATTTGTTCCTTAACCTAAAACCTGACCACGCCATGAGAACGATTTTTTTTGCGCTTGCTATACTGATTTTAGTAGCTTGCAATACTGAAAATGCAGGTAATTCCGAAACAAAAAATCCAACGATACCTGTGAAATACCCGGAAACAAAAACAATGGATCAGCTCGATGATTACCACGGTACGTCGGTGCTCGACCCTTACCGCTGGCTGGAAGACGATAACGCCGAAGATACCAAAGCCTGGGTGCGCACACAAAATGAAGTGACTTTCGATTACCTCTCGAAAATTCCTTATCGGAAGCAAATTGCAGCCCGCTATACCGAGTTGTTCAACTACCCGAAGTATGGTGCGCCATTTCGGGCCGGAGACTACTACATTTTTGCTAAAAATGACGGCTTGCAGAATCAGGCAGTCTGGTACGTGCAAAAAGGACTGGAAGGCGAACCGGAGGTGCTGATCGACCCCAACCAAATGTCTGCGGATGGTACCGTTGCTGTTTCGCCAATCGGTATTTCTCAGGATGATCGCTACCTGGCTTACGCCAAATCGAGCGGCGGCTCCGACTGGCAGGAAATCCACATCCTGGAAATTGCAACCAAAAAAGAACTGCCCGATGTGCTGAAGTGGGTGAAGTTCTCCGGCGCCGCCTGGCATGAAGACGGATTCTTTTACAGTCGCTACCCGGAGCCGGTACCCGGAACCGAGCTTTCCGGCAACAATCAGTTCCATTCGGTTTATTATCACAAACTGGGTACTGCCCAGGATGCCGATCTGCTGATCTATGAAGATAAGGCGAACCCCAATTATTACCACAATTGCGGTGTGACCGAAGACGGCAAGTACCTGATTATGTACGCCGCGCCCGGCACCGATGGCTTCGCTACCTATTACAAAAACCTGGAAAAAGACGGACCGATGACCCTGCTCTTCGAGGGCTATGGCAACAAAAGCTCCGTCATTCACAATATCGGCTCTCGCTTTTTGGTGCTGACGGACCTGAACGCCCCCAATTATCGCCTCATCGAAGTGGATGTCGATAACCCGCAGCCACAAAACTGGAAAGAGATTATTCCGGAATCGGAAAACCTGCTGCAGAGCGCAACAACCGGGGGCGGCAAGCTTTTTGCAAACTACCTGGTGAAAGCAACCGACCGATATTATCAAATGAATTATGACGGTACCGACCAACGCGAAATCAGCCTGCCAGGACTGGGCAGCGCCGGTGGCTTCGGCGGCAAAGAAGAGGACGATGTTCTGTTCTACTCTTTTACTTCTTTTGTCTATCCGAATACCGTATTCAAATATGACCCCGCAACGGGCAAATCGGAGCCATTTTTTGAATCGGAATTGAAGTTCAATCCGGAAGATTACGTCGAAAACCAGGTCGCTTACACCAGCAAAGACGGCACGCCCGTCACCATGTTTGTCGTGCATCGCAAAGACCTGAAACTCGATGGCAAAAATCCTGCGTACTTGTATGCTTACGGCGGATTCAACGTCAGCCTGACGCCCAGCTTTGGCGCTTCGCGGATGATTCTGCTGGAAAACGGCGGCGTATTTGCCATGCCCAACCTGCGCGGTGGCGGCGAGTACGGCGAAGACTGGCACCGGGCAGGTATGCTGGAGAAAAAGCAAAACGTATTCGATGATTTCATGGCGGCAGCGGAGTATCTGATCGCCGAAAAATACACCTCCAAAGAAAAACTGGCGATTGCCGGCGGCTCGAATGGAGGCTTGCTCGTGGGGGCGGCGATGACGCAGCGCCCGGATCTTTTTGCCGTGGCATTCCCGGCAGTGGGCGTGCTGGATATGCTGCGCTACCACAAATTTACGGTCGGTAAGGGCTGGATACCGGAATACGGCTCCAGCGATGATCCCGGGCAGTTTGCCTACCTCATTAAATATTCGCCTTTGCACAATCTGAAGCCCGGAGTCCAGTATCCCGCAACGATGATTACCACGGCGGACCACGACGACCGGGTCGTGCCGGCGCATTCGTTCAAATTTGCCGCGCAATTGCAAAAGTCGCAGGCCGGTGAAAATCCGGTGCTCATTCGCATCGAAACCGATGCAGGGCATGGCGCGGGCAAGCCGACCTCCAAAATCATTGAAGAACAAGCCGACCTTTGGTCGTTTTTCTTTTACAATACCAACTCGAATGTGAAGTATAAAGTGGAAGGCTGAGGAATAAGGGAGGCGGTAAAATGGGTGGAAGGTTGAAAAATACCAGATTCAACAAATCAACCCTTCCAC
>CAZFBU010000064.1:12137-23263 GCA_964517175.1 uncultured Saprospiraceae bacterium
TACCAGATTCAACAAATCAACCCTTCCACCCTTCCACTTCTATACAATCTCCGGCGTGTCAATCAGCGCAATAGCCGCGTCGATCTCCGCCTGGGTGATCTCGTGCTTCACCAGGTTGCCCGAGAAGTAATTTTCGTAAGCGCCCAGGTCAAAGTGCCCGTGACCGCACAAGTGGATCAGGATCGTTTCCGACTTGCCTTCCCGCTTGCAACGTTCTGCTTCCTGTATGGCGGTAGCGATGGCGTGATTGGTTTCCGGCGCGGGGATGATGCCCTCTGCTTTGGCAAACAGCACCCCGGCTTCAAAGCATTCCAGTTGATCGTGTGCGCGCGCTTCGATCAGTTCGTCATTCAAAAGCTGGCTCACCAGTACACCGGCTCCGTGGTAGCGCAAACCGCCCGCGTGGATCGGCGCAGGGATGAATGTATGTCCCAGTGTGTACATCGGGAGCAGGGGCGTCATGCCTACCGTATCGCCAAAATCATAGCGGAACACACCTTTGGTCAGCTTCGGACAAGACGAAGGCTCGCTGGCAATGCAGCGGATATTTTTGCCCTCTTCCATATTCATTCGCAGAAACGGGAAGCTAATGCCCGCAAAATTGGAGCCACCGCCAAAAGGCGCGACCACAATATCCGGCAGGTCGCCGGCTTTTTCCATCTGGGCAACGGCTTCCTGACCGATGACGGTCTGGTGCATAAGCACATGATTCAACACGCTACCCAGTGCGTATTTGGTTTGATCGTCGGCTACCGCCCGTTCAACCGCTTCCGAAATGGCGATGCCGAGACTGCCCGGAGAGTCCGGATTTTCTGCTAAAATCTTTCGACCGGCTTGCGTCAGATCGGTCGGTGAAGCGTGCACCTTCGCGCCCCAGGTGTTCATCATCACCTTGCGATAGGGCTTCTGGTGGTAGCTGATTTTCACCATATACACCTCGCATTCAATGCCAAACAAATTGCAGGCAAAGCTCAGGGCGCTGCCCCATTGTCCGGCGCCGGTCTCTGTGGTGATGCGCTTCACGCCTTCCTGTTTGTTGTAATAAGCCTGCGCAACTGCGGTATTGGGCTTGTGCGAGCCCGAAGGGCTTACACCTTCGTACTTGTAATAAATCTTTGCCGGCGTGTCCAGTATTTTTTCGAGATTATAGGCGCGATACATGGGCGTCGGACGCCAAAGTGCATACACCTCGCGGATTTCATCCGGTATTTCCACCCACTTTTCCGTGCTGACTTCCTGCTTGATCAGTTCCATCGGGAAGAGCGGCGCGAGGGCGTCTGGCCCGATAGGCTCTTTTGTACCGGGATGCAGCGGCGGGTGTGGCTTATTGGGCATGTCATGGGCAATGTTGTACCAATGCGTCGGAATTTCTTTCTCCGAAAGTAGAATTTTTCGATTTTTCATACTTTAATATTTGTTGTTCAATCAGATAATTTTTAAGGAACGAGCAAGGAATAAAACCGCGCATATATTTGGCGAATCAGGAAGTTAAGTTCTGAAAAATTTGGGATTCGGAAATAACAATCTGGTCGTATTTTTTTCTTTTGTAACAAAAGAATGACAATACGCCAACTTTTGTGCAAATTTGCAACCAGGTAAACTAAACCCTGGGCATAATATGAATCTTAATTTCTTCGCTGCCGGAGAGGATGACATTGATCAGATACTGGAAATGCAGCGCGACTTTTACGCGATTGATGACTACAATTTTGATCAGCAAACTGCTAAACAAGCACTGCACAAGTTTATCGAAGATGCTCGCTATGGCAAGCTCTGGCTCATCACTACCGGCGGCAAAGTCGTGGGATATGCCGCTTTGACGCTGGGCTTCAGCTTTGAATTTAAGGGCGTTGATGCCTTTCTCGATGAATTATACGTCTTGCCTGAATTTCGCAAACAAGGCATCGGTGCCAAAACCATAGAATTCGTCGCGCAGCAAGCAAAAGAGATGGGGGTAAAAGCAATTCACCTGGAAGTGGAGTTGCACAATGAAGCCGGGCGCGCGCTGTACCGAAACTTTGATTTCCAGGATCACAGCCGCATCTTGATGACGCGGTGGCTGAAGGATTGAGGTTTTGGATATTTAAGATATTAGGATATTTATCCGCCTTTTGGCTGATTGAGATATTCGTTTGTTTTCTGCTGAGGAGGGTAAACCGGCGCGTGGTGATTTGGATATTTTGCTTAACTTGGTTTGTCAAATACGCAGACAATTTGGATTAGCAGGCTATCAAAAAAAGCACCGTTTATGAAAACCCACATCATTCTTTCCTTTCTGTTCCTTTCTGTTTTTTCTATTTCGGGATTTGGACAGCGTTACGATATCGTCATTCAAAATGGCAGGATCGTGGATGGCTCGGGTAATCCCTGGTATATCGGCGATATCGGCATTCGCAAAGGCAGGATAACCAGCATTGGCGGGGTTGCTACGCGCAAGGCGAAGCGCGTGATCGATGCGCAGGGGCAGATCGTTGCGCCGGGCTTCATCGACGTGCACGCGCACGTGGAGGGCAGCATCATTTCGCGATCGCTGGCGGAGAATTTTTTATACGATGGCGTAACTACGCTGGTGACGGGCAACTGCGGCGGCTCGGAATTAAACGTGGAAGAATTTTTTGATACCATAGAAAAAAATGGCGTTTCGCTGAATATTGCTACGCTCATTGGGCATAACACGGTGCGGCGGGCAGTTTTAAATGAAGAAAATCGCGCCCCAACGGCGGCGGAGCTTCGCCAGATGCAGGAACTGGTGGCACAAGCCATGAAAGATGGCGCAGTGGGCTTGTCCACGGGCTTGATCTATGTACCGGGCACCTTCGCCGAGACCAGCGAAATCGTCGCGCTGGCGGATGTGGCAGCCGATTACGGCGGCGTTTACGCGTCGCATATTCGCAATGAAGATCACCGGGTTTTTGATGCGATTGACGAAGCAGTGGAAATCGGCAGACGCGCCAATATTCCAGTTGAAATTTCGCACTATAAAATCACCGGCAAGCGCTCCTGGGGCCAGGCACATGAACTTACCGAGCGGATTTTGCAATACCGCAGGGAAGGCATTGACGTCACGGTCGATCAGTATCCGTACACAGCGAGCAGCACGAGCCTGGCGGTTTTGTTGCCGACCTGGGCGCTGGGCGGCGGTCGCGATTCGCTGAATATCCGGCTGGAAGATCCGGAAACCAAAACGAAAATTGAAGCGGAAATGCGGGGCATGATCGCGGAAACGGGTTTCGGAAATTACGAATACGCCGTCGTGGCAAATTGCAACTGGGAACCCTCCTACAATGGCAAGAGCATTTCGGAGGTCAATCTGATGCGCGGCAACGCCGCTTCGCTGGACAACGAAATTCAGACCATTCTGGAAATGATGACCAAAAAGGAGCGCATTCAGATGGTTTACCACAAGATGAATGAGGAAGATGTGCAGCACATCATTCGTTTTCCCTATACGATGATCGCTTCTGATGCAGGCATTCCGGCGTTTGGTCGCAGTGCGCCGCACCCGCGTGCCTACGGGACGAATGCGCGGGTACTCGGGCGTTACGTGCGCGAACAAAAAGTAACCAACCTGGAAGATGCCATCCGCAAGATGACTTCGCTGCCGGCGTCGCGGTTTAATCTGCACGACCGGGGCTTACTGCGCGAGGGCATGGCGGCGGATATCGTCATTTTTGATGCGGATAAAATTGCCGACAAGGCGACGTTCAAAGCGCCCCACGCTTACGCGGAAGGTATGAGTTATGTGCTGGTCAATGGCGAGCCGGTTATCGAAAACGGGCAACACAATCAGCAAAAACCCGGGCAGCCGTTGAAGAATAAACGCTTGAAGTAAAACCCGTAATACCTTGAATATGAAAGCAGTACTTACAATTGTGCTGTTGATATTTTCAAATGCCTTTATGACTTTCGCCTGGTACGGTCACCTGAAATTCCGGGACATGGCCTGGTCGAAAAACCTGGGCTTGCTGGCGATCATTCTCATCAGTTGGGGCATCGCATTTTTTGAATATTGCCTGCAGGTGCCGGCTAATCGCATCGGCTATCGGCTGTACGGCGGACCGTTCAGTTTGATGCAATTAAAAATCTTGCAGGAAGTGATCACCCTGAGCGTTTTTCTCGTTTTCTCGCTTTTATTTTTTAAAACCGAGACTTTTCGCTGGAATCATCTGGCCGGGATGTTGTGTATCGTGCTGGCGGTTTATTTCATTTTCAGAAAATGACAGGCACTAAATTTCCACCGATAGCTCCTCTATTTTTTCCATCAGCCAGTCGCGATTGAAGAGCGCTTTGGCATTTGCAATATCCTGCTGCAGCTTTTCCAGTTGCTTTTGCAATTTTTCATTATTGGTGTAGCCCAGGCGGTTGCGAATTTGTGCGGCGCGTTTCGTAAACCTGAACAGATTGGCATGCCCATCCCGCTGCACGCCGGCGAGGAGCTTATTGCGCCGCAGGTAAATGGTGAACGATTGCGTCAGGGAAAGTAGGGCTTCGTATTCGTCAAGATCGTAATAGGTACGCAGCAATAAAGCCTTCGCGCCCAAGCTGTAGCGCAAATCGCTGTACTCCACGCGCACCAGTAGGTCGAGCACCTGATCGTATGCCTGCACCGCGTAGTGGTAGGAAGCCATATTGAAACGGTAGGCATTTTCCTGGGATTCAGGGGCGAGTTTTTCGGTGTAGCTTTCGATGAAATCCTTCACCCAATCCATTTCTCCCAGGCGAATACCAGTCGTGACGATGTTTTTGTAATGCCATTCGGAGAGATAGTTGCCTTCCACTAGCAGCCCCCGGATCAATTGGGCTTTGTAGAGCTTGAAAATCTCTTCCAGGAACCGTCGCTTTCCCCGGTTGATCTGCTGAATGCAGTAATTTTGCAGGTAGTTGTAAATATACGCCAACTCTGTATTGGCGAAGCCAGTTTCGTAGATTTGCAGCGTTTCCAGCGCCTGAAAATAGTGATGTTGTCCCCCCTCTGTTACCATCTCATAAATTTGGAAATACAGCAGGATCAGTGGCTCATGGGCGTATTCCGTAGCATTTTCCTGCACCTCCCGGATCACGGCTTCGAGCATCCGGGTGGAGTAGTCCACATTCAGGATGCGCCGTCGCACCTGCATTTCACAGGCGTCGCGCAGTTTTTCCAGGATGTAAAAATTGTCGAGATTATTTTGCTTTCGCTGAATGTTGAGGTCGGTCTTTCGACGTTCGATCTGGTTGTAATACAAATCCGCCTCGGCGGCAATGCGATACTCGGCGTGGAAATGCGTGTGGTCACGCTGCGGTACTTCGGCGAGCTGCTGGTCCGCTTTGTGGAGTTGCTTTTCGTAAAACTTGTACTGCTTCCTTTCCCGGAGCGCGCGCAGCAGGCGTTCCTGCCGGGCAGCGGGTTCCCGTTCAAATGCTTCCTGAGCGAGAAACGCTTCGAGCAGGCGCATGGTGTAGGTGAATATCAGCGCCAGTTTGCGCTGGTCGTGATCTTCACCGGGGTACAACAACTGAAATAAAGTTTCGCGGTGGCAATATTCTTCGTTAAAATTCGGATAAATATCGCTGAGATAGGCGACCAAAGCCCGAACTTCATCGTGTTTGTTGAAGTAAGGCGAGTGGATATATTCGCGAAAACGGGTCATTTCCCGACGATCAAGCGCAGAAAGAAGGTGAATCAGTTTATTATTGTGCATAAAAATCAATAAATAGGGGTTTTAAATTAGTTTAATTTATTCGTTTTCAAATAAAAACAAATATAAAACAAAATATAAAATTCAAAAATAAGACAATAAAGTATTTTCACTTAGGCAAATTGGATTGCATTTTTGTACCATGAAATTTTATCAACAATAAACGGAACCACCATGAGCTTTAACCTTAGATCCATTTTAACCATCTGCATTTCTCTTTTTACCGCATTTTCCGCGGTTGCGCAAGACAATGAATGTATTGACTTTGACGACGACATCGAATCCGGCGTGTATGGACAAGCCAGCAACTACATGCCTGGCGCTACGCTGTTCACCGACGATGGCGTCAAAGTGACGCTCGATTCTTTTTTGTATTTCAACGGTAGTAAGGATTTGCTCAATGTGACCATTACGGATGACGACCTTTTCGGCGGCAACACCGGCGATTTGCTGGACGACGAATACGCTTTTATCAGCAACGTCAACATGGTCTTTGATTTTACCAGCCTTTCGGGCAGCACCACGGAGGTTTGTTTCAATTTTGTGGATGGCGGCGGCGAGGAGAATATCGCCGTAAACGGGCAGCCCATTCGCGTACTTCAGAATTTTCTGGAAATCGACGGGGAGGAAATCGCGCCCGGGGTTATCGTCAACTTGCAACTTTCCAATACCCTGAACTTTCCCGCCGGTACGCTTTGCCTGAAGGGGAATGTAAAGACCCTGCTCGTTGGCGGACAGGAATTCGCGATGGATGAGCTGTGTTTCAAAACGGATGACGATGACGATGATGATGATGATGAGCGCTGTGCATTTGAGGATTTCACCATGTCTCCCAAGCCCTGCACGCCCAACGGCGTTTTTTTTGCTACGGCAAACTTCCGCACCCGGAATGGCGGCAGCGGTTTTTTCATTGAAGTTGGCGATCAATCTTTCGGTCCCTTCAGCTACACCGATGCCGAAGCGCCTCAGGTGGGTCCGTTGCGGGCCGATGGTTCGGTTTATGTGTTTACCATTCGCGATAAAGATAATCCCGATTGCAAGGCTGTTTACCGCCTGCAGTCAGAAAATTGCAGCAACAGCAATTGCCCTATCCGCAATCCGCTGATTGATTTGCGTTTCTGCGATGATGATGACGACGACGAGGAGGAAGATGATGCCTGCCTTTTTATTAATTTTGATAACCTCCCAACGGTTATTGTAAACTTCGTCTTGTACATCAATGGCGAGCGCGTGGGGCAGTACGCCAGCTCCGATTTGCCGCTAACCATTGATACCGATGACCTGCCAGATACCGACGACCGTGTCATTGAAGTGAAAATCTGTGTCGCCAATATCCCGGATTGCTGTTTTTCAAAGACCATTCGTTTGCCAAATGACGATGACGATGATGACGACGACGACGATTGTCGCATCAAAAACCTGACCGCGCGCCCGTCGCCATGTGATTCTAATGGGCAGGTTTTCATTAAGATAGATTTTGAATACGACGATGTATCCGAAAAATTTGTCCTTTGGCAAAATGGTAACGAAATCGGCACGTATGCCTATGCAGATTTGCCGATTCGCATCGGTCCTTACGATGGTAATACCGATCAGGCTTTTGAATTTAAAGTTTTTGATGCAGAGGAAGACGACTGCTACGCCGAAACGAGGCTCGAAGGTTTGAACTGCGGCAGCGATTACTGTACGCTCGGCGAAATTGTTCTCACAGACCTGGAGTGCATCAGCAATACCGAATACCGGGTGACGATAGATGTACGCCGTCAAACTTCAAGCACGACTTTCAAACTCAAAACCCGCGGCGGCTACGAAGCCACCATTGGCTACGAGCGGCTGCCCCTGCGCCTCGCGTTGCCTATTCCGGTAAACAGCCGCACCGATGAAATCAAAATTACAGACAGCAACGACCCCGAGTGCTACACCAAACGCGAGGTTGTCCTGCCTTGTCTCAATTCATGCGAGCTGGGCGAAGGTAGCGCTTCGGATATTGAATGCCTCAACGACCAGCGTTATCGCGTGACGATCAATTTCCGGCACAACAATCGCCGGGGCAATTTCACGCTGAAATCGCGCGGCGGTTTTGAAGCAACTTTCAGCTACAGTGCTCTGCCCTTGCGCCTGGCATTGCCGCTGACCGGCGAGGGTTTTGATGAGGTAAAAATTCAGGATCAGGACGATCCGAACTGCTACACCTATATCGAATATCGAACACCTTGTGACAACGACGACTGCCGCCTGGGCAGCATTCGCATCCGCGATTTGGAATGCACCGCAGCAGGGGTTTACCGGGCAATTGTGGATTTCAGTCACAATAATCGCGACGGAGGCTTCATTCTGCGCACCCGCTCTGGCTTCGAGGCGCGCTACCGGTACAGCGATTTGCCGGTACGTTTTTCCTCCCGGCTTACCAACAGCGGTATGGATGAGATCAAAATCCAGGATATCGACGATCCGGATTGTACCATTTCGCGCGAGTTTGAAATCGACTGCAGCAGCAACAACTGCAACATCACAGACTTGCGCGTAAAGCCGGTAGATTGCACCGACGACAAGTTCTGGCTGCAGGTGTCTTTTCGGGCGCAGGATGCTGGCGCTTCCGGCTACTTTGTCTTCGTGGACGGGCAGATTTTCGGACCCTTTGATTACAACAACAGCCAGCGCGGACCAGTGGTTGGGCCTTTTGAAAAAGAGAATGATAATGTATATAAAATTTTGCTGATAGATATCGACAATCCGGCTTGCTATGCTTATGCCGAACTCCGCGATATCGAATGCGACGACGATGATGATGACTGTCAAATCTCGAATCTGGAAGCCTCCGTTGGTGATTGCAACGACAATGGCACCTTCGATCTGAAGGTCAACTTCCTGACAACCAGTGCTGCTGATCGGGGTTTCGATGTGTTGTATCAAAACCGGGTAGTGGGTACTTTCCGCCTTAGCCAGTTGCCGGTAACGGTTTCACTGCCTGCACTCACCACCGGCACATCACCCGAAGAAGTTATTACCGTTTGTTTGCGGGATGATGATGACGATGATGATGATGACTTCGACTGTTGCCGTCGGGCATCTTTCAACATTCCCAACTGCATACCCCAGCCGGAATGCCGCATTGGCGAACTTCGCACCGAAGTTTCAGATTGCAATAATGAGGGTTTATTTTTTGTAAAACTCAATTTTGCACACGAAGGCACTGGTCGCGGATTTAAAATTACTTCCGGCAATGGCGCTGTTTTCGGCGAATTCAGCTACGAGCAATTGCCGCTGGAACTGGGACCTTTCCGCGGCGATGGCGAGACGTCCTATCAATTCGTCGTTCAGGATTTGGAAAATGAAAACTGCCTGAACCGCATATCATTGGAGCCAGTCGCTTGCACCGTAGAGGTGTGGCCCGGCGATGCGAATGCAAACAACCGCGCCGATCATTTCGACCTGCTCAACATCGGCATCGCCTTTGGCGCGCAGGGTCCGGCGCGTGCCAATCGGAGTATTGCCTGGCAGGGTTTTAATGCTTTGCTTTGGAATCAGACATTCGATAATGGCGCCAATTACGCGCATGCCGATGCCAATGGCGATGGCGTGGTGGATTTTACTGACAAAGAAGCCATTGCCCAAAACTATGGTTTGACCAATGGCAATGGCATCGAACCTGTACCGCAGCTACCGGGCACGGATATCGATCCGCCTATTTTTGTGGATTTGCCCAATAATGGCAATTTGCCCAGCGGACTGGCATTCAGCGTGCCGATTATTCTGGGTACTTCGGATAATTTCATTGAAGACTTGTACGGTATCGCATTTACCATCGACTTCGATCCCACCATCATTGATCCGGCAAGTATTGAGATTTCTTATCCGAAAAGTTGGTTGGGGGAAGAAAACACCAACCTGATTACTTTCGACCGCGTTGATCAGGAGCGGGGCGAAATTCACATCGCCATTACCCGCATCGACCAGACCAATGCTTCGGGCTTCGGTTCGGTGGCATTGGTCAGCGGTATCATTGATGACATTGCCGGGCGCATTATCGGCGGCGACATTGAGATCAAGAACGTTTATGCCATCAACACCCTGCACCGACGCATTCCGCTGCATACCTGGAAGCAGCGTATTCAGATCAAATCCCAGGATGAAGTTCCCGGCAGAATAGACTTAAGACGGAACGTGCGCATAATCCCAAATCCGACTTCCGATCTGATTCAAGTATATACACCTTACGCCACGCCTGTCGAGTCTATTCAATTGCTCGATGCACAGGGCAAGCCCGTTCGTCAACCGGTACAAAATACCGACACCATCTCACTGGGAGATGTACCACAAGGCATTTACATGCTTCGCATCAAAATTGGCGAACATATTATTCACGAGCGGGTCGTCAAGATGTAACCGGCCATCCCAGATAAGTATGCACACTTCTGAAGGTTGTCGCAGGTTTGCGGCAGCCTTTTTTTGTGTAATGCGGTTTTATTATACCAATTTCAATTGATGATGAGTATTGATAAATGCGTTAAAAATTGATTTCCAATAATTTACGATCTCCAATCCCGACCTACGGTACGGCATTTCGCAACGCTCACTTTCCGACTTCCAAATTGGCATGATTCCCTCGGAGTATCACTTTGTGACAATGTTCCATTACTTAATTTCAGGTAGTTGCTTTAGTTTTGGGACAGGTTTTCGGTAAATAATGAGGAAGAAAATTCCAATATTTACTTCCGTATTAATCGTCTGTTTTATTTTTTTCATTTGTAAAAAAAACATATTTTAGAGGCAAAAAATAATTATGCCCCAACTCCATGAAGAAATCCAGGGTTTACAGACAGCGCTTGACATACTCGTCCAAAAGAAAAACTATTTCTTGCAGGAATGGAGTATTGCATCGGATGCAGCAATAAAATTTTCACTAAATGAAAAGTTGGCAGAAGTAGAACGGGAACTGGATGCCTGCCGTGCTAAAATCCAGTTACTCCATCAGGAAGCCCCTGACAACCCGGAGATCGAACGGCTACAGCAGCAAATGACAACGGCAAAGCAAATGACCATCCAGCAAGCCGAGAAAATTTACAATATTGATAACATTGACAATGCCAATTTTTCCTGATATGAACCCTGAACACCACGTTATTATCCAAAGCGTCAGCGACGACGCCATCACGTTGAGCCTCAATGGCGAAGCCCAAGAAATTCGCAACGAATTGGCGGCACTGCGCGCACTGCTCGAAAGCCGCAATGCTCAGACGGTGCAGTACGCCGACAAGATCTACAACATCGCACACATTGACGAAGCCAACTTTGGCGCGGTCACTCAGCGGATTATCTTCAACGGCATATTGGTGAAGCGACTCATCGCAACCTTACAGCACAAACCCGAAGTGCAGGATTTTCTGCGCACCTTGCCCCCCGAATCGGCAAACAATTGGGAGGAAACGCCAGAGTTTCTCCGGGATG
>CAZFBU010000065.1:0-21419 GCA_964517175.1 uncultured Saprospiraceae bacterium
CTGTCGATGGTTGTACAATTGCCAATATCCGTAACGGTGACAAAATACTTATCCACGGTACCAATAGCACCGGACGCCCGCACATCAATATCCGTGTCAGTATCGCCAGTACTCCAGAGGTAGCTGTAGTTGCCGCTGCCCCCCGTTGCCGTGACGGAAACCTGTTCTTCATTTTCGACACAAAGAGAAAAGGCATTGGCGGGTGTAAAGGTCAGATTGGGTGCATTTTTGACAAAAACGGTTACACTCTGTTCATCGGTACAGCCATCCGGAGCGGTTGCGAGGTAGTGGTAAGTGGTAGTCATTGTCGGCTTTACCAGCGTGGAAGTCAATTCGTTGGCGGCATTTGCCGGGGAAGCTTCGTGAAATGTGATGGTAGCTCCGGTGAAATTCTCATCGGTAATGTTCAGGCTTGCCAGGTCAAAGGCTTCGCCGGGGCATACTTCCGGCAGATCGGAGTGATTGACATTGGGGTTGGGGTTCACCATGACGGTTACCGGTGCGCGCGTTGCCGAGCGGCAGATAAAGTCCGATTCTTCCGCATAAAAAGTATAGACCACCGGCACGGGGCTTTCGTTCAGCGGCAGGTTCGGAAAGAAACAGGTGCCGACGCCGACCACGTCATCCCCATCGGGCGAACCGTACCAAAAGATCGGGCGACCGGCAACAGGTGTGGCGCACAGAACGGCTGAGCCGCCGGAGCAAATCGTATCGCCGGTGACTTCCGGAGCGGGCAGCAGGTTTTCGTCTTCCATACCGCTGCAATTATTATCTATGCCATCGCAGGGGATTTCCAGCGCGCCGGGGTTAATATCGGGATTACTGTCGTTGCAATCACCGCCAACCAGCGTGTAGCCCGCCGGTATCTCGTCCGAACAACTGGTGATAAAAATGGCATCATTTCCATAGCCATCGCCATCGGCATCGAGGTAGTAGGGCGTATCCGGGAAGCCAAGATTTTCCGAGCCAAAGAAGACAATATTGTCGATGGCAATATCGCCGCGCGGGCCATTGCCACCGATGCCGACAAAACGGAACCGCACAATTTGTCCATCGTCAAAACTATTCAAATCCAGATATACCTTATTCCATTGGTTGCCCTGGTCGCCCGAGCGCTGCCAGAGCGATTGCCAGTTGGCGCCGCCATCCGTTGATGCTTCAAAGCGCAACGTGCCGATATTGGTGCCAAACATGTGATAATTAAAAGATACGTTGCAGGTATCCGAACCTTGCTTATTGATGCGGATGCAACCGGAAATCAGATGCGCCCGTTTGCCGTTGGTGCACGCGGCTCCGGAGGTTTCGAGATAAACATACTTGCCGCTGCCGCCATTTACATCACCGCCGGGGCCGGTATCTACGGTAGGTGTATTGCCGCTGCTGACCAACCAGTCGAAGTCATCGCCGGTGGCATCGTTGCGAAAAATTCCCGAAAAATCACATACTGCCCCGCAGGAAGTCGCACAATTGGCGTAAGTATCGAAGCGTTCTTCAATGGTTTTGGGTGGAGGCAAGCAGCCCGTTTGCACGATAATCGGGCAGGAATTTTCGGAATAGATATTGCGAATCACGCAGCGCCGCCGCACGTATATTTCGTATTCGGTATCGGGCGCCAGCCCCTGCAGGTTGTAGGGCGCGCAGGAGTTGGCCAGCGCGATGGTACCCTCGCCGGGGTTTTGATCCACGCCGGGCACGAAGCCAGGCGGGCCGTACTCCACCACGTAAGGGCTGCAGTCATCCGGTCCCCAGTCCAGTCGAACGGTGGTGGTATCCACGTTCAATACTTCCACGTTGGTGATTGGCAGGCAGGAGATATTCTCAAAAACCAGCTCTACGAATTCCAGCGTCCCTTCGTCGTCTGCTACATCATCGCAGATGAGCAATTTCCACTGCCCGTTCGGATTGGTTGCATTATCATTAAAGAGCAAAAAACTTTCTTCCGGTTGGTAGCTGCCATCCATAAAAGGCGCATCGCCATCTTTGATCGACTGGCAGGCGGCTACGGAGAAGGTCATGTACTGACAACCCAGCGCCGCCGGGCGGCCGTAGTCGTCATTGCCGCCGCCATTGTCAAAAGAAACCTGGATGGTTTTGCCGCCGGGCGATTGCAGGCTGATGTCCAGATCGCCCGCCCAGGGGTGCGCAATCATGAGCCGCAGTTCCTTCAGGTAAACATCATCGCCCAGCCTTGAGCCTGGTGCATTGGTTACATTGATTGCGAATTCGTCCGGATCGTAGAAAGCGCTATTATCCGGACAATTGTTATCCGTGATTGGCAGCCCCAGCTTACAACCCGACGGGTTGGGCAGCGTCGCATTTTGCGCGAAAGCGTGATAGCATCCCCAAAAAAATATGATACAAAAAGCGTGTTTCAACCTGATTTTCATAAGGCGTAGTTTAAGGGAGTAAGGTGTTTTGTTTTTCTCAATAGACACTCTACTTACGTAAAAAATTGCCCCGCATGTAGAATAACACCGTAAAAATAACACAATAAAACCAACGATGAGAAAGCAACGACGGAGGATTTTTGTTAATAATTAGCCAAGTCTCAAAAAAATGAGACAAAAAGAAGAGGAAAGTGCAGCCCATCGACGCTTCGTGTGGGGTAGAAATATTCCTGTCCGAATTCTTTGGGTTATATTAGCACTTTGGATGGCAGCGTCCGCATCAGGCTCGTATCTGGAGCAGCAGCATTTGGCAACATCTTCCTTTTTACTGGACGGAAGCAGTGGAAATATTGATAAAAATTGCACGAAATCATGGCATCAGCCGATACAAAACAAAAAATACTGGACGCCGCCCTGGCGTTATTCAACCGGGACGGGCTGGTCAATGTTCGCCTGCAACACCTTGCAGATGAAGCTTTTATCAGCATTGGCAACATGACGTACCACTACCGAACCAAAGAAGACATCGTGGATGCCATCTGGAATCAGCTAAAACGAAAGCAGGAGATCCTGCTGATGGAATTTCGGATTGTGCCATTGTTTGAAGACATCGAAAGACAGATGCGCCGCACATTTGCCCTGCAGCAGGCTTACTCTTTTTTTTACCTCGACACGCTGGAGGTCATGCGGGCTTTCCCCGCTATTCGCGATGCGCACCGAATCCACCACACCTGGCAGGTACAACAGTTGGAAACGATGATTCGGTTCAATATCTCCCGGGGTGTTTTTAAAACAGAAATTGCACCCAACCAGTACCAGCAATTGGCGCAACAATACTGGATGACCAGCGATATGTGGCTGAGCCGCCAGAAAATACTGGGCAACACTACCGATCATTTTGCCGGCTACCGGCACGCACTCTGGAGCTTGTTCCTGCCCATTTTTACGGAAAGAGGTGAGCAGGAGTTTCAGCAACTCAACGCCATGATCGCTGCCGACCTGATTTAATCTATCAGATATTTTCTATCTTCATGCCATGAAACCACCTTTTCACATTACCGAAACCGCCTATCAGAATGCTCTCGAAGCGCTGAATGCCCTGCATTTTACGGATGCAGCCGGCGGGGCTGCCGATTTGTCTTTTCTGCTCGATGACGAATGGCTTTCCAATACAGCCGTCATTGACCGGCTTTTACTGCGTAAAGGTAGCTGGGAAATTCATTTATTATTTGCTCATTATCAGCAGCCTATGAAATTTGTGAGCCGCTATATCACTTCTAATTCGACAAAAAACCGGGCGAATCTAATGGCTACTTACATGCGTCGCTTGGCAGCAAAAGACCAACGGGGTACCTTATCAGTAGATTTAAAAGACCTGAAAATATTGTTAAATTAGGCATGATTCCGTACTCGTTTATCTTTCAGGTAACTTAGAGCAAACTAGAATCCTTAGAAAATATTTTCTAAATTTGCATAGCTAAATCTAGTATCATGCAGACCTCAACCAAAGAAAAAATTTTTGAAGCCGCCGTTCTGTTGTTCAATGAAAACGGGCTGGCAAATGTGCGGCTGCAGCAAATTGCCGATGAGGCAGGAATCAGCGTTGGCAATCTGGCTTATCACTTCAAGAACAAAGAGGCGATTGTCACTCATGTTTATGAAACACTTTTCGAGGAGTTTGCCGAAATTCTCTCTTCTTATTTGTTGCAACCCAATTTGCTGGATTTCAATCAACAGCTATCAAAGTATTTTAACTTCTTCCACGAATATCGTTTTTACCTAACCGATCTTTTTGAAGTGGAACGCTCGCTTCCCGCCGTTATCGAGCAATGGCATCAATACGTCAATAAAATGATGGCGCAGATTAGAAAACGCATTGATTTCAATATACAAAGAGGCATTCTGATACCCGAACCGTCGCCCAAAGCCTACGACTTACTTGCCAATAACATCTGGATGACCATCGTTTTCTGGACGCCCCAGCAAATCCTGCGCGGCTTGCCCATCGAAGAGTGCAAATATAAAGAAGCCGTCTGGAGTCAACTGCTACCGTATTTTACTCCAGAAGGGCAGACAGAATACGCCACGACCATCTCCCCAACCATTCACATTTAAGCGCCCTTGAGTACAGCCTTCGTTCAAGTATTTCAAGCTTTTTCCCGGGTCTATCTTCAACAGATTAATTATACTTAGTCTAATTAGTAAATTTTTTCTAATTTTTCCTAGAAAAAATTTTCTAATTTCAAAACACAAACTATATTTGTGACAATCGGGTCTTTACTCAAAATTATTTTTCGGGTAATGACCGGAGTTTAAAATAAATCATTAAAAAAAAAGATTCGCATGGCTAACTTACTTTGGCTGCAGGGCGGGGCATGTAGTGGCAACACGATGTCTTTCCTGAATGCACAGGAACCCACGGTTGTAGAGTTGGTAACCGACTTCGGCATCAATATTCTATGGCATCCTTCCATAGGTCTGGAAATTGGTCATCAAGTGGAAGAAATGATGGAAGATATCAAGGCTGGCAAAACCCAACTGGATATTCTGGTCTATGAGGGTTCAATTGTGCAGGGACCAAATGGAACCGGTACGATGAACTACTTTTGCGATCGTCCAATGATGGATTGGATCAAGGAACTATCAGCAGTAGCCGGATTTGTCGTAGCCATTGGCGATTGCGCTACCTGGGGTGGTATTCCTGCGGTTCCGCCAAATCCAAGCGAATCAACGGGTATGCAATTTTTGAAGAAACAAAAAGGCGGCTTTTTGGGTGCCGACTACAAGTCAAAAGGTGGGCTGCCGGTCATCAATATTCCCGGTTGTCCGGCGCATCCCGACTGGGTGACGCAAATACTGGTTGCTATTTCTACCGGTCGTGTCGGTGATGTATTGCTCGACGAATACCACCGCCCGAAAACTTTCTTTACCGATTTTGTGCAAACCGGCTGTCCGAACGCCATCAGCTTTGCCCAAAAAGTGGACGGCCACTTTGGCAAACGCGGCGGATGCCTGTTTTACGAAGTAGGCTGCCGCGGGCCAATGACGCGTGCGAGTTGCAATCGCATCCTCTGGAATCGTCAATCGAGCAAAACCCGTGCGAATCACCCTTGCTTGGGCTGTACCGAGCCGGGCTTCCCGCACCACGATTTAGTAAAAGGTAGTGTCTTCAAAACGATGAAATATCTCGGCTTCTTACCAAAAGATGTGCCGGCCGGAACAAGTAAGTTAGCTTATTATACAAGAGCTGGCTTTGAAAAAGTGATGGGTACAGTCGAAAAAGTTACGGGTACTAATAAGGAGCACTTTGAGACATCGAAGTAAGTTGACGGATTCTTAATCATTAAAATTCAAAAACGCAAGCATGAGCACTTATAAAGAACTAAATATATCGCCTGTTGGACGAGTAGAAGGCGACCTCGACGTAAAGGTTTACATGGAAGGCGGCGTCGTGACGCGCGCACACACGCAAGCGGCTATGTTTCGGGGCTTTGAGCAAATTATGGCGGGCAAGGATCCGCAGTCGGGCTTGATCGTCACACCACGTATTTGTGGTATTTGTGGTGGCTCGCACTTGTATTGCGCATCTTCTGCATTGGATACTGCCTGGAAAACAACTTTGCCACCAAATGCTTTGCTACTGCGAGCTATTGGTCAGGCAACGGAAACGATTCAAAGTATTCCACGTTGGTTTTATGCAATTTTTGCGACAGATATGGCCAATAAAAAATTTGCCAACAAACCTTTGTACCAAGAAGTAGTGAAGCGTTTTGCGGCTTACGTGGGCACTTCTTTCCAAAAAGGCGTCGTAGCCAGTGGTCGCCCGGTGGAGGTGTATGCACTGTTTGGCGGGCAGTGGCCGCACTCTTCTTACATGGTACCCGGTGGCGTTATGTGCGCACCAACTTTGAAAGATATAACGCGAGCTACTTCCATCATGAATCAATTCCGCAATGAATGGCTGGAAACGGTTTGGTTGGGCTGCTCGATCGAACGCTACATGGAAATCAAGACCTGGGATGACCTCATGGCTTGGGTAGAAGAAAATGAATCGCAGCGCAATAGTGACCTGGGATTGTTCATTCGTGCAGGCTTGGAGTTCGGGCTGGATCAATTCGGGCAGGGTGTGGGCAAATTCATGGCTCACGGTACGTATCTTCACAAAGATTTGTACAATCATCCGACTATCGAAGGAAGGCAACACGCAGTCATTAGCCCCGGTGGTTTCTGGGATGGTAAGAAATATCATCCAATGGATCACATGCAGATTTCGGAGCATGTATCTCATTCTTGGTACGCCGATACCCCTGCTGTACACCCATGGAGTGAACCATTGCCAACGCCAGTGCCTTCGCAAAACCTGGAAGAAACAGATTTCAAAGGCAAGTATAGCTGGTCGAAAGCGCCGCGTTATATGGGATTCTCTGCAGAGGCAGGACCTTTAGCACGGGTAATCATGAACTCCAATCCTGCGAATGAAACACACCAAATCCAGGATCCGCTCTTCCTGAATATTATGCAAGAAAAAGGGCCGAGCGTATTCACCAGAGTGCTGGCGAGAATGCACGAAGCGCCGAGGATTTATAACTATATCAACGAATGGCTCGGACAAGTTGATTTGGATAGCGAATTTTACATCAAGCCGAAGGAAATTGACGGTAAAGGCTGGGGCGCAACCGAAGCAGCCCGCGGCGCACTGGCGCACTGGATTGAAATTGAAAACGGCGTAATCAAAAACTACCAGGTGGTAGCGCCAACAACCTGGAACGTCGGCCCGAATGATGGGGAAGGTAATCCCGGTCCGATCGAATCTGCGCTGGAAGGCACGGAGATTGAAGATCCGCACGATCCGGTGGAAGTGGGAATGGTGGCGCGCTCTTTCGATTCTTGCCTGGTGTGCACCGTGCATGCCCACGATGCAAAATCGGGCGAGCAGTTGGCAAAATTTAAATTGTAAACAGTCCAATTTTCCGTAAACACGATAGCTGGTTTGAGTCGCAGGATTTGAACCAGCTTTACGTTTTCAATAAAATTTACATGAAAAAAACAGCAATCTTGGGCTTTGGTAATCCGGCGCGGAGCGATGATGGCATTGGCTGTTATGTAATGGAACAATTGCAGGCGGAATTCAAAAACCGAAATGATATCTCCATACTCGATATGGGTACATCGGCTTTTGAAGTGCTTTTTCAACTAAAAGGGCATGAACGTATTATCCTTGTCGATGCAGTCATAAACACGGGCGAAGCAGATGGCACGCTCTACCGATTGCCGGCTACAGAGATTGACACGGCTGTTCAGGATGATCCGATGGTTTTTCTGCATTCTTTGAAATGGGATCAGGCTTTGTCCTACGCAAAGAAAATTCTACAGGATGATTATCCATCTGATATTCAAGTATATCTTGTCGCGGTTACTAATACTCGACTAGAAATCGGGCTCAGTGAAGCTGTAAAAGAAGCAGGCCATCGGGTTGTTGATTTTATCAAAGAGGATGTACCCCTGGAAGTTGCAAATTAGCACGAAGGCAAAAATCAGTCGATATGGAAAAAATATTTCAATTTATACCCGGCGCAACTCAACCGACGCCGGACACACCCAATCAACAGAATACTGGCGGTGAAGTGCAACTCCGCAACCGGCACCTTTGGATTGATGCAAAAGTAGCTGAAAATGCCTTCGGCAATGCACAACAAGTCCTGGCTGTTTATTATGATAATTTGAAAACTTTAATCCTTGCACCAGATACGGACGCTACCTTCAAGCAGGCGCACGAATGCTCGATGATCATGTTGAAAACCAAAAGTGCAAAAGGCGATAAATCACTCTCGCTGGAGGAAATTATCATTGACAATGAGCTTAATGATGCCGATCGGGAGCTTGTTTTTGTCGCTGCACCTGGCATGCAAATGTTGCAGGTGAAATTCTAATTGTATGGAGGCATATCGCCCGAATATACCGGATTTTCAGCGCGACAGCCGGCTTGGCGATGCCCGCGACGCGCAGTTTCTGCAAAACGACAAATGGCTATTGGATACGGAAGTCCGCTATTTTATTATTGAAAAACGGCGTCGCTGGCAGGTGTTTATGATTTTTATCGCTATTGAAAATCCGTATCGCTTTTTGTGTAAATTTATCGACGATTACCATTCAAAAACAAGAGCACAAAACTATGCCAACATCCTGCAACGAGCTATCCGGAAGGATGTAAGGGGGACGCTAAAAATGAAAGAACATGATTTCGATATATGCAACAACTGAATATCTGGACGCGATTCATAAATCCATTCACCGGGAATTTCGCCTCAGCGAACTGGTAAGCGTCAAAGATTTTCTGAAACACCGACCAGAGCAGAGCGCTTATGCCCTGATTGTCAAGAATAAAGGCATCCGACAGCCGCTTGACTGGCACAATGCACTCCCACCCTACCTGATGCCCGAAGAAGTGTATTTTTCGGATGAAAATTTGTTAGGGCTTATTTTTGCAAAATTGGGCAACTACGAAAAGGCGCATCAATATCTGGCACAAGAAAATCCTACACTTTGGCTGGAAATTGATTTTATTAATCGGTTACAAAATGGCATTCCGGTTGATCCAAATGCCCTGGTTTCCGAATATTCAGAATTTGAGGAATACCGGCTCATGCACAATCAAGCCATCGTGCGTCACTTTGCTTCGGGTGAAGGTGATTTCGATTTGCAAAAAACGATTTATTTTTATGAAGAGGCTCTGCAAGCTGCGCCGAATGATGAATTCCGGGCATTTACGGTCAAGCAATACGCGATGCTACTCACGGATATTGGTGAGTGGAACAAGGCAGAAAACATATTGACCGACGCCATCGAATATGCATTTTCGGCGGAAGCTAAAATTGAGTTAAAAAGCGCATTATCAAGCGTTTGGATGCAAAAATTGACCGTTCCGTACGATGAGACTTTATTGGCACAAATCAAAACCACACTCTGGGAAGTGCTGGAAGCCTACGAAAATCAAGAGCGAAGTGTCGATGCGGGGCTGATCTTAATTGATGCCTCCCATATTGCCAACATTAGCGAAAGCTTCTCCGAATCGCTGGGCTACATCAGCCGAGCCATTGCTATTTTTGAAGAGGAAAATATTGTGGAATTGGTTGCCAATGCTCAATTCCGCAAAGGCACCTTACTCTATACCTGGGCACAAGGTGGCAATCCGCAGTTTTATCGCGGCGCGATGGAGAGCTACCAAGAAGCATTGAAAGTTTTCACGCGCGAAGCAGCACCTTCCGTTTTTGCAGATATTCAACATCATTTAGGAGTTATTTACTCAGAAATACCTGATGAAGTCAAGAAAAAAAGTATTTGGGCGGCAATATCGTCTTCCTCCTTCCAAGAAGCGTTAAGCTTTTACACCAAAGAGCAATATCCTTACGAATATGCAATGATTTGCAATAGTTTTGGTAATGCGATGACTAAATATCCAGCGGCGGTACATTCCGATAATCATGAAAAAGCGTTGTTTTATTATCAGGAAGCACTGAACATTCGTACTGCCGAAGAATTTCCGACAGAACGGGCGATTACCTTATTGAATTATATCGAAGCTTGCTGGTATGTTGGTAATGAAGAAGATACATTCAACGAAATTCGATATAATGATATGCTCCAAAAAGCGCAGGAAGTGCTGAATCTTGCTTCGGATGCACATATGCAGGCAGATGCCCGGCAGCACCTGGAAAAACTTGCGAAATTGCGCGAGATATATCAAACGGATTTTTGAATAAGTATTTAGACTATTACTAGACAGGATTGACAAGATTAACAAGATGCAGGAAATCAAAGATTTTCTGCATCCAAAATCCTGGAAATCCCGTAAATTCTGTCTAGTTATTTTTATGTTTTTTTATGCAGTGTTTATCTATGAAACATCTTCTTGTTTATGACAACTATCGACTACCAGATTTATCAACATAATAATGACCATGCACGAAATATCCCTGACCCGAAATATTTTCCGAACATTGGAGCAAGAATTCCCGGCAGCAGAATTGCAGCGGTTGACGCGAATCAATTTACGGATTGGTTTGCTCTCCAATGTCGAACCAATTCTGATGCAGAATGCTTTCGAGGCAGTAGTAGCAACGGATAGCCCGCAGTTTAAGGACGTGAAACTACATATCGAGCTCGTACCCATCGAAATCTATTGCGCTGATTGTAATAAAAATACCAGAATTGAAAATTATCGTTTCATTTGTAGTTGCGGTAAGCCTAATAATAATGTGGTGAAAGGAACGGAGTTGCTCATTAGTGGTGTCGAATTTCAAGATTAAAAGCTAGGAGTTCTCTTGTTTTTGCTTGATCAAATTCCGAATGCGGGCCGCGCTTTCGTAGTCCTCTTTCGCCAGAACTTTCTCCAATAATTCCTCCAGTTCTTCCAGTGAATATCCGGTGAGTGGGCCTTTTTGCGACATATCCAGCTTGCGTTCGGGCAGCAGCCCAACTTCAGCAATGATTTTTTCGTAGGTAAAAATAGGTGCGTGACACCGCACCGCCAACGCGATGGCATCGGAGGTTCGGGCATCCACCTCTAGCATTTCGCTATTCTTTTTCAAAATTATTTTAGCATAAAAAATTCCTTCTAACAAACTGTAAATCAATATTTCCTGCACTTTCCCACCCAACGTTTCAATCAAAGTATGCAGTAAATCGTGCGTAAGCGGCCGAGCCGGCTGCATGCGCTCCATCGCGATGGCAATGGCCTGCGCCTCGAATGCCCCAATAATGATCGGAATGCGTCGTTTCGACTCAGCGTCCTCCAAAATCAAAGCATAGCTTCCGGGCTGCGACTCACTATCGGAAAGCGCTATAACCGTCAACTCTTTTTTCTCACCCTCCATTAGCTCATTTTTATAAATTGACACATTTCATCCAGATCATTAAATGGAGCGACCACCTCGCCCCGCCACAGCAATTTAAACAAAAAACCGGATTCTATTTCTACTTCGTAATCGCGCTCCAATTCCAAACGCTCACCCGCGTCCTTGCGTATTTCGATTTCGTAGTGGTTCAGCGCCAGGAGCAGATGTTGCTTGGGTGTAGGCTCCATAATTTACAATGCTAGGTTTTCAAAAATCACCTTCGCCCCAAAACCAATGCAAAGCACCGAAGACAAAAGCGTCAGCGCGATTTGTAAGGTATAATTGGAGGTTAATCTTTTGGAAAATGGCAAGCTAAACACGCCCGAAGCCAACAACATGCCTACCACCGAACCCAATCCAAAAATCAGCAGGTACGTCATTGCACTCAGCGTCGTTTCCAACTGTGTCATTACCAAAACGATGAGCGTGCCGCTACCCGCCAGCCCGTGTACCAGACCTACGCCATAAGCCAGCCGATGATCCTCGCTGTGATCGTGCAGATGCTCGTGCGATTTTTTGCTTCGGAATATTTTCAACAGTCGCGCCAGCCCCAAAACGATCAGCATGAAGCCGACCGCCGCTTCAAAGTAAGAAAAAGCATGTTCGGAAATCGCCATTTTACCTACAATCATCAATAAGCCAATAATAAAAATAGTGGACGTGTGCCCCAACCCCCAATACATGCCATCTTTTATTGCCAGCAACAGGCGGTTCCGCTTGGTGACAATGTTGCTGACCGCCAGTAAATGATCTGCTTCGAAGGCGTGCGTGAAGCCGACCACCGCGGCGAATAATAGTGGAAATGCTACTTCCATAATAGGTCAATTAAGTGTTTAGTTGATGAATAAAAATACGGTGATTTCCTGTGTCTGCCAGTGCAAGATATTTGCCATCGGCACAAACCGAGAAGGGCCAATATAGCGTCTTTTCCGTACCGAAAATGGTATCGGGATTTTCACTGCCCGTATAAAAATCGTTCTTGCCTATTACATTTGTCGCCGGCATATTTGAAGTCTGTGGCATTTTTTCAAACCAAAGTGCGCGGCTGTTACCTGTATCTGCTACAAATAAACCATCGCCATTAAAGCAAGTGTCATAGCACCAACTTAGCGTTTTTGCCTGCGGCGATAGTCCGTATTGATTCATGCCATTGCTATCAAAATCTGGCTGCCCGATGATAACATCTGCTTTTTGTTGCAATGCCGTTTGCCAATCGTGCCAAAGCAACACCCGGTAATACTGCGTATCGGCGATCGTCATCGCGCCCGACGGGCTGACCTTCACCGAATAGGGCCAAATCGCATCTCGGTGATCGTAGTCTCGTTCGGTGAAGCTCATTTTTCCGATCACAGCATCTGCTTTCGCGAAATTTTGCGCTGGAATTTTATTAAAAACCAATACTCGACGGTTGCCCGTATCAGCAATCCAAAGTTTTTCGCCATCAGAAAAAACGCCGTAGCACCAGTTCAAACTGCGCGCGCTGGGAGCCTGCCCGATACCGGTTACATTGGGTTGATTGCTTTGAAAATTGGGTTGCCCAATGACGACATCCGCCGCTTGACCGTGCCGGGTAGGCAAGTTGTGCCAAATTAATACGCGATGATTCCAGGCATCTGCAACGATCAATCGCTGCCCATCTGACCATAAGCCTGATGGATATTGCAAAGAAGACGCGGCAACTGCGGCATTTGCATTTCGACCGGTATCGCCGGCAGCTATTTGCCCCAGGACCACGTCCGGCGTAAGGTAGCCATCGGAAGCCAGCACCGCAGCCAGATTTTTCCAGATGAAAACCCGATTTTGTCCGGTATCAGAAACGATCAAATGACCTTTAACGAGAAAAACGCCGCGCGGCGCTAGAAATGAATTACCGGGATCGCCTTTGAACAGCCAAGATCGTTCGATCATCTCCGGCAGCACTTTCTGGCTTTCGCCAGATGGCATCTCTTTTTTTAAACTTATGTTGAGCGACCATTTTTCCATTTCGTTTGCAAAGCGTTTTGATTAACAAATACGCGGCAGTTGTTCGCCGACCAACATATTCACCACGCGCTTACCGCCAATTTGACTGGTCAGAACGACTTGTCTGGGGTGTGTTTTCACAACCTCGCCGATAATCGCTGCGTTTTTACCTTTGTCCAGCATTTTCAAATTAGCAACGAATGAATCTGCAATATCCGCCGCCACGACCGCAATAAACGTACCTTCATTCGCCACATAAAGTGGATCAAGCCCCAATAACTCACAAGCTCCGCTGACTTCTTCCGCAATCGGAAAATATCGTTGGTGAATATCCACGCCCAGCTTGCGGTCGCGCGCGATTTCGCTGAGCACGGTCGCCACGCCGCCGCGCGTGGGATCACGCAGCAAGTGAATATCCGCCCCAAATTCGTCTAGCAACTGTTTTACAATGTGATTCAAATTCGTGGTATCGCTTTCGATGGTCGTTTCAAACTCCAAGCCCTCGCGCACGCTCATAATGGCGATGCCATGCGTTGCCAGGTTGCCACTCAAAATGATCTTGTCGCCGGGTAGAATGTTGGAAATATCAATGTTCGCCCCCGGATGTACCTTCCCCAAGCCCGTTGTGTTGATGAAAATCTGATCCCCTTTGCCGCGTTCGACGACCTTCGTATCGCCGGTCACGATTTGCACGCCCGCCTGCTCCGCTGCGTATTTGATTGCCACCAAAATATCCCAGAAAGCCGTCATTGTCAAGCCTTCTTCGATGATAAAACTCAACGATAAATACTGCGGAATCGCGCCGCACATCGCCAGGTCATTAACTGTACCGTTCACCGCCAGTTCGCCGATATTTCCACCCGGAAAGAAAATGGGAGATACCACAAAACTATCGGTTGTAAATGCCGTTTTGCCCGATAAATCCAGCACCGCGCCGTCATGTCGCTTATTCAGCAGATCATTTTTTAACACATCAAACACGCCGCTGTCGAGCAGCTTATTGGTGAGCAAGCCGCCGCTGCCGTGCCCCAGCGTGATGACGTCGAAGTCCAGCGTTGGCATCGGACATTGCATTTGCATTCTTATTTTTTCCTGGTTCATGTTATTTCGGTATAACGGTGTAGCGGTATAATGGTGTATCGGTTTGATGGTGTAGCGGTTTAATGGTCGCAGATCAAAATCATAACCAATCATCAAAACCATAAAAAATCAGTGTACCATAACGGTATAATTATCGACTAATCTCCAATCCTTCCATCGCTTGGGCAAAATGATAGTATGCCGCGCAAGCCCCCTCCGAGGAGACCATGGGCGCCCCCAGCGGCGATTGCGGTTTGCATTTTTTACCAAATTGCGGACATTCATGTGGCTTCTTGATGCCTTTCAAGACTTGTCCAGCGATGCACTCGTCGCTTTCCGCTACTTTCTCAATGTTGACCGAGAACTTTTTGTCTGCATCATACTGCTCAAATTCCGCCCGAACCTCATAGCCGCTCATTGGAATGGTACCGATGCCTCGCCATTCGCGATCGGTCGTTTCAAATACCTGTTCGATCACTTTGCGCGCCTCCGGATTACCTTCTGGCTTGACCACGCGCTTGTATTGATTATCCAAAAAGTGCTTACCGTTTTCTAATTGGCGAACAACCATCAAAATGCCTTGCAATAAATCCACAGGCTCGAAGCCGGTCACGACAATTGGAATTTTATACTGCTCCACCAATGGAAAATACTCATCAATACCCATGATGGTGCACACGTGCCCCGCCGCCAGAAAGCCCTGTATCATGGATTCGTCATCGTTCATTACCGCCTCGATTGCCGGAGGTACTACCACATGCGACGCCAGAATTGAATAATTTTTCACGCCCGCACGATACGCATGGATGACCGAGAGCGCATTGGCCGGAGCTGTTGTCTCGAAGCCTACCGCAAAGAATACCACCTCCCGATCGGGGTGCTGTTGCGCCAATTTCACCGCCTCCAGTGGCGAGTACAAAATCCGGACATCCGCGCCATTTGCTTTGGCTTCCAACAAGCTCCGTTTCGACCCAGGCACGCGCAGCATATCACCAAAAGAGCAAAGAATGACATTCTTTTCTTCCGCCAGATAAACTGCTTTATCAATCAAATTCAGGGGCGTGACGCAAACCGGACAACCCGGACCGTGCACCATCGTCACTTCCTTCGGCAGCATATTCAATATGCCATTTTTGACCAGGCTATGCGTTTGTCCACCGCAGACTTCCATGATCGTCCAGGGCTGGGAGACCGTTTTATGCAATTCGTCCAGGTATTTTTCAACCATTTCAGGACTTCGATATTCATTGATGTATTTCATTTTTATAAGACTTTAGGATGTCCGACTTTAAGATGCCAGACATCATTTCAGATCACATTTCAAACGTCAAGCTTCCCCAAAAACTCTGGTAATCAGCTTGGCTCTTATCGATATTTTCGACCATTCGCACCAGCGAGATCATCCAGTAACCTTTGGCGTTCAATTCAATTTCGGCAATACCCTCGCCATTGGTTCGGTGATCGGCTTTGTTGGTCTTTGTCTCGTCCATTTTGTGCCAAGTGCGCACGACTGCGTCTGTCCAGGGTTTGCCTTCGAACAAAATTTGCACCGGCAGCTTGTCGCCAACGTTCAATTTGTAAGGATTTGCCAGCGGAATAATCTCCAGCGGCATGCCGCAATTGGTTTTGTACGTTTCATCGGTTTCATCGCCTACCTGCACGAGCGCCTTTGCGCAACGCTGGTAAAATTCGCGAGCCGGTTTGTCCATCTCGCCCCGCTCCTTGCGCAGCGCCAGGATATTCTCGATGCCATCTTCTTCGAGGTAGCCATTAAATGCAGGGCCTTCCAATTCAATGAAAGAGTTTTTTGAGCGCATTGCCAGCAAATGCGTGCCTGCTTTCCTGGTGGAAAAGTTGATACTTGCCGAATCGGTCGCCACAGCTTGCTTGGTGAGGTTTTTCTTCTTTTTACCAAAATGATGGTGCAGGCTCAGGGTACGCTCGCCGCGACTCCCCCAGTACTCGCCGTGAAAATCTTCGCCAACCAATAGGTCAACCTGCCCGGTTTGCCCTGCCGCCAGCCGGTATTTTGCAGGCGCTAACCAAAACTCATGCGAAGTAAATAAAAACCAGGTTGCTAATAAGAGTAATAAGTGTCTGGACAGAATTAAATTGTCAATAAAATAGACAGGATTTACGGGATTTTCAGGATTCAGAATGCCGTAAATCTTCGATTTACGGTATCCTGTCAATCTTGTTAATCCTGTCAAATAAAAAATCCCGAAGAGATAGCAATGCCATAAATTTGTCCGGTTACTTAATGTTTTTTTCATAATAAAATTAGTTATCTTTTAATGTTTATCAATCTGACTGCTTTCTGCCAGTTCGTCGAGTTCGCCGATTTCTTCGAGATATTTAAAGGTCTTTTGCGCTTCTTCTTCATCTACAATGCTGATGGCGACGCCCACATGCACCAGCACATAATCGCCTTCTTTTGCTTTGGGTACCATTTCCAGACTGGCTTCTTTCATGATGCCGCCAAATTGGATTTTTGCCATGCGCACCAAACCATCGTACTGATGCTCAATGCTTTTTATCTTTCCGGGAATTGCTAAACACATATTGGTATGATTTTAAGTTATTATGTCAAACATCATTATTTGTCCAAATGAAACGCACTCGTCATTCGGCGAAAGCTGCTGATGAAAATACAGTTCAAATTCCTTTTCTAAGGTATGAATCATCAAATCAACCAGCAACGCATTCTGAAAAACACCTCCGCTAAATGCGAGCTTTTTGCAGCCCGTGTTACGAGCCACATTTTTCGTGATAATTACCAAAGAGTAATGAAATTTTGCCGCAATGAAATCCAAAGGCCTGCCTTTTTGCAAGTCAAATATGATATTTTGCACCAAAGTCTGCGTCGGCACTCGGTAATAGCTCGCCCCTTCCATGATATAGCTTTCGCTAAATGCAAAACCGTGCTTCCGGAAGTAGCTTTTTGCCAATGTTTCCAGTTGCATCGCCGCTTCGCCTTCGTAACTAACCTTGTCGGCAATGCCGAGTAGCGAAGCAACGCCATCAAACAACCGCCCGACGCTCGATGTCTGCAAGCCGTCGTGCTGCTGAAGCAGGCTTCGGTACAAATGCCACTCCGTTTCGGTAAATTTAGGCTCCAGGAAAGCATCTGCACCCATGACATCATGCGCGAGGCAAAGCGCGGAGATACGTGGCTCCCGTGGCATTTTGTCGCTCAGGATAAATGGAAAATAATCAAAATAATAAGCCCTTAAAAATGCGCCTTCATCGCAGCGAAAAAACTCGCCGCCCCACACTTGCCCATCGTGCCCGTAGCCCGTGCCATCCCAAACGATGCAAAGCACGGGTTCGCCCGCTTCCAGCAGGTCATTCTCCGCTAAAACCGCCGCCGCGTGCGCCTCGTGGTGCTGTACTTGCGTGATTGGAACTTCCCAGCGCTCAGCAAGTTCCTCGCCTAAATGCGTAGAAAAATACGCCGGGTGTTTATCTACGATCAATTGCGCTGGCCGAGCATCAAACAACTGCAAAAAATGCGCCAACGTACCTCGGAAATGCTGTTGCGTGTCGTAGCTCTCCAGATCGCCGAGGTACGGGCTGATGTAAAGATTGCCGCGATGCGCCCAGGAAAAGGTGCTTTTCATCGAAGCACCCATCGCCAGGGCTGATATTTTGCTTTTGCCGATCTTTTTTAAAACCGAAGGCTCAATAAACGTTGGCGCCAAGCCCCGCGACCGTCGTAAAATAATTTTTTGTTGGTTTTTTTGGGAAAATTGAACCACTGAATCATCCTGCGGCATGACGATCTCCCGATTGTTTAACAGAATAAAATCAGCGATGCTTCCCAGAGCTTCTCGGGCTTGTTCGTCTCTAAAAATGATGGGCGAACCGCTAATATTTCCACTGGTTGCTACCAATGGTTTTCCAAAATCTTTAGCAATTAACTCCAGTAAGGGCGCATAGGGTAGCATGACTCCAATTTGCGACAGCCCGGGCGCAATGATTTCCGTTTGAATACCGCTTTTTGGCGCTGCCAGCAGGTCTAATAACACAATTGGTGCCTCCGGGCTTTGTAAAGTTGCCAGTTCTGACGGTCGAATTATTGCATCCAACGCTAGAACAGCCTCATTTGGATACAAAAGTGCCAATGGTTTGGTCGGGCGATGCTTGCGTGCCCGTAAAGTTTGGATTGCCAGGGCATTAGTAGCATCGCACAGAAGCAAATAGCCGCCAATGCCTTTCACCGCGCCAATTTTTCCAGTTCGTAAATACTGGATCGTCTTTTCCAGGGGGTGATCTAAAATGGTATTTGTCTTTGTATCCGTAAATTGTAATTGAATACCGCAAGTAGTACAGGAATTAGTCTGCGAATAATACCTGCGATCGGTTACCTCTTCATATTCCGATTGGCAAACCAGGCACATTGTAAAAGATTGCATGGTGGTGCGCTCGCGATCATAAGGCAATTTTTTAATAATAGAAAACCGCGGACCGCAATTGGTGCAGGTAATAAATGGATAACGATACCGGCAATTGGTAGCATCATGCAATTCCGCCCGACAATCCGCGCACAGCGCAAAATCTGGCGTTAACAACAAATTAGCTTCCCGTTCCTGGTCGCTGGTCACTATTTCAAAAGCATGGAACGTCGCCGACGTTGTTTTTTCTAACTTATGTCCAACTATTCGCGCCAGCTTCGGGGCTTGTTTTACCAAATCGGCATAAAATGCTTTTGCTAAAGATGCCTCCGCATTAAAAACTACATGCACGCCATCCGCTGCGTTGTTCACCCAGCCCTGCAATGCATACTGCTGCGCCAAATGCCAGACAAAAGGGCGAAACCCCACGCCCTGTACCTGCCCCTGAACATGAATATGCCAGGTTTTGGTATCGGTGTTTGCAGAAATTTGCGTTGTATGTTTCAATGCCGGTAGCATAAACTTGGGTTACACCGCTGATTCTGCTACTGATGCTTGCTTTTCCGCCACTCTTGCCAGCAGCCAGTTGCACCAAGCATCGATTCCTTCGCCATTGGTACTGGAAATTTGCATGGCTTCGATGTTAGGATTGACCTCGCGGGCATCTTTTATCACTGCATCAACACTGAACGGCAAGTATGGCAATAAATCTGACTTAGAAACCAGCATCAATTCGCTGGTCAAAAACATTCGAGGGTATTTTTTGGGCTTATCATCGCCTTCGGTGGTGGCGATCAGCGTCACGCGAAAATCTTCTCCCAGATCGTACGAAGCCGGGCACACCAGATTGCCAACATTTTCAATGAACAAGAGTTCTACACCTTCCAAATCCATCACCTGCATTGCCTGCCAGATCATTTGCGCCTCCAGGTGGCAGATGCCGCCCGTAACGATTTGCCGCGCTTGAATGCCCGTCTCGCGGATGCGGTCGGCGTCGCGCTCGGTATCCAGATCGCCCACCATGACTGCCATATTGACCTTGTCTTTTAGGCGTCTGGCTGTTTCCTGCATGAGCGTTGTCTTGCCACTACCGGCAGAAGAAGTGATATTGACCAGAAGAATATTCTGCTCGCGCATTTCCTTTCTAATCGATTCTGCTACGAAGTCATTAGCCTGCAGCAAGTGCATCGTGGTATTATCGCAAGAGATGGTTCCCCGCATATTTCTGGATGATTTGGGTGCTTTAGTGTTTGACATACCTGATTTTATTTTGAGTTTTCAATTTTTACTGCAAAAGTGCATGCAAATGAAATCGATCTCAAAATATAATATTATTCCGAATTAGAAAAAGTTTTCTAATGATTAGGAAATATTTCCTAGACGGGCAGGAAAATCGTCGGGCGGCAAAAGCTGTTGTAAAAGTTTATTAAGTTTTATCTCTCGCGCAGATTTTCGATGCGTGATTTTGTAATGTTTGGGGAACACGAACGCAGAACAAAAATGCCCCGATCCTTTAGGAATTTGAGCCAACGGTGACCTATAAATTCCCGATCGCCCAAAAACAAACTGATTCGCCCGGCACCTGATAACTATCAATTAGTATATTGACCTGGCATTTGCCAAAATCCCATTCCGTTCGATCAATACATCAGGTGACTTTCCCTCTTCTGGGTAAGAACATCGCTAACAATAGGGCTACCTGTTCGTAATCCAGAGACACTTCGCGGAAGCCCCGTAGAGATCCCTTCGGGAAAACCTTGTATCCTGACTTCATTAGAAGAGGCTTTGACTTCATCATTAAGCGGTTTGCAAAATAACAATACTTTGATGCGTTTGCCCTAAATAGGATAGGATCGGCTTTATTTGTTGGATAAAGTCGTACCTTTGGTTACCATAATTTTGTTTTTTTCAAATCCACCCGAACGCATGGACATCAACCAGATACTATTCTACCTGCTCATTCTGGTCTTGGGCGTTGACGTTTTGTCGGGGCTGGGAATCGGGGTGCTCTTCTTTTTCAAAAGCACGGGCGAAAAACGCGCCAATGCTTTCTATGGTTTTTTGCTCATTTCATTCGGGCTCACGCTGCTGCACAATGTTTTTATTATGACTGGCACGTTCACTCGCTACCCCTGGCTAAGTTATCTGCCGATGTACTACACGCTGGCATTTCCCACTTTGCTGTTCTATCATGTAAAATTAACCCTCTACCCGATCTATCAATTCCGCTCCACGGATATCAAGCATTTTATCCTGCCGGTTTTGCAGTTTATTTTTTTTGCAGGCATTCTTTTTACGACAAAAGACTTCACCGAGCCGCTGGGGCGCAACAGCGTCAACGCATTTTTTTACGGGCGCTACGAGCAGCTATTTTATCTGATCAATTTTTTCGCTTACCTCTACTTTTCCTGGCGTTATATTCGGCGCAAACAGCGGGAAATAAGAGAACGCAAGCAGCAAAAACAAATTTTGTATTTGCGCATTCTGGTGCAAACGCTTTTCGTGCTGTTCTGCATTCACACTTTCTTTGTATTGGCCGACTTTATCAGCTATGAATTTTTTGATGTGAATCTTCGCGCCTTCCGCCCCTTCGCTGCGCTCGGCGCCCTGTCATTCGCGGCGCTGCTGTTTTGGTTGGTCATTTATGGTTTTCAGGTACTTTTCTGGGGAAGAAGAGTGTTTGGCAAATTGAAATAAAATCC